>JAUXGZ010000062.1 GCA_030621785.1 Gammaproteobacteria bacterium | reverse complement strand
TCGCGGGAGGCAGGACGCCGGGAGCGACGCGCAAGAGTTCCAGGTAATGTCGCGACCTCAAGTGGCGTGTCCGGCTCGCAGTTATCGTCGCGGGAGGCAGGACGCCGGGAGCGACGCGCAAGAGTTCCAGGTAATGCCAGGACCTCAGGTGGCGTGTCCGGCTCGCAGTTATCGTCGCGGGAGGCAGGAAGCGCCAAAGCTTACTGCGACATGCACACTGTGAATTTCAGGTGATGTGCCTCGGTATCAATGTTTTCCCAGCCGGTGGTGAGAAAGCCGACATTGCCGAACTGGCCAATTCGTTCTTCGGGAGGATCCGGCTGCGTCACGTTGTCGCGCAGGTATAACGATGCTTCCAGGGGAAATTCCGGTGGAATCTCCAGCCGCGTATCCAGGGTGCCCCAGATGCTGGAAACTGCAAAGTGATCGCCGTGGAGGCCGCTGAAGTGCCATTTTTTCGGTGACATGCTGCCGTTGACCGGTAATGGACTGCCGGTATAGGGCGAGCTGATGAACAGTGCTGGCAGATCGGGGCTCTGGTTCCAGTCTACGGTCGTCAGGGTTTCGAGGTCGGACATGAATAATCCGATGTTAAAGGGAATATCGATAATGCTGTCCATTACGAAGCCGTCCGGCATCATGACATAGTCGATATACAGGGCCGGCGTGTCCAGTTTCCACCAGATACGCACCCGGTTTTCAGTGCGCAGGATGACGCGTAATGGCCCGCCTTTAACCGCTACCAGCCGAGACTGGTAGTCGTCCTGGGTACGCCGGAAATCCATGAATCCAAATAGTGAACCCTGGTGGCGTATTTTCATGGTATCCGAGATATCCGGGCTCCAGTCGTCCCGGTCCGGCAGTTTCCAGCTTAGCGAGTTGATAAGAAACGGATGGCTGGCGGAAAATCCAATGGTATACAAGTCGGTTCGAACCGAGTTCGACTCGGGGTAATAGCGGACAGAATGATCGAAGTCGGTGTCGTCCGCCGGTGCCGCGGCCTGTGCGTACAGCCAGGCTGCCGGCTGGCCGGGTGCACCCGTTAGTTCCAGTTCAACCAGTGCCTGCGAGCTACCACCATCCGGTAGCCGGTCGCCGGTTTCAGCCTGAAGAAATACGATTTCATCGTTTTCACCCAGCACGGCACCAGCCTCTGCGGCTTCATCTTCCAGCAGGTAGCGGTTAGCTTCATCCTTGCGGTCAATCTGTACCGGAACCGGGCGCAGTTGCCCGTCGTCGCTACGGTACAGGCGAATACCATCGATCCTGCTGCCGAGCAGCTCGGGCAGCTGGTTGCCACGCAACACGGTCAGCGAATGCCGGGAGGTACAGGCGGCGGTTGTGGCGGGGGAATACATCGCCAGAATTTCTGCGCCTGCCCCCGCACCGGTACACAGCAGCAGGCCGGCGATGGCCGGGCCGGATTTCATGCCCAGTCCACGGGTTTGAGAAAACGCTCGTACAGTTCGGCTTCCGGGCTGTCGGCCTGCGGCTGCCAGTCGTAGCGCCAGGTGACTGCCGGTGGCAGGGACATCAGGATTGATTCAGTGCGCCCGCCGGTTTGCAGCCCGAACAGGGTACCCCGGTCATAGACCAGGTTGAATTCGACATAGCGGCCGCGGCGGTACAACTGAAATTCGCGCTCGCGTTCGCCCCACGGGTGACGGTGACGTGCTTCCACAATCGGCGCGTAGGCGGGAACGTAATGATCACCCACGCTGCGCATAAAGCCAAAGCTCTGTTCGAAACCGGGCTGATTGTAGTCGTCGAAGAACAGGCCGCCGATACCGCGTGGCTCGTGCCGGTGTTTCAGGTAGAAGTATTCATCACACCACTGCTTGAAGCGCGGGTAGAGATCAGCTCCGAAGGGCTCGCAGGCGGCCCGCGCCGTGCGGTGCCAGTGTACGGCGTCTGCCTCGAAACCATAGTAGGGCGTCAGGTCGAACCCGCCACCGAACCACCATACCGGCGCACTGCCCGGTTTTTCGGCGATAAAGAAGCGCACATTGGCGTGTGAGGTAGGCACATAGGGATTGTGTGGATGAATCACCAGCGACACTCCCAGTGCCTCGAAACTACGGCCGGCCAGCTCCGGGCGGTGGGCGGTCGCCGATGCCGGCAGGGCCTCGCCGTGTACGTGAGAAAAGTTGATGCCGGCCTTTTCAAATACCTCGCCCTGTTCCAGCACCCGGGAGCGGCCGCCGCCGCCACCATCCCGCTGCCAGCTATCCTCGCGAAACGAAGTCTGCGTTTCGAAGGCCTGCAACGCATCACAGATCGTGTCCTGCAGTCCTCTCAGGTAGGTGGAAACGGCATCGCTGTCAGGTGTGCTCATATCAGAATCCAGGTTTATGCGCGTATCAGCCTGCCGCTGGAGAGATCGCGGATTACGCTCGGACGTGGCTGTCCGCCAGTTTGTCCGGGCAACATGCAGTCGATACGGTTGCCGAAACGCAAGCGTGCTTCAAGCATGGAACGGGCCGGCAGCCGGCCGCTGCGATTGGCGCTGGTGGACACGATCGGTCCGCCGAGCAGATCGCACAGGCGGCGTAGTACCGGGTGTGCTGTCAGGCGCACGGCCAGGCTACTGTGTTGGCCGCGCAGCCAGACGGGACAGGCCGGCGTTGCCGGGATCAGCCAGGTTGTCGGTCCCGGCCAGCTGTGCGTCAGTTTGCCGGCTTGCCGGCTGGTCAGCGGCTGCAGCCAGGGTTCGAGCTGCTCCAGCTGTGTGGCAACCACAATCAGCCCTTTCGTCATGGGGCGGTTTTTCAGTGCCAGCAGCCGGGTAACCGCCGCCAGACTGGCCGGGTCGCAGGCGAGGCCGAATACAGACTCGCTCGGACAGGCGATAATGCCTCCGGCAGCAACTGTACTCGCCGCTCTATACTGTTGCCAGTGCGAGGGGAACATGGCTTGAATGCGGCTTAACTTTCCTCATTGGCCTCGGTGCTTTCCTCCTCCCAGGGTTCGGAGAATTTGCAGTCCTGCTGTGGACAGACGCGCTCGGTGCCACGTTTCTTGGTGGTCTTGATGGTCAGCATGGGCCAATTGCAGTCGGGGCAGGGGCCCTCGACCGGTTCGTTCCATACCGCGTAGTCGCAGTCGGGGTAGGTCGAGCAGGAATAGAAGATCTTGCCACGTCGCGACTTGCGTTTCAGCATATTGCCGTTGCCACACTTGGGACACGGGATGCCGGTATCTTCGGGTTTTTCCAGCGGTTCGATGTGCTTGCAGTCGGGGTAGCTGGAGCAGCCGATAAATTTACCGTAACGGCCGCTGCGAATGATCAGTGGCGAGTCGCATTCGGGGCACTTGCGACCCTCGACGATTTCCGGCTCGGCGCTTTCCTGATCCTCGTTGATGTTACGGGTGTAGTCGCATTCGGGGTAACCGCTGCAGCCGATAAAGCGGCCCCGCCGGCCCAGCCGGATATTCAGTTTTTTGCCGCACTTCGGGCAGTCCTCATCGGTAGCTTCGGTGGTGACTTCGGCACGTGAGACGCTCTGTTCCTTGTCATCGACCAGTTCCTTGAACGGATACCAGAACTCCTTCATCAGGGGAATCCATTCTTTCTCACCACGGGAAATTTCGTCCAGCTCATCTTCCAGCCGGGCAGTGAAATCGTAGTCCACGTAGCGGGTGAAGTGTTTGGTGAGAAAATTACTGACAATGCGGCCGACATCGGTCGGCTGGAAGCGTTTTTTCTCCAGTGTCACGTATTCGCGCTGCTGCAGGGTGGAAATGATGGTGGCATAGGTCGAGGGTCGCCCAATGCCGTGCTCTTCCAGTGTCTTGACCAGGCTGGCTTCACTGTAGCGTGGTGGCGGTTCGGTGAAATGCTGCTCGGGGCGTATCGTGAGCAGTGCTACCTCGTCGCCTTTTACCATCGGCGGCAGGCGGTTTTCATCGTTGGAGGATTTGCGCGAGTCGTCCAGTCCTTCCTCGTATACCGCCATGAAGCCGGGCTCTACTACAGTAGAACCGGTGGAGCGCATTGTATTGCCGTTGCCGACCGCGAAGTCGACACCGACAGTATGAATGGTGGCGTGGATCATCTGGCAGGCGACGGTGCGTTTCCAGATCAAATTGTACAGCTTGAACTGGTCGGGGCTCAGATGACGCTTGATGTCGTCCGGAACGTTGAACGCAGAGGTCGGACGGACCGCCTCATGTGCCTCCTGGGCATTTTTGGCCTTGGTCTTGAAATGCCGGGTTTTGGCCGGCACTTTGTCCTTGCCGTAGCGTCCACCAATCAGTTCGCGCAGTTCGTCCAGTGCCTCGTTGGCCAGGTTGACCGAGTCGGTTCGCATGTAGGTGATCAGACCCACCGAGCCGTCGCCGATATCGATGCCTTCATACAGTTGCTGGGCGACGCTCATAGTGCGTTTGGTGGTAAAGCCGAGCTTACGCGAAGCCTCCTGCTGCAGGGTAGAGGTGGTGAATGGCGCGGCCGGGTTGCGTTTGCGCTGTTTCTTTTCGATATTGCTGACGGTCAGCTTGCCCTGGGCAGCTTCCAGCAGCTCCTTTTGGGCGGCGTGTGCCTGCGCGTCTTTATGGATACTGAACTGGCTGAGCTTTTCATCATGGAAGTGCGTTAGTCGGGCGACAAAGGCCTGTGCATCCTTCTCCAGGTCGGCTTCGATGGTCCAGTATTCCCGCGGCCTGAATTTTTCGATTTCCTCTTCGCGTTCCACGATCATGCGCAGCGCCGGGCTTTGCACGCGGCCGGCCGACAGGCCGCGGCGGATCTTCTTCCACAGTAGCGGCGACAGATTAAAGCCAACCAGGTAGTCCAGTGCCCGGCGGGCCTGCTGGGCGTTCACCATGGGGGTCGACAGCTCGCGCGGATTTTCCACCGCCTCGTTGATGGCGCGCTTGGTGATCTCGTGGAACACTACCCGGTAGACGCCCTTGTCCTTGAGCGAGCCACGGTCTTTCAGCAGTTCGTACAGGTGCCAGGAAATCGCTTCACCCTCACGATCCGGATCCGTTGCGAGATACAGGTTGTCGGCTTTCTTCATTGCCTTGCCGATGGTCTCGACATGCCGGGCATTGCGCTCAATGACCTGGTAGTTCATGGCGAAGTCGTCGTCCGGCTTGACCGCACCTTCTTTCGGAACCAGATCGCGCACGTGCCCGTACGAGGCCAGAACCTCGAAGCCCTTGCCCAGGTATTTCTTGATGGTTTTCGCCTTGGCAGGCGATTCCACGATAACCAGATTCTTGCTCATAGCCTCTACAGTGAAAAAGCCGGTACGGCTTGAGTAAATTAACGGGAGCGGGTGTTAAGCCGGCGCACTAGTGCAAATAACCACCCGGCACGCTGTCAAAGACCAGGTCTTCCATCCAGGCATAGGCCGCTTCCGCACCCGGCTGGTTGAACAGCACCATCAGAATCACCCATTTCAGCTGGGTAAGATCAAAATCATCGGTCTCCAGAGCCATGACGCGTTCAATTACCCGTTCCCGGGCATCCGCCGGCAGAATGCCCATCTGCTCGAGGAACAGCAGGAACCCGCGGCTTTCGGAGCTCAGGCGCTCGGTTTCCACATCGGCGTAGATACGGATGGTATTGGCTGTCTGCGGTACCTGCATCTGGTGCTGCTGGACCGAAAGGCCCTCCAGCCACTCGAAGGCCTGACTGATTTCGACGGGCGGAAAGCCGGCTTCGAGCAGCTCGGTGTGCAGCGATTCGCGGTCCGGCCCGGCCTCGGTATCATCATCCAGATAATAGTGCTCAAACAGGTACATCAGCACGTCAAACATGTTTTCTTTCATAACAACCTCTATCTGGAGCGGGTATAACGCCCGCCTCCGCCGGAAACCACCTGCCCGTCCAGCTCCAATAGCAAGAGCATGGAGGAAAGCGCTTCCGGCGTCAATCCGCAGCGCTGCACCAGCTGGTCGATGGAAACCGGTTCATAGCCCATGCATTCAAGCAGTTGCAGGCAATCATCCGAAAGTGTTGAGGGATTGGCGCGTTCTTCCGCTGCGGCATGGACCTGATCAGGATCCGGCTGGGCGAAGCTGTAGCGGGCCAGTGCCGAGAGCTCCTCCAGCACGTGTTCGCCGGTTTCGACCAGTTTGGCGCCCTGGCGGATGAGGGCATGGCAGCCTCGTGCCAGCGGATTGTGGATGGATCCCGGGATGGCAAATACTTCACGACCCTGCTCGAGCGCCGTACGCGCGGTGATCAGCGAGCCGGATCGCAGCGCGGCTTCCGCCACCAGGGTGCCCAGTGCCAGGCCGCTGATAATGCGGTTGCGGCGCGGGAAATTACCCGGCCTGGCGGTCGTCCCGGGTGGAAATTCCGATACCAGCGCGCCCTGTGCCGCTATCCGGTACGCCAGATCGCGGTGATGGGCCGGGTAGACACGGTCCAGACCGGTACCGGAGACCGCGATGGTGCTGCCGCCGGCCTCCAGGGCGCCGATATGTGCCGCGCCGTCCACACCACTGGCCAGTCCGCTGGTGATGGTCAGTCCGCAGCCAGTCAGGTAGCCGGCAAATTCACGTGCCAGGGCCGCGCCGTTGGCAGTGGGATTGCGGCTGCCGACGATAGCCAGTTGCGGCTGGCTGAGTGCGCGGACATCGCCGTGCACGAACAGCAGGGCCGGTGGGTCATGGATTTCGGTCAGTAGTGGCGGGTAGTGAGGATCCGCGCAGCCGAGCAGGTGGTTAGCGTCACCCTGGAGCCATTCGAGATCCCGGTCGACCAACGACCAGTCCGGCGTCAGCAGGTATTGCTGCAGTTTTTCGGGTAAACCGGCTGCCTGCCACGCGCCACGGCCGGCGCCGAAAAGATGGCGGGGGGAAGCAAAGGCACGCAGCAAGTCCCTGAATCGCACCGCCCCCACGCCCGGGGCGCGGTGCAGTGCCAGCCAGTAGCGAAGGTCTTCCTGCTGTGCCGGTGGTTGCGGTTGTGTTTCGCTGTCAGACCTCATCCGTGAGGCGGGCTCCTGCTTTGGGCGGGCGGCCGCAAATAAAAACCGGCTGCATCAAGGCACCATACAATGCCTGATACAGCCGGTTTTTGCCAGACCGGGTCAGGGGGTGATGACGCGGTCCCCGACGTGCAGCGCGCTGGAGGCCATCATGATGAGCCCGAAGCTGACCTTGTCGAAACTGCGGAATACCATCAGCTGACCGGCTTTTTCATCCGGCAACTGTACCTGCTGATTGCGTTTGCCACTGTGGCCACGGCCGGCGACCTGATCCGGGATCAGCTGACCGGCCTGGTAGATCTCGAATACGGTGCCCGCGTCGATACCTTCACGCTGGCCACGATTGAGAACCACGATCTGGTACTGGCCAATCTGGGTTACGCCGTCAACTACGGAGATGATGGTGCCATCGACGGGCTCGTCAGGCGTGTGCGGGATAAAGTAGGCGTGCACATTTTCCTGTGACATGGGCATTACCCGGTCGCCGATATTGATTTCGCGCGTGGTACGCATGAGTTTCATGGTAGCCGGGTCGCCGAAGCGCTCGACCTCGCCTTCGCCCAGGTATTTCGCCTCGTGGCCCAGCAGTTCGTTGGTGTTCGGATCGACGTAGGGCTCACCGGGACGGAACAGGTGGTAGCTGCTGCCCTGGCTGGTATGGATGCCACGCACGTAGGCCCGATCTCCCGCGCCGACAATCAGGTGTTCGTCCGCGCTGGATACCACGTAGGCAGCGTCCTTCATGACATCTTTATCCGCCACCAGCGGCTGGGTCAGAAACTGCTGGATCGCGTCCAGTGGAATGGTTGATATGGCTTCGTCGAGACGTTCGGTGCGCGCCGTAGGCGACATCCTGAACGTCCCCCTGCCGCGCTGGATGCGTAGCTGCGGCTGGCCATCTACGTACACCAGGCTTATGACGTCGCCCGGGTATATGAGGTGCGGGTTTTCAATCTGCGGGTTTACGTGCCAGATTTCAGGCCAAAGCCAGGGGCGCTCCAGAAACCGTCCGGATATATCCCACAGGGTGTCGCCCTTGACGACCACGTAGTGGTCGGGGTGTCCGTCCCGGAGTGCAACCTGTTCGGCGCAGACGCTGCCCGCAAGCAGGGCAAGCAGCAACGCAAACGATCTGAATGTCGACATAGTCGTCCCTTTTACTTCCTGGTTTACTGTAGATTCCATACACTGGCAGTTCGCCAATGTGCTGATTCGGTGAGGTTAACGGCCGCTCGCGCCGGGAGTGTAGAGAATTTTAAAAGTCGTATGATCATTATGTTAGAGTATGATTTTGCATTCAGATTACTCACTGTGACGGGGAGCACATGGCGCTGCTTGAAATTCTCCATTTTCCGGATACGCGTCTGCGAAATGTGGCTGCACCGGTGCAGGTTGTGGATGATGGGCTGCGTCAGCTGATCGACGATATGCTGGAAACCATGTATGCAGCGCCGGGTATCGGCCTCGCCGCCACCCAGGTTGATGTCCCCAAAAGACTGGTGGTGATCGATATATCCAAGGATCAGGATCAGCCAATGGTGCTCGTGAATCCGGAAATTCTGGAGCTCGAAGGGGTCGAGGAAATGGACGAGGGCTGTTTGTCGGTGCCGGGGATCTACGAGAGCGTCGAGCGCGCCGAGCGGGTACGCGTGCGTGCGCTGGACCGGGATGGTGATCTCTTCGAGCTGGAAACCGATGATTTGCTCGCGGTCTGCATCCAGCACGAAATCGATCACCTGGACGGCAAGCTGTTCGTGGATTACCTGTCACCATTGAAACGTCAGCGCATCCGCAAGAAGCTGGAGAAGCAGCGGCGTCACGGCGACGACGGCGTTGAGCCTGAAACGCACTCCGAACCTGTCATTTGACCCTTTTACAAGCACCTGTCCATGCGCGTCGTTTTCGCCGGTACTCCTGACTTCTCCGTGCCTGTTCTGCAGGCGTTGCTCGCTAGCGGGCATACGGTTGTTGCGGTTTATACCCAGCCGGACCGGCCGGCCGGCCGGGGTCGCAAGCTGCAGCCCGGACCGGTCAAGCAGCTGGCCCTGGCAAGGGATATTCCGGTATTCCAGCCGGTCAGCCTGAAGGATGACGTGACCCGTCAGCAGCTGGCAAGCCATGCACCGGATCTTATGGTGGTGGTTGCTTACGGGCTGATCCTGCCGCAGAGCGCGCTGGATATCCCGCGCCTCGGTTGTGTTAATTTGCACGCTTCTTTATTGCCGCGCTGGCGTGGGGCAGCACCGATTCAGCGTGCAATTCTGGCCGGCGACCGGGAAACCGGTGTGTGTCTGATGCAAATGGAAGCCGGGCTGGACTCCGGCCCGGTACTTGCCGAGGTACGTACGCCGATCACTCCGGAAGATATCGGCGGAACCCTGCACGATCGGCTCAGCACACTGGCTGCACAGCTGCTGGCCGAACGCCTGGACGACCTGGAGCAGCAACGCCTGCAGCCGGTGGTGCAGGATGAAAGCCAGGCCAGCTATGCCGGCAAGCTGGAAAAGGCCGAGTCGACACTGGACTGGCAGCGGGATGCGCAGCTGCTGGAATACCAGGTGCGTGCGTTCAACCCCTGGCCGGTGGCGCAGACGCAGTACCAGGGCAAGATACTGCGGGTCTGGAAGGCCCGCGTAGTGGACGGTGCCGAGGCTCTGCCGGGCACGGTCGTGGCCGCCGGCAAGGAGGGTTTCGATGTGGCCTGCGGCAGTGGCTGCCTGCGCTTGCTGGAAGTTCAGTTGCCGGGTGCCAGGCGCCTGCAGGCGGCCGATTTTCTCAATGCCCGGTCGGTTGCCGGGGAAGTGCTCGGGTAAATGAGGCGCGTGCGCTGAAAACATCAGGCAAGAGACAGCCACGAGCGTCTGCGGCCAGAATGGTTTATCGGGTCGTGGAACACGGCGAATCGTTGAGTGCGCTGTTGCCTGCAGAGCTGTCAGGTTACCAGGATCCGCGCCAGCGCGGGCTGGTGCAGGAGCTTTCGTACGGCACCCTGCGCTGGTTCCATCGGCTCGATGCACAGCTGGACCAGCTATTGCAGCGGCCTCTCAAGAAGCGGGATGGTGATGTTCGGGCGCTGTTGCTGGTGGGCCTGTACCAGTTGTTGATCCTGGAAACGCCGGCACATGCAGCGGTTGCCGAAAGCGTCGAGGCGGTACGCACGCTGGGGCGCCACTGGGCGACCGGGCTGACGAATGGCGTTTTGCGGAATGCCGTGCGCCGTTCTGCCAGCCTGCTGGAAACAGTTGACCGTCAGCCGGTAGCGCGCTGGTCGCACCCGCAGTGGTGGATCGAAAGGATGCGCAAGGACTGGCCACAGCACTGGGAGTCGGTATTGTCGGCCAATAACGAGCGTCCACCGATGGTCCTGCGCGTCAATACGCAGCGTCTGCAACGCACCGATTATCTGGGTATGCTGGCTGAAGCGGGAATCGAAGCCGCGCCACTGGATGTGGCATCGTCTGCGATTCGCCTGCAGGAGCCGCGATCTGTTGATGGCCTGCCCGGTTTTCGCGCTGGACTGGTTTCCGTGCAGGATGGTGCCGCCCAACTGGCGGCATTTTTGCTGGATCTTGCGCCCGGGCAGCGGGTGCTCGATGCCTGTGCCGCTCCGGGGGGCAAAACCGGACACGTGCTGGAGCTGGAACCCGGGCTGTCGTCACTGGTGGCAATCGATAGCTCGGTTGAGCGTCTGGAGCGCGTGCGTGAAAATCTGGACCGTCTGCAGCTGCAAGCCGAACTGGTCGCTGCGGATGCTGCAGAACCTTCGGCATGGTGGGATGGCAGGCCTTTTGACCGCATTCTGCTGGATGCGCCCTGTTCGGCGAGCGGGGTGGTGCGTCGCCACCCGGATATCAAGTTATTACGCCGTGTCGGCGACCCGGAAGCGCTGGCCGTTCAGCAGCAGAGGCTGCTGGAGGCGCTGTGGCCCTTGCTGGCGCCGGGAGGTATGATTTTGTATGTGACCTGCTCGGTATTCAGTGCCGAGAACAGCAATGTGCTCGACGCTTTTCTGCAACGGCATGGTGATGCCGGCGAAGTGGCGCTGCAGAAGGCTCCGGGACAATCAACACCGGTTGGCCGGCAAGTGTTGCCTGGCGAACAGGATACGGATGGATTTTATTATGCACGGATCGTCAAGGCACCCGGACTGAATTCCTGATGGCAGTCACCGCGACAGCACCGCACCGCAGTGCTCGCTGGATCGCCGGCCTGCTGCTGGCCGGTCTGTTTGTGGCGCTGGCCGCGCCGGCGGAAAATGTGGCTGCGGCTGATGAGAACCGCTCGCTGCTGGCCCGTCTGTTCGGGCGCGCGCCCAGGGCGGGGGATGAGGTTACCCGTATCCAGGATACGCGCTCGCTGCTGGCGGGAGGGGTCTACCGGGTAGGTGCACGGGTCCGGTTCTATATAAATGATACCGTTCGCGAGGCGCTGGACAATGGTGTGCCGCTGGTTATCGAGCTGCAGGTCGAGGTCGTACGCAAGCGTGAATGGCTGTGGGAGGAAGTCGCAGCCCACCTTAAGGTGCGCTACATGATTGAATACCACGCCCTGAGCCAACGCTACCGGGTGGAGAACTACGGCAGCGGGGAAGGTTACAATTTCGGCAGTCTGGGGGATGCGCTGGGCTACATTGGCAACGTGTACGACCTTCCGGTTATCGACGCCAATCTGTTGCTGCCCAACACCAGGTACAAGGTCCGGATGCGTGCCGTTCTGGATATTGAATCCCTGCCCACGCCAATCCGTCTGTGGGCCTACCTGGGTTCTGACTGGAGTCTCCACAGCGACTGGTATAAATGGTCACTGAAGCCGTAGACCGCACACGGCTCGGCATCTGGCCGATGCTGCTGCTGTTCGGCATGTTGCTGGTTTCGCTGTCATTGATGAGTGATGCGACGCACAACTCCGAGCGTTTCGGTCGGCTGTATTCCTGGTTGCTGCTGGTCAATGCGCTGGGCCTGATCGTATTGCTCGGGATGATCGGCAATAACCTGTACTGGCTGGTCGCCCAGTATCGTTCCCGTGCTCCCGGTGCCCGGCTCACCTCGCGCCTGGTATTGACCTTCGTCGTGCTGGCGGTACTTCCACTCAGCGTGGTCTACTATTTCTCCCTGCAATTTCTGCAGCGTGGCATCGATTCCTGGTTCGACGTACGCATCGAGCAGACGCTGGAAGACGCCCTGAATCTGAGTCGCGGTGCGCTGGACATCCGGCTCAAGGATTTGCTGGAACTGACTGAAAAGGTTGCCGTGGAACTGAGCGGTGTGACACCGGCCATGATCCCTATCGGCCTGTACGACTATCGCGTCCAGAGTGGTGCGGTCGAGCTGGCTGTATACGGTGCCGATGGACGCATCGTGGCATCCAGCAGTGCCGAAGGCACTGCTATCATTCCCCTGCAGCCGGCCAACAAGAGCCTGGTGACGCTGGGGCTGGGACGTCCATACGTGGGTCTCGAGCCAATCGGGGACGCCGGTGTGTACGTTATGGCGGTGGTGCCGATGTTGTCCAGCAGTCCGGGAGCGGAAACGCTGGCGCTGCGGGCCCTGTACCGTTTCCCGGAACGTCTGGGCGCCCTCGCGGAACAGGTCGAGTTGCAAATTGCCCGTTACCGCAAACTGGCGTATCTGCGCAAACCACTCAAGTACAGTTATACATTGACCCTTTCGCTGGTGCTGGTGCTGAGCCTGCTGTCGGCTGTCTGGGCGGCATTCTTTTCGGCGCGACGCCTGGTGGCGCCGATTGCCGTGCTGGCCAGGGGAACACGTTCCGTAGCCGAGGGTGACTACAGCAAACGCCTGCCGGTACCCAGCGAGGACGAACTGGGCTTCCTGGTACGTTCTTTTAACGACATGACGCGGCGCCTGGAATGGTCAAGAGAGCAGACCCACCGCAGTCAGCAGGAGGTCGAGGGGCAGCGCGCCTACCTCGAAACTGTGCTCGGCAGCCTGTCCTCCGGCGTAATGAGTATCGGTGCCGATGGTGAATTACGTACCGTGAACGATGCGACCTGTCAGATTCTGGGTATCGATCTCAGTGGTGAACTGGGCAGCACTCCGGATGAACTGTCCAGTCGCTATGCCTTTATGCAACCCCTGTTGAAGCTGGTAGAGGAGAAGCGTACCAGTGGCGAACTGGACTGGCAGAAACCGGTGGTGCTTGCCGATAGTGGCGGTCGGCGTATTCTCATGTGTCGTAGCGCCGCTCTGCCGGCGAGCGGGAAGCAGCCGGGCCGACAGGTGCTGGTGTTCGATGATATAACTGACCAGATCCGTTCCCAGCGCGATGCCGCCTGGGGAGAGGTTGCCCGTCGTCTGGCACACGAGATAAAAAACCCGCTGACACCGATCCAGCTGTCTGCCGAACGATTGCGGCACAAGTATCTGCACACCATGGAAGGCAAGGATGCTGACGTGATGGACCGCGCTACGCGTACCATAGTTCAGCAGGTTGAGACCATGAAGGAAATGGTAAACGCCTTCAGTGACTACGCGCGTGCGCCAAAATTGCAGCTGGAACCGGTAGAACTGTACGAACTGCTTCGCGATGTGGCGGCGTTATACCAGGGGTCGAAAATAAGCATCCGGCTGGCGTTGCAGCAACCGTCGCCGCTGGTGAACGGTGATGCCGGCCGTCTTCGACAGCTGTTGCACAACTTGTTCAAGAATGCGCTGGAAGCCGTGGGTGACCGGGATAATGCCGGCCTGCGGGTCAGTTCTCGCTGGGTCGAGGATGGCGGCGAGCAGTTTATTGATTTTTCTTTCGAGGACAACGGTCCGGGGTTTGCAGATGATCTGCTGGAAAGTCTGTTCGAACCCTATATGACGACCAAGGCGCGGGGTACAGGACTGGGGCTGGCCATCGTCAAGAAAATTGTTGAGGAGCATAATGGCCAGATCCATGCGCTCAATACCGCTGATCATCATGCCTGCATCGAACTGCGTTTTCGTGCAAAACAACAAAGCACTGTATCCTGAACGTCGCTGCTCTATAATGAGTCGCAGTAACTTTCGGAAAACACCTGCTTCGTAACCTACGGGAAACAGTATCACCATGTCCTCCGGCCATATTCTGGTGGTAGACGATGAACCGGATATCCGCAATCTGGTCAAGGAAATCCTCGAGGACGAGGGTTTCGAAATCAGTATTGCGGAGAACGGAGAAGCCGCCCGTCAGGCGAGGCGTTTACGCCGACCCGACCTCATCCTGCTGGACATCTGGATGGAGGATGTCGATGGCATTACCTTGCTGCGTGAATGGTCCGAAAATGGCGGCCTGCCCTGCCCGGTTGTCATGATATCCGGGCATGGAACGGTGGAGACTGCGGTCGAGGCTACCCGGCTGGGCGCCTATGATTTTATTGAGAAGCCGATCTCGCTGGCGAAATTATTGCTGACGGTTGAGCGTGCTTTTGAAAGTGAGCGTCTGCAGCGAGAAAATGTAGATTTGCGGGAACATGCGCAACCGATCATAGAGCCGCAAGGTAAATCACCGGTAATGGCGCAGCTGCGTGAACAGGCACAAAAACTCGCGCAACATAATAGCTGGGTACTCATCAGTGGCGAGGCCGGCGCGGGCAAAGGTACATTTTCCCGCTATATTCATGACCAGAGTGCACGTCGTGAGGGTCCATTTGTCGAGATTGCCGTTGGCTCCATGTCAGCGGAAAATTCCGCTGCTGAGTTGTTTGGCACGGAAGACGGAGAGACAGTTAATTACGGACGGCTTGAGCAGGCCAATGGCGGGACGCTGTGTATCGGTGACATTGCCGACATG
>JAUXGZ010000112.1 GCA_030621785.1 Gammaproteobacteria bacterium | reverse complement strand
CTGCAGCGATCAGAGTCGCTGAAAGAATTGAACGTAGTTTCATTTGAGATATTGCCTCTTTAGTGTTGTTGCATGATTGTAAAAGT
The DNA here is from genome assembly GCA_030621785.1 of Gammaproteobacteria bacterium. Lineage (GTDB taxonomy): Bacteria > Pseudomonadota > Gammaproteobacteria > DSM-19610 > DSM-19610 > Thiogranum. Next base: position 3,295 of record JAUXGZ010000112.1, on the reverse strand, counting down.
AAATGGTGCCGACGGCCGGAGTCGAACCGGCACAGCTTTCGCCACTACCCCCTCAAGATAGCGTGTCTACCAATTCCACCACGTCGGCAGGAACAGATTATTCCGGCGCCTCATCGGCCGGATCGCCAGGAGCATCCTGATTCCCGGGCTCCACCGCGACAACGTCCGCTTCGGAATCACTGGCCGCGGCCGGTTCTTCGGCGGGAGGGAGGTCGGATACGGGTTCTTCTGCAGATTCATCTACAGGTGCTGCCGGCATGTCCTCCTCAACCGCTTCTTCCACGACAGGAATCTCTTCAGTTATCAGCGTTTCTTCGTCAACCACCGCACGGCTGGTGACACTGCTGCTGACATCCTCGACATTCCTGACCAGGGGTGACGACAGGATAATGCTGTTGGCAAAGAACAGCGCCGCGAGAACCGCCGTGGCGCGGGTGAAGAATGAACCGCCACCGCGGGATCCGAACACCGTACCCGAAGCACCGGCCCCGAATGCCGCGCCCATATCGGCGCCCTTCCCCTGCTGCAGCAGGACGAGCCCGATAATAGCCACGCCCAATAACACCTGGAAGATCAATAACGCTGTAAACATACGTAAGACTCGTAGTCGAAATTAGTTTCCGGCCATACAGATGGCGAGAAAGTCGTCGGCCTGCAGTGAGGCGCCACCAATCAGTCCACCGTCTATGTCGGACATGGCAAACAATTCTGCGGCATTACTGCCCTTCACACTGCCGCCGTACAGAATCTGCACCTTGTCGGCAACGGCCTGATCGAGACCGGCGAGTTTACCACGAATGAAGGCGTGTACATCCTGCGCCTGCTGCGGTGTCGCGGTTTTGCCAGTACCAATAGCCCAGACCGGCTCATATGCGAGCACGGCATCACCAATAGCCGCGATACCCTCGAGCTCGATGACTGCATCCAGCTGACGGGCCACCACCTGCTCGGTGATACCGGCCTCGCGCTCTTCCAGGGTTTCACCCACACAAAGAATGGGAATCAGACCACAGCTGCGGGCTGCGGCAAACTTGCGGGCGGTAAATTCGTCATTTTCCGCGTACAGCGCACGACGCTCGGAATGGCCGACGATCGCGTAGCTACAGCTGAAATCCTTCAACATCGGCCCGGAAATCTCGCCGGTAAAGGCACCGGATTCCTGGTCACTGACGTCCTGACTACCAAGCTTTACCTTGCTGCCCACCAGTAAATTCGACACGAGCGGGATGTAGACAAAGGGTGGACACACCGCAATCGCGGTATTCCCGGTGTCGTCTACGCCACCGAGGATCCCGGAAACCAGTTGTTTGACACTATCCAGGGAACCGTTCAGTTTCCAGTTCCCTGCCACCAGAATTTGTCGCATGCCCATCTCCTGCAAGCCCTTGAAAATAGCCGCGTAGCGTAGCGGTATGAGCCGGGAAAATCAAATGTAAATGGCAGACCCCGCCTGCCCGGTCCGGGCTCAGGCGGTATCTGCCTGGGGCTTGACCAGCTGTTCCACGACCGCTGCCAGCTTCTGCGCCTGTTCGACCACCAGAGCGCGATTCTCGCCTTCCACCATGACACGAATCAGTGGTTCGGTGCCGGACGGACGTAACAACACCCGGCCTTTGTCGCCCAGAATTTTTTCCGCATCCTGTACAGCGGCCTGCACTGGCTGTGATGCATCGATGTCAATCCCTTCCGGTAACGCGACATTGATCATGTGCTGCGGATATTTCTGCATGCCCTGTTTCAACTCGTGCAGGGAAACCCTCTGTTGAAGCATGGGCGCCAGCACCTGCAGCGCAGAAATTACACCGTCGCCTGTGGAGGTGCGGTCCAGACAGATAATATGACCGGAAGACTCACCGCCGATGATACCGCCGCGTTCCTTCAACAGCTCCATCACAAAGCGGTCACCGACCCTGGCACGCATGAAATGGATGCCCATGCTGTTCAGCGCATGCTCCAGTCCGAGATTACTCATCAGGGTACCGACTACCGGCCCATCCAGCTGTCCACAGTCCTTGCGTGAACGCGCGATGATATACAGCAATTCGTCACCGTCGAGTATTTCACCCTTGTGATCCACCATCACCAGACGATCGCCATCGCCATCCAGGGCGATGCCAACGTCCGCCCCCTGATTCAGCACCTCTTCGCGCAGCTTCTCCGGATGGGTGGATCCACATCCTTCGTTGATATTCAGGCCATCAGGGCTTACGCCAATCGTGACAACCTCGGCACCGAGCTCGGTAAAGACGCTCGGTGCCACGTAATAGGTTGCGCCATTGGCACAGTCCAGAACGATCTTCAGACCGCGCAGGGAAATCTTCGACGGGATGGTACTTTTGCAATATTCGATATAGCGTCCACGTGCATCTTCCACGCGCTCAGCCTTGCCCAGCTGGTCAGAAGATACCGTGACCATGGTTTTTTTGAGTTCGTCCTCGATCGCCGCCTCGACTTCATCGGGCAGCTTCGTACCTTCGGCGGAAAAGAACTTGATGCCATTGTCATAATGAGGATTGTGGGAGGCGCTGATGACAATGCCGGCACAGGCGCTCAGTGTGCGGGTCAGATAGGCGATACCGGGGGTTGGCATGGGGCCCAGCAAACGGATATCCACACCCGCTGCAGACAGACCGGCTTCCAGCACCGACTCGAACATGTATCCGGAAATACGGGTATCCTTGCCGATCACCACCCGGGTATCAGGCCCGCTGCCCAGCACCCGCCCCAGGGCCCAGCCCAGTTTGAGCATGAATTCCGCGTTGATCGGAAAAGTGCCGACACGCCCGCGAATACCATCCGTACCAAAATATTCTCTTCCAGTCCCAGACACTTGAACCTAACATGCCGGTTGATAAAGCAAACAACAAACCACCCAGCAAGGCAATTAATAATGCTCTGGGAAAGCTGATATTTCTGAGTTGCGGCAGAATGTCTCCGGGAGAAAAACACAGGCACAGATCCGCCTGATGCACTACCAGTTCATGATCCTCGTTGATCAGGAATTGCTCCTGTTTTGAAAATAACTTATCAGTCATCCAGCCAGCAACAATTGCTATAATAAAGAGTATTCCCGACAACCATAACGCCTGTAGCGGAAACATAGACAACATGACGAAGGCTTCGTCACCACTCGTTGCTATCATAGCCGCTACCAGCGCACCAAAACTCACTGTCCGGTGGGAGTAGAGCGAAACGACCGTAAATGCACCCAGGCAGCCTGGTATCACACCCAGCACTGCACCCAAAACATACTGACCGATACTCGTTTTTCTTAATGTCTGCTGCCAGGAACCTC
>JAUXGZ010000102.1 GCA_030621785.1 Gammaproteobacteria bacterium | reverse complement strand
GTTAATCGCTTTTTCTTTACCGGCAAGTCCAATGCATCCCGTCAGCGCACTTGTACCCTGCCCGGGAGGAGCAGATTGTTCCCGAATCCGACACATTCCTAATCGGGATGTTGCTCATTTTTTGTTTCTCGCCAGTTTCGTCTCATGTCTTCGTCCGCTCCCCTGTAGTGCAGGGCGGATACCTGTTCGGACAGGATGCCTATAAGGAACGAGAGGACGGAAGAGGTCAGGAGAAGGGCGCTCATGTTGGTAAAGCGATGTTCGGTAGCGAAGGTTACTATGTAATAACCCGTTCCGAGCAGGAACAGCAGCAGGCTTACCGGAAGGAACAGTCTCATTGGGGAGAAAAGCGTACCGATCTTTAAAATGATGACAAGAAACCGGGTGCCGTCCCGGAGTATGCGGATCTTGCTCCTGCCTTCCCGTTCACCCGCACGTATCGGAACGTAGGCGACGGGCAGGCCGGAGCGGAAGAAGGCCATTGTGCTGGTTGTCGGATAGGAGAATCCGTTCGGCAGCAGATAGAGAAACTTTCTGAAGTGGCGCGCTCGTACGGCACGAAATCCGGATGTCAGGTCCAGTATCCTGTGCCCCGTCATCAGGGAAGCGAGTTTGTTATAGAAGCGATTGGCTACCTCCCTGGATAAAGACGCCTGGGAGTCATTGGTGCGGGCGCCTATAACCATTTCGTACCCCTCTCCGATCTTCTGCAGCAGGCGCCCGATATCAGCCGGGTCGTGCTGGCCATCTGCATCCAGGAATACCAGCAGATCTCCGCTGGCCTCCCTGGCTCCGGATTTGATAGACGCCCCGTTCCCCATGCTGTAGGGATGACGGATCAGCGTGACATCATAATCGCTGCAAATGGCTTCCGTGTCGTCGGTAGAGCCGTCATTGACGACAATGAGCTCACAGTCGGGATACAGCTTGCGTATCCCGGGCAGGATTATCCTGAGCCCCGCCGCTTCATTTTTTGCCGGGATAATAATGGATATTTCGTGGGAGTTCATGTTGCCGGTGTACTCGCAATGTGTGGATCGCGCTAATCTACTACGATTGTCGGGCCACTGGCAAATAGGTGCAAGAACCCTGTTCAGCCTGCGGGGCGAGCCGTGTGGAAACGTTCTATCGCGCCACTGGCCAGCTGGCGGTGCCGGCCTTTGAGATCCGGATTGTCCAGGATGGAGGAAAAGATCCGGTCCATGTCGATAGCCGGAATTTGGCAGAAATTATCCAGCGTACAGCGAACCAGGTTATTTAACTGGTTGATGGTGTTGGCCGAGGGCTGGTGCCCGGACAGTGTATGTTCGATCTGGTCGATCAGCCGGGCGGGTGCAATACTGCCATTGCTGGAATGCAGGATCAGCAGTCCGAACAGACCGTCGGTATAGTTGGTCTGCAGTTGTCCGGCTTTGATGAAATGCTGCTCGGCAAGCGGTGCGTATTTCCGGTAGTCCGCGGTGGTCGGCGTGGTTCCCGCGATGCTCGCATAGATGCGTCCCATCTGGTAGTTGGCACGGGCAGAATCCGGGTGGTGGGTAAGTTCTGCATAGCTGAAAGCAATCGTGTCTCCCCAGGTAGAGCTGCGCACGAAGGTGGTCAGTGCCAGGAACAGTGACGCAGCAACCGCGATAGTGATGCTGAGCCTGCGGCGTTCGGGTGAAGCTATCCAGCCGGCCAGGTAAGCGGCGGCCGGGATCAGCAGGCCGAGCTGGGGCAGATAGTTGCGGTGCTCATGGGCAATTTCGAGTCCGAAGATGCTGGATTCGAGCGAGTGGCCGGCCAGAAAGAACAGGATGCCGAAGCTGATCAGGGGAGCTGATTTGCGTACCGCAATGGCGCCGGCTAGCAGAACAACCAGTCCGGTAATCGATACCAGGGTGGTAAGCGGCGACAGCAGGCCGGTGGACAGCGCGATATCGTCGTGGAAAAGTCCCAGTGCCGCGTTGGTCGGCAGCACGATCAGTCGTACATAGGTCCATAACACGCGAGCCTCGGTGTACAGTCGTTCGGTCAGGGTGAAGTTCCGGATCAGGTAGGAGTCCTGTATGACACCCGGGTTGACCAGCAGGTAGGTGGCTATGGCCAGTCCGGGTAAAAGTACCGTGGATGCAAAAAATACCCGCAGCCAGGTCTTGTCCGCGTTGTTTGTGGTTTTGAAACGGAAAATGGTCCATTCAATGACCAGTAAATAAACCGGCACCAGCAGCGCATTTTCCTTGCAGAGGACCGCAATGGGCGTGAATACTAGCACCGAAGACAGTATGGCCAGGGCGCCCTTTTGCCCCTTGATCTGTCGGCTGCGTCCGTATACGTAGGCGATAAGCGCAAGTACCATGAACAGTGACGCCAGACTGGTCATCCGCTGTACCACGTACAGTACACTGGTGAGGTTCAGTGGGTGCAGCAGCCACAGGGCCGCCACAAGAGCTGCTGCCAGCCGGATGTGGTTGCCGGCAAGCCCGTTTGCGCGGATGGGCGCCTGTGCCCCCAGTAGCAGCACGACGAAAAGATAGATGGCACACCCGGTAACCAGGTGTATTGCCAGGTTGGTCGCCTTGTAGGCCCACGGATTCAACTCCGAAAAATAGTAGTTAAGCGCGAAGCTGGCCATGCTGAGTGGTCGGCCGAGCGGCCCGGCCTGTCCCGAGCTCGCCGCAGAACTCAGGCTTGAAAGTGACAGTTCATTGATGTGGACATCCTGGTTGGTGCCGATGTTCCAGCTATCATCGAAGACGAAATCTCCGCCCAGACCCGGGTAGTACACCAGGACGGTGAGTAGCAGGGCTGCGAGCAGCAGCAGGGCCGGTATTCGGTGATTGAACGATGGTGCTTCTGACATGGTTCGGTTCATCCCTGCAAAAAAAGACACCCCATCAGGTAATGATGGGGTGTCTGGTCGTGCTAAGCCGAGTGTAGCGGATTAACGGCAGTTGGCTGGCAGGTACTTGGCAGGCAGCGAGCTGGAGGTACAATCCCACGCTACGCCATCGTCACTTCCGGTGCCGACAAACACTACGGTACCCGTTGCAGCGGTCGGGCCAAGGCCGGTCACCGTGTAGGTGATAGTAGCGTTTGCCACGCCGGTGCTGGTATAGACGATGCCGCTTACGAAGCCGCTTTGCCCGGATGATGTATTTATGCCGGACTTGGCGGCGTCGGCCGTTGAGGCCATGGAACCTTGGGCAATGTAGTACTCGGAAGCACTGGTCTTGGCGGCAGCGGCCAGGCCGATGATTTCAGAGACCTTGGCACGGACGGTGTAGTCCTGGTAGGCCGGGATTGCAATGGCGGCCAGGATGCCGATGATGGCAACCACGATCATCAGTTCGATAAGGGTGAAACCCTGCTGTGTCTTCTTCATGGTGTTTTTCATAATGTAATACCTTCTTTAGCGTTAGTGTGTTGTCAGATCCAGGTTATGGAGCAAGAGCCTTTCGGAGCGACCCGAAGTAACTGGCTACCCGGGATGAAGCAGTAACTGTGCCAGTTCCATGACGTATTCTGCCGGTGCTAACGGCCGCTTCCGTGGATTTCCTGAATCCTGTTCCAAAACAGGAAGATGGTTTCAGGGTAAATTGTCAGGCGGGAATTTTCATGCGGGCAACCTCCTTGTTGTCGGGTGTCGATCATCCTTGATCTTCAGCGTCACCCTGACGTGCTGCGCACATACAGGTGACGCAATGCGTCACTTTCGGGCTGGACGAGCCTAATCCAGTCCCAGTTTTTTCAGCCGGTAGCGCAGGGCGCGGAACGTGATGCCCAGCTTGCGGGCGGCGGCTGTCTTGTTATTATGCGTCTGTTCGAGCGCTTTGAGAATAGCCTTGCGCTCAATATCCTCGAGGTAGTCTTCCAGTGCCACGCCCTCCGGCGGTGGCTGATGGTCGTGCGGATCGCCTGCCTGGGTGGCGTCGGCGACCGGTAGTGCCAGATCGGCGGCATGGATTTCCTCTTCATCGCACAGCGTCAGCGCCCGCTCCAGGATATTTTCCAGCTCGCGTACATTGCCGGGAAAGGCGTAGCGCTGCAGGGACGCACGAGCATCGTCACCCAGCCGGGGCTGGTGGTCCGGGTGTGCTGTGGTCAACTTGCCCAGAATGTGCGTGGCCAGTTGCGGAATATCTTCGCGCCGCTGGCGCAGGCTCGGCACCCTCAGTTCGATAACGTTGATGCGGTAATACAGGTCCTGACGAAATTCGCCGGTCTCTACCAGCTTGCCAAGATTCTTGTGGGTGGCGGAGAGTACCCGCACGTCGATGGCACGCTCTTTTTGCTCACCAACCGGGCGGATAGCCTTTTCCTGGATGGCGCGTAGCAGTTTAACCTGCATGGGTAGTGGAAGTTCGGCAACCTCGTCCAGGAACAGGGTGCCACCGTCGGCGGCCTGGAACAGGCCCTGCTTGTCGCTCACCGCGCCGGTGAAGCTGCCTTTTCTGTGTCCGAAGAATTCACTTTCCATCAGGTCGGCGGGAATGGCGCCACAGTTGACCGGTATAAACGGCCGCTCGTTGCGTGGCCCCTTGGTGTGGATCAGACGGGCCACCAGTTCCTTGCCGGTGCCGGATTCACCGCTGATGTATACCGGTGCCTGACTGCGGGCCAGCTTGGCGATGGTCGAGCGTATCGTTTGCATGATGGCGGAGTCGCCCAGTAGCGTGTCGCGGGTGCGGCGATCCTGTTTCGGGTAACTGCCGAGTTTCAGTGTACTGGTAACCAGTTGACGCAGTACTTGCAGGTCAATCGGCTTGGAAACAAAGTCGAAAGCGCCGTACTTGAGGGCTTTGACGGCGGTTTCCATGTTGCCGTGCGCGGTAATGACGGCAACCGGCAGCTCCGGCCAGTCCTGCTGAATTCGTTCTACCAGTTGCAGTCCGTCACCGTCCGGTAGTCGCATGTCGGTAAGGCAGAGGTCGAAGTGATTGTCAGCCAGCAGCCGGTATGCGTCTGCAAGGTTGGCTGCCGGCCGGGTGGCGATATCCATCCGACCCAGGGTCAGTTCCAGAAGTTCACGGATATCGGGTTCGTCGTCGACGATCAGTGCCAGTGCCTGGGTCATGATGGTGCTCGTTGGGTTGTCCGGGAGTCCGTGTGTCGGGCGGCCTGCAGTGCGGTGAAGCGGATGCGAAAGCAGCTGCCGCCTGTTTCTGTGTGAACATAATCGAGTCCAGCCTCGTTGATCTCGCACAGTTCGCGGGCGATATACAGGCCCAGACCGGTGCCTGATGAAGCGGTAGTGAAAAACGGTTCGAACATCTGTTCGACCGTCACCGCGTCGATGCCCGGACCGTTGTCGATGACATCGATACGCGTTATGCCGTTGTTCTCCCGAAATGCCCGTAGTTGTACTACACAGTCGCTGCCAGCGTGGCTGAAAGCGTTCTGGCACAGGTTGGCCAGAATCTGGTGTAAATGCCCGGGGTCGACGCGTAGCAGCAGGTCTTCAGGAGAAATGTCCAGCTGCAGCCTTGGTGGTGAAATGCCTTCTGTCTGGACAAATTCGTCGTGAAACTGCTGTAGCCAGTCTGTCAGTCGAACGTCCCGGGGCTGGCTGGCAGAGCGGCGCGACAGTTGCAGTACGTTCTCGATAATCGTGTCCACCCGCCGGGTATGGTTGCCGATGATTCCGGCCAGTCGCGGGTCATCCTTGCCCAGCTGTTCGGATTCCTGCAGCAACTGGGCGGCGTGGCTGATGGCCCCCAGTGGATTGCGGATTTCGTGGGCGATACTTGCCGTGAGGCGGCCCAGCG
>JAUXGZ010000089.1 GCA_030621785.1 Gammaproteobacteria bacterium | reverse complement strand
TCCTTGAGCAGCACGTTGAACGATTCAGGCATTCCGGCTTCCATATAATGGTTACCATCGACGATATTCTTGTACATCTTGGTACGACCGTTCACATCGTCTGATTTCACAGTCAGCATTTCCTGCAAGGTGTAGGCTGCGCCGTACGCCTCGAGTGCCCACACTTCCATTTCACCAAAGCGCTGACCACCAAACTGCGCCTTGCCGCCAAGCGGCTGCTGGGTAACCAGACTGTAAGGCCCGGTGGAGCGGGCATGCATCTTGTCGTCAACCAGATGATTGAGCTTCAGCATGTACATGTAACCGACGGTTACCGGACGCTCGAAGCTGTCGCCACTACGGCCGTTGTACAGGACGGTCTGGCCGCTTTCCGGCAGATCGGCCAGTCGCAGCATGGCACGGATATCCTTTTCCGAAGCGCCGTCGAACACCGGCGTCGCAATGGGAAGCCCCTTGCGCAGGTTGTCGCATAACGTCACGATTTCGTCATCGCTGAAGGACTGCAGATCCTCCTGCTTGCCACTGAAATTGTAGACCTCGTCGAGGAATTTGCGCAGTTCCTCGATTTTGGTGTGCGCGTCCAGCATCTTGCCGATCTTCACCCCGATGCCGCTGGCGGCCCAGCCGAGATGCGTTTCCAGCACCTGCCCGACGTTCATTCGTGAAGGCACGCCCAGCGGGTTAAGTACGATATCAACTGGCTGGCCGTTCTCGTCATAGGGCATGTCTTCCACCGGAACGATCATGGAAATCACGCCCTTGTTACCATGTCGGCCAGCCATCTTGTCGCCCGGCTGTATGCGGCGTTTCACCGCCAGGTAGACCTTGACCATCTTGAGCACACCGGGAGCCAGATCATCGCCCGCGCTGATCTTGTCGCGTTTTTCCTGCAACCGCAGCTCAAAATCCTTACGCAGATCATCAAGCTGCCGGGAAGCCGTTTCCAGCTGCGCATTGGCCTCCTCGCTCTTCAGGCGGATTTCGAACCAGCGGGACTTGTCGAGGCTCTCGAAGTAGGACCGGGCGATTTTGGTGCCGGCCTTGAGGCCGTCAGGCCCGCCAGCCGCAGTCTTGCCGGTCAGCAATGCCTCGACGCGCTGGAAAATATCCCCTTCCATGATGCGTAACTGATCGTTGAGATCCTTCTTGACCCCGGCAATCTGATCTTCCTCTATCTGCAGTGCCCGCGCATCCTTCTCGACACCGTCACGGGTGAATACCTGCACATCAATAACTGTACCGTCCATACCGGAAGGCACGCGCAGGGAGGTATCCTTCACATCCGCAGCCTTCTCGCCAAAGATGGCACGCAGCAGTTTTTCTTCCGGCGTAAGCTGGGTTTCGCCCTTCGGTGTCACCTTGCCGACCAGGATATCGCCGGGTTTTACCTCGGCACCGATGTATACGATGCCCGATTCGTCCAGCTTGCCAAGCGCACCCTCACCGACATTCGGAATATCGCCGGAGATCTCTTCCTGCCCCAGCTTGGTATCGCGCGCAACGCAGGTTAGTTCTTCGATATGGATGGTGGTAAAACGATCTTCCTGCACCACCCGCTCCGAAATCAGGATCGAGTCCTCGAAGTTGTAACCATTCCAGGGCATGAAGGCGATACGGAGGTTCTGTCCCAGGGCCAGTTCACCCATGTCAGTACTCGGCCCGTCTGCCAGCACGTCACCGCGGGCCACGGTATCACCCGGGATCACCAGCGGTCGCTGGTTGATACAGGTATTCTGATTGGAACGCGTGTACTTGGTCAGGTTGTAGATGTCCACGCCCGGTTCACCGGCAACCGTCTCATCGTCGTTGACGCGCACCACGATACGCCCGGCGTCTACCGATTCAACCACACCACCGCGAACCGAAACCACAGTCACACCGGAGTCAACGGCCACGGTACGCTCGATGCCGGTACCTACCAGCGGCTTCTCGGCGCGCAGCGTCGGAACCGCCTGGCGTTGCATGTTCGAGCCCATGAGGGCGCGGTTAGCATCGTCGTGCTCCAGGAACGGTATCAGCGCGGCAGCAATAGATACGATCTGTTTGGGCGATACATCGACATAGTCGACGCGATCGGGAGTCGACAGCGTAAACTCATTCTGGTGCCGACAGGAAACCAGCTCGTCCTGCAACACACCATTCTCATCCACTACCGCATTGGCCTGGGCAATGGTGAACTCGCCTTCCTCGATGGCAGACAGATAGTTCACCTCACTGGTTACCTGTCCATCGACTACCTTGCGGTAGGGTGTTTCCAGAAAACCGTACTCATTGGTGCGGGCATACACTGCCAGCGAGTTAATCAGGCCGATATTGGGCCCCTCAGGCGTCTCGATCGGACACACTCGGCCGTAATGAGTCGGGTGTACGTCTCGAACCTCGAAGCCGGCGCGTTCCCGCGTCAGGCCGCCCGGGCCAAGCGCCGAAATACGCCGCTTGTGAGTTACCTCGGACAGGGGGTTGTTCTGATCCATAAACTGGGACAGCTGGCTGGAACCGAAGAACTCCTTGATTGCTGCTGCCACCGGCTTTGCATTAATCAGTTCCTGCGGCATCAGGCTCTCGGACTCGGCAACACTCAGCCGTTCACGAACGGCGCGTTCGACACGCACCAGACCAATACGAAAAACGTTTTCCGCCATTTCACCTACACAGCGGATACGACGATTACCGAGGTGATCGATATCATCAACCACACCGTTACCATCGCGAATATTGACCAGGGTAGTCATGACATCGAGAATATCCGAGCTTTCCCCCAGTTGTTCCACCAGCGCAAGCGCCTCGGCATCTTTCTTATCGGCACGCTTCCTGAAATACACGCTGTCGTACAGAACGCCGACGCCGGTATCGGTATCACGACTGACGCGACGATTGAATTTCATCCTGCCCACTGCCGACAGATCATAGCGTTCGGAAGTAAAAAACAGATTGTGGAACAGGTTCTGGGCAGCATCCCTGGTAGGCGGTTCGCCGGGACGCATCATGCGGTAGATCTCCACCTGGGCTTCCAGCTGGGTGGTCGTGGGGTCAATACGCAAGGTACTGGAAATATACGGCCCACGATCCAGATCATTGGTGTAGAGGGTTTTGATTTCCTTGATACCGGCGTCACGGAACGCGACCACCATTTCCTCGGTAATCTCGTCGTTGGCATTGGCGATAAGCTCGCCAGTTTCCGTATTCATCACGCTCGTTGCCAGCGCCTTGCCGACCAGGTAATCTTCCGGAACTTCCAGCTTCTTGACGCCTGCCTTGTCAAGTTCGCGGATATGGCGCGCCGTGATACGGCGACCTTCCTCGACGATCACCTTACCCTTGACCTTAATATCGAAGGTGGCGGTATCGCCACGCAACCTCTCCGGCACCAGTTCCATTTCAACCTTCTCGGAGCCGAGACGGAAGCTGTTGGTATCGAAGAAAATATCGAGGATCTGCTCGCTCTCGTAGCCGAGTGCGCGCAGCAGGACGGTGGCCGGCAGCTTGCGGCGACGGTCGATGCGGACAAACAGGGAATCCTTGGGATCAAACTCGAAATCGAGCCAGGACCCGCGGTAGGGTATAACACGCGCAGAAAACAGCAGCTTGCCCGAAGAATGCGTTTTGCCCTTGTCATGATCGAAGAATACGCCCGGCGAACGATGCAACTGGGACACAATGACTCGCTCGGTACCATTGATCACAAAGGTCCCGTTATCGGTCATCAGCGGCAGTTCGCCCATATAGACTTCCTGCTCCTTGATGTCCTTGATAGACCGGTTGGCACCTTCCTTGTCATAGATAATCAGGCGCACCAGCGCACGCAGCGGTGCCGCGTAAGTCATGCCTCGCATCTGGCATTCCTTGACGTCGAATGCCGGAGTGCCGAGACGATAGCTGACATAATCCAGTGCTGCGGTTCCGGAGTAGCTGGTAATGGGGAACACCGAGGAGAATGCGGCGTGCAAACCCTTGTCACCCCGCTTGCTCTCCGCCTTGTCAGCCTGCAGGAAATCCCGATATGAATTCAGCTGCGTCGCCAGCAGGTACGGCACCTCCATAATGCTCTGTCGCTTGCCGAAATCCTTGCGGATACGTTTCTTTTCGGTGAAGCTGTAAGCCATCGGTGTTCCTCTTCAAAAATAATCTTGTCTATCAACTGCAAGCGTCGACAGGCCGGTAGCGAAATCGCTACCAGCCTCTCCCGGCCAAACCGCCGGCCAGCGGCAACTCCATGGTTCGCCCTGCGGGCATCCAGGCACGTATTACTTGACCTCGACGCTGGCGCCGGCTTCTTCCAGCTGCTTCTTGACCTCTTCCGCATCACTCTTGGAAGTAGCTTCCTTGACGGTAACCGGTGCACTTTCGACCATTCCCTTGGCTTCCTTCAGACCGAGGCCGGTGATTGCACGCACCGCCTTGATAACGGAAACCTTGTTGGCGCCGAAGCTGCTCATCACTACATCGAACTCGGTCTGCTCTTCCGCAGCAGCTCCGGCGTCGCCGGCTGCAGCCGGAGCGGCGGCTACAGCGGCCGCAGCGGATACACCGAATTTTTCTTCCATCGCGGAGATCAGGTCTACGACCTCCATCACGGTCATGCTGGAAATCGATTCCAGAATTTCTTCTTGAGACGCTGCCATAATTGCTTACTCCTGAATGTCTGCCTGTTTCAGGCAGAAACTGATTTTGTAAATAAAAAGTAGTTCAAGCTGACTGTTTCTGATCGCGGACTGCCGCCACCGTGCGAACCATCTTGCCGGGTACCTCGTTGAGGGTCCGGACAAACTTCTCCACGGGCGCTTTCATCAACGCCATAAGCATGCTGATTGCCTGGTCGCGGGTAGGCATGGTTGCCAACCGGTCCAGCTCCGATACGTCCAGCATGTTACCGCCGAAGGCGATCAGCCGGGGTATCAGCGCGTCGTTCTCCCTGGCAAAATCCTTAACCAGTCGTGCAGCCGCGCCCGGTTCCTCGCGCGAAAATGCCAGCACCAACGGTCCGGCAAGACCGTCCTGCAGACATTCGAACTCGGTACCTTCCACAGCTCGCCGGGCCAGCGAGTTCTTGATCACACGAAGGTATACACCGGTATCACGCGCCTTGACACGCAACTCGGTCATTTTTCCCACAGTGAGACCTCGATACTCTGCTGCCACTGCGGAATACGCACCGGCAGCCACCTCGGCAACTTCAGAAACTACAGCCTTTTTCTCTTCAAGACTCAGAGCCACCTGGATTTACCTCCACAGACGCGGCATAAAGCTCCTGCCACATCCATCATTGCAGTGCAGGAAAAATACTTCCTGCACCGGTTTCGGCGAACTCGATCAGGAACTGTCCTGTCGTGGTTACACCATCTGCGCGGGCCGCAATATCCGGTCGAATTCTGCGAGAATCCGGCCGGTTACCGCCATTAAGCCTTTCGGCACCTGCGGTCTTTGACGGCTTCCCGGTGGTTCCGAGCAGCGTCAAACCAGTCGACATGCCGGATACCGGCATGTCGGAAATCAAATACTACAGATCAAGCGTCGCCTGATCGACAACCAGGCCGGGGCCCATAGTGGTCGATACGCTGATCTTCTTCATGTACACGCCTTTCGCAGCAGCCGGTTTCAGCTTGCCCAGATCCGCAAGCAGGGCCTGAAGGTTTTCGCGCAATGCGTCTACAGTGAATCCCACCTTGCCGATAGAGGCATGGATAATACCTCCCTTGTCAGTGCGGTAACGCACCTGTCCTGCCTTGGCATTCTTTACCGCGCCGGCAACATCAGGGGTTACGGTGCCAACTTTCGGGTTCGGCATCAGGCCACGCGGGCCCAGAATCTGGCCCAGCTGTCCGACGACGCGCATGGCATCCGGGGATGCGATCACGACATCAAAATCAAGATTGCCGCCCTTGATGGAATCGGCCAGATCATCCATGCCGACAATGTCTGCACCTGCTTCCCTGGCTGCATCGGCATTGGCGCCCTGGGTAAACACGGCTACCCGCACGTTCTTGCCCGAGCCATTGGGCAACACGGTGGAACTGCGTACCACCTGATCGGACTTGCGCGGGTCAACGCCGAGGTTGATGGACGCATCCACCGACTCGGCGAATTTCACTGTCGACAACTCGGTCAGCAGGGCCAGTGCATCGTCGATCGGATACTGCTTGCCGGGGTCAACCTTTTCCTGGATTGCTTTCGCACGCTTGCTCAGTTTAGCCATGATTTACTTCACTCCCTCGGTATCCAGCCCCATACTGCGCGCTGTACCCGCTATCGTGCGGACCGCCGCATCCATGTCTGCCGCTGTCAGGTCCGGCATCTTGAGAGTGGCAATTTCTTCAAGCTGAGCGCGGTTGACCTGGCCAACCTTCTCGGTATTCGGGCGACCGGACCCCTTCGCGATGCCGGCTGCCTTGCGCAGCAACACGGCCGCCGGAGGCGTCTTGGTAATGAAAGTAAAACTACGATCACTGTACACGGTAATAATTACCGGTACCGGCATGTCTTTCTCGAGACCCTGCGTCTTGGCATTGAACGCCTTGCAGAACTCCATAATATTGACACCATGCTGCCCCAGGGCCGGACCCACGGGCGGACTGGGATTGGCGCTCTGGGCTGGCACCTGCAGCTTTATGTACGCCTCGATTTTCTTGGCCATGATTCACTCCTGCGGGTACAAGCGCCTCGCGGCTCCCCTGCTAATGGAACAGGCAATCCGCCTGGCCCTGTTTACCTCTTAAAGTCAGCCTTTCTCGACCTGGCCGAAATCCAGCTCAACCGGAGTAGAGCGCCCGAAGATAAGCACCGCCACACGCAGTTTGCTCTTGTCGTAATTCACTTCTTCCACAACACCGTTGAAATCGTTGAACGGGCCATCGGTGACGCGCACCACCTCGCCAGGCTCGAACAGAACTTTTGGCCGTGGCTTCTCGGCACCTTCCTGGACACGTTGCAGAATCATCTCCGCTTCCTTGTCCGAGATCGGGGCCGGCTGATCACTCGTGCCACCGATAAAACCGAGCACTTTGGGTACGTCTTTCACCAGGTGCCAGGTGTCGTGGTCCATTTCCATCTGTACCAGCACATACCCGGGGAAGAACTTGCGTTCACTGCGGTGCTTCTGGCCATCACGCATTTCCACAACTTCTTCAGTCGGAATCAGTATTTCACCGAACCTGTCCTGCATACCGCTACGCTCGACACGTTCGGTCAACGACTGCCGGACCCGGTTCTCAAACCCGGAATAGGCATGCACGACGTACCAACGCTTTGCCATTCCTCAGCCTCCCTGACCTGTCAACAGCTGAATCGCCCATAACAATATTGCGTCCAGTGTCCACAGCAGCAACCCCATCACCACCACCACCAGCAAAATCACCAGCGTGGTCTGCGTGGTTTCGGCGCGGGTCGGCCATACGACCTTGCGAACTTCGGTTCTGGTTGCACTGATAAACACCCAGATCGCACGACCGCGAACGGTCTGCGAAGCAACAGCGATAGAGAGCCCGGTTATTACCAGCAGCGACAACACCCGCAACAGCAGTGAATAATCCGCGTACCAGTAGAACGCCACTACGCCGCCGCAGAGCAATATCAGGGCAAACGCCAACTTTACGGTATCCATCGAGGACGCCTGAACTTCTGTATTCATACCTGCCTGTGAAACGAAACAGAACCGTGCCCTGCTTCCATCTCCCGACTAATGGCAGGCCAGGAGGGAATCGAACCCCCAACCTGCGGTTTTGGAGACCGCTGCTCTGCCAATTGAGCTACTGGCCTAAAAAATGGGGCAGAACCTGGTGTCCTGCCCCGTAACCCTGCTACTGTCTTATTCGAGAATTTTTGCGACGACGCCGGCGCCAACCGTACGGCCACCTTCACGAATCGCAAATCGCAGTCCTTCTTCCATCGCAATCGGCGCGATCAGCGCTACCGTCATCTTCACATTGTCGCCCGGCATTAC
>JAUXGZ010000058.1 GCA_030621785.1 Gammaproteobacteria bacterium | reverse complement strand
GCCTTGGTGGTATTGCCGACGGCATCCAGCGGATCCGTGATGTTGCGGATCTTTTCGTCCAGGTCGGCCATCTCGGCGATGCCACCGGCGTTGTCGGTGATCGGGCCGTAGGCGTCCAGCGCCACGATGATGCCGGTCATGGACAGCATGGAGGTGGCGGCGATTGCGATGCCGTACAGACCGGCCAGTTCAAAGGAGCCCCAGATGGAGGCGCACACGGCCAGTACCGGCAGGGCGGTGGATTTCATGGAAACACCCAGGCCGGCGATGACGTTGGTGCCGTCACCGGTAGTGGAGGCTTCAGCGATGTGCTTGACGGGTGAGTATTCGGTAGCGGTGTAGTACTCGGTGATGACTACCATGGCCGCGGTCAGCGCCAGGCCGATCAGGGTGCACCAGAACAGGTTCATGGTGGAATAGACGCCGTTGCCGCCCATCACGAAGTCGGTGACAAAATAGAAGGCGATGCCGGCCAGCACTGCGGCCACGATCAGACCACGGTACAGGGCATTCATGATCTTGCCGCCCTCGCGTACATTGACGAAGTGGCTGCCGATGATGGAAGCGATAATGGATACACCACCCAGTACCAGCGGGTAGACGGCTGCCTGCATGGCAAAATCCTGCAGCATCAGGCTGCCCAGCAGCATGGTGGCGACCACCGTGACCGCATAGGTCTCGAACAGGTCGGCAGCCATGCCGGCACAGTCTCCGACGTTGTCGCCGACGTTGTCAGCGATAACCGCCGGGTTGCGTGGGTCGTCTTCCGGGATACCGGCTTCGACCTTGCCGACGATGTCGGCGCCGACGTCGGCACCCTTGGTGAAGATGCCGCCGCCCAGTCGGGCGAAGATGGAGATCAGTGAACCACCGAAAGCCAGGCCGATCAGCGGGTGGATGGGATCTTCGACACCCATGCCCACCAGGATGGCGTAGTAGCCGGCCACACCCAGCAAGCCCAGGCCTACCACCAGCATGCCGGTGATGGTGCCGCCGCGGAAGGCGACCTGCATGGCGGCGTTGAGGCCGTCATTGGCGGCTTCCGCGGTGCGGGAGTTGGCGCGCACCGAGATGTTCATACCGATGTAACCGGCCAGGCCCGAGAAGATGGCCCCGATGGCGAAGCCGATGGCGGTCGGCCAGCCGATGAAGATGCCGATCAGTACCAGCACCACGAGGCCGGCGGCACCAATGGTGGCGTACTGGCGGTTCAGATAGGCCTTGGCGCCCTCCTGAATAGCATGTGCGATTTCCTGCATGCGTTCGTTGCCGGCCGGCTTGGCCAGTATCCACTGCACCGAGAATACGCCATACAGAATGGCGATTCCGGCGCAGACGATTGCAAATATAAGTTCTGCTGACATTAGCTTTTTACTCCATGGATATTTACGATCAGGGCGCCTTGAACACGACGCCCGTTTTGAAACCAAACAGCGTTTCCAGGTCGAACTCGCGAATGAGCTGATCCACTGCCGTCTGGCCGTGTTCCCGCTGTACTTCGGCGAGAATCAGCCGGGCACCGTTACGGTTATAACCGCCGCCCATGCTGGCCTGGGTGCTGATCAGTTCGCGTGCCTTTTTCAGTGTCATTTTATTGCCGGATTACCTGATGTTGAAGTCGTCCAGCTTCCTGCGTACGGCTACGTTCTTGAGCTGCACGTACTTTGGCATGCCATCCTTGCCGTAGGGAGGGTAGTTTTCCCCGGCGATCAGTGGTTCGAGATAGTCGCGGCACTTTTTGGTGATGCCGAAGCCATCCTTGCTGATGAAGCTCATGGGCATCATCTTTTCGACGTTGGCTACCCGCGCCAGCTTGGCTTCACCGATCGTCCAGCGGTAGGGCTTGCTGGAGGTTCGCTTGATGGTTGGCATGACCGAGTTCTTGCCGGCCAGGGCCATTTCCACTGCGGCCTTGCCCATGGCGTAGGCCTGCTCGACATCGGATTTTGAGGAAATGTGACGCGCTGCGCGCTGCAGGTAGTCGGCCACTGCCCAGTGGTACTTGTAACCCAGTTTGTCGCGGATCAGACCGGCAATCACCGGCGCCACGCCGCCCAGCTGGGCATGACCGAAGGCATCTTTCAGGCCCTGGTCGGCGAGGAATTTGCCGGAGCGATCCTGCACGCCCTCGGAAACGACGATTGAGCAGTAGCCATACTGCTGGACCTTTTCCTTGACCAGTTTCAGGAAGCGGGTCTGGCTGAACTTGACTTCCGGGAACAGGATAACGATGGGTAAATCCACGTTATCGGTAGCGGCCATGCCGCCGGCAGCCGCGATCCAGCCGGCGTGGCGGCCCATGACTTCGAGTACGAAAATCTTGGTCGAGGTGGCGCACATGGAAGCGACATCGAAACTGGCTTCCAGGGTCGATACGGCAATGTATTTGGCGACCGAGCCGAAACCCGGGCAGTTGTCGGTAATCGGCAGGTCGTTGTCCACCGTCTTGGGTACGTGGATGGCCTGGATGGGATAGCCGGTAGTCTTGGACAGCTGCGAGACCTTCAGGCAGGTGTCGGCCGAGTCGCCGCCGCCGTTGTAGAAGAAGTAGCCGATGTTATGGGCTTCGAAGACTTCGATCAGGCGGTCATATTCGCGCTTGTTGGCTTCCAGACTCTTCATTTTGTAACGACAGGAACCGAAGGCGCCGGAAGGCGTGTGGCGCAGGGCGGCAATGGCGCGGGCCGATTCCTTGCTGGTGTCGATGAGATCTTCGGTCAGAGCGCCGATGATGCCGCTGCGGCCGGCGTATACCTTGCCGATCTTGTCCTTGTGCTTGCGTGCAGTTTCGATCACGCCACAGGCACTGGCGTTGATCACGGCGGTCACACCACCGGACTGGGCGTAAAAGGCATTCTTCTTTCCTGTAGACTTCGCCATCTGAACACTCCTGCTTGGTTACTTGAGCTGAATGGGGTTGGCGCCAGGCGGTTTCAGGGAGCCTCGCGTTGTTTCTGTTCCTTGACGTGGTGGTCGGCCTGCACTTGCAGAAGGGTCACAATACATTCCGTCAGGTCGTCGAACTCTTCGATACCGGTGCCGAACATCTGGTGAATCCGGTAGAAGAACTGGCAGCGGTAGAGGCGGTCACCGGTCTTCACGATCACGAAGTGGCAGCTGTCGGCTTCCCAGTAGGCAGTGGGGCAGGGTACCAGTTCGGTGCTGCCCCGGTCGAGACGCATCTCGGTGTCGGCCAGCTGGATTTCGGGAGCTGCTCCATAACGCTCCTCGAGCGTGGTCCTGATCAGCCATAATTCACTGTCTGAATAGTCGGGAATTCTGCTCATGCTGCGCCACTGTTGTGTTGCGAAACGGGGAAAACGCCCAAGCATAGAGCAAAAAACAATGCAATTCAGGTGCTTTGTTTGACTTGAGCCTAACGCAGGCGGTAGCTTAATCACTGTTTTGCCATACAGCTATGCAAAATATTGAATGTCCCCATGAATAAACCTTTATTGCGTCGGGACGTTCATCCCCCCCTGTTGGGGGTTGAAAAATCTTTAAAAATCAAGCATAAGACGAGAGTGAAGAGGTTATGAGGATTGTATTACTGGGCGCGCCGGGGTCCGGAAAGGGCACGCAGGGCCACCATCTGGCAAAAGATTATGGTGTGCCGGAAGTCTCCACGGGTGAGTTATTGCGCGAGGCAGTCGCCGTCGGCAGCCGGCTCGGCAAGGCCGCCAAGGCGTCCATGGACGCCGGCCAGCTGGTTTCGGACGACATTATGCTGGGCGTCATACGTGAGCGACTGGTGCTTGAGGATGCCCGCAAGGGATTTATCCTCGACGGTTTCCCCCGTAATCTGGCGCAGGCGGAGTTGCTCG
This sequence comes from Gammaproteobacteria bacterium, assembly GCA_030621785.1. GTDB lineage: Bacteria > Pseudomonadota > Gammaproteobacteria > DSM-19610 > DSM-19610 > Thiogranum. The sequence goes on along the minus strand of JAUXGZ010000058.1, from coordinate 12,541 downwards.
ACGAGTTGCTGGAAGAAATGAAAAAACCCATCGACGTAGCGGTGCTGATCGATGTGGATGTGGATGCAATCCTGCAACGCCTGCTGGGTCGCCGGACCTGCAGATCCTGTGGCGCAAGCTACAATGTGTTCTACGCGCCACCGAAAATGGATGATAGTTGCGACGAGTGCGGCGGGCGGCTGAAACGCCGTTCTGACGACAACGAGGAGACGATCGGCAACCGGCTGCGCACCTACGAGTGGCAGACTTTACCGGTGATCGAACGCTACCGGGAGCAGCAGCGCCTGCGGGTGGTGCGAGGCACCGGCGATATCGCTGATGTATACGCCGCGGTTCGCAAGGTCGTTGAGGAAGCTATCGTGCTTAGCAAGAAACGCGGTCGCTCCGCAACCATTCGCAAGGCGGTGGCACGTAAACAGGCGCAACAGACGGCGGACAGCGAAGGAGATGCAGCCATGAAAAGAAAGCCGCGGCAGAAAATTTCAGGCAGGCGTGACCCGATGGATGCGGTTGAGACCGACGGAGCGGTGGTGAAAGCCACGCAAAAGAAAAAGACCGCCAGTAAAAAGAAGAAAACCGTGGCGAAGAAGGCGGCAAAGAAAAAAGTAGCCGTGAAAAAGAAGGCCGTCAAGAAGAAGGCGACCCAAAAGAAGCTGATAAAGAAGAAGGTCAGCAAGAAAAAAGTGGCCGCGAAAAAGAAAGCGGCTACGAAAAAGAAAGTAGTGAAGAAAAAGCTTGTGAAGAAAGCCGCGGAAAAGAGGGCTTCGACCAGGAAAAAGGCGGCTGGTCGCAAACGCCGGTAATTTTTCCTTGAAAGAATGGCTCGAATCCTGGTTCGGGCAGCTGCTGCTGCGCCGAGCTCCGCAGGATGATCCCTTGTCTGTCCCGGCACTGGCCGCGGCTCTGCTGCTGTATGTTCTGACGGACCAGGCGCAGGCGCTGGCCGGTTCCAGCTGGTTAGTGGCGTCGGCCATGACCTTGCTGGACAGTATGATCATGGTGCTGTTTAGCAGCCTGGTGCTGGTCATCGCCGGCAAAACCGGGCGCTATGTGCAGACGCTTACCGCGCTGGCCGGCACCGGCGCGCTGCTGGGTATGGTGGGGCTGCCGCTGGTCACGCTGGCCACAAATGCAAGCCAGAGTGGAGGGCCGGCCGGTGTGCTGGTCATTGGCTGGCTGTTACTGCTGATCTGGAGTATCACTGTGCAGGCGCATATTTTTCGGCACGCCCTGTCCACATCTTTCGGCATCGGCCTGATGATTTCCGGTCTGCACGCCGTGTTGGCCATTACGCTGCTGGAGTACCTGTTCCCGCGTGCCGTAGCCTGAACCGAACAGAATGAAGAACGAACCCAAATGAAAATTCACATCCTGGGAATCTGCGGAACCTTTATGGGCGGGCTGGCGCTGCTGGCGCGCGAGGCCGGTCATGAGGTCGAAGGCTCGGATGCCAATGTTTACCCGCCCATGAGCACCCAGCTGCGCGAGCAGGGTATCAGTCTCATGGAGGGTTACCAGGCGGAATTCCTCAACCCCGAGCCCGACCAGGTGGTTATCGGCAATGCCATGAGCCGGGGTAACCCGGCGGTAGAGGCGGTGCTGGACCGCGGGCTGCGTTATACCTCCGGCCCGCAGTGGCTGAGCGAAAATATCCTGCAGGACCGCTGGGTACTGGCGGTAGCCGGTACGCACGGCAAGACCACGACGGCCAGCATGCTGGCCTGGATTCTGGAAGCTGCCGGGTTGAAACCGGGTTTTCTGATCGGTGGCGTGCCCGGCAATTTCGGTGTCTCGGCCCGCCTGGGCGAGTCGCCGTTTTTCGTGGTCGAGGCGGATGAATACGATACTGCCTTTTTCGACAAGCGCTCCAAGTTCGTTCACTACCGTCCCCGTACGCTGGTGCTGAACAATCTGGAATTCGACCACGCCGATATTTTCCCCGATCTTGGCGCTATCCAGTTGCAGTTTCATCACCTGCTGCGCATCGTTCCGGGCAACGGTCTGCTGGTCGTGAATGCCGGCGACGGCAGCCTGTCGGAAGTGCTGGACATGGGCTGCTGGACCCCGGTAGAGACCGTGTCATCCGGCACCTTTCCCGCGCGCTGGCAGGTGGAGCCGCTACAGGCCGACGGTACCCGTTTCCAGGTTTTACTGGATGACGAGCGGCAGGGCGAAGTGAACTGGTCGCTGACCGGGGTACACAATATGCACAATGCGCTGTCGGCCATTGTGGCTGCACGGCACGCCGGCGTTCCTGTATCGCGGGCGATCGAGGCGTTGGGTGATTTTGCCGGTGTGAAACGGCGCATGGAAATTCGCGGGGAGGTCAATGGTATTACCGTCTACGATGATTTTGCCCACCATCCGACTGCGATTGCGACTACCCTGGAAGGCCTGCGCCAGCAGGTAGGTCGGGGACGTCTGCTGGCCATCCTGGAACCGCGTTCCAATACCATGCGTATGGGCACCCACCGTGACCAGCTGGCGTATTCGCTGACCGCTGCGGATGCCGTGTGGATGTACGAACCGGACAACCTGTCCTGGGATTTGCACGAGCTTGGTGACCGCCTGTCGATGCCGACACAGGTTAGCGATGACATCGAAGACCTGGTGGCTTCGATTGTTGCCGAGGCGCGTAGTGGCGACCGCCTGGTGGTCATGAGTAACGGTGGTTTTGGCGGCATCCACAAAAAATTGCTGACCGCCCTGGGCAAAGCCCGACACCGCCATGATTAAAAAACCAGCTCCGCTGGCGCTTGCCATTACCGGTGCCTCCGGGGCTCCGTATGCCTTGCGCCTGCTGGAGGTGTTGTTGCAGCTGGGGGAGCCGGTCGATCTCATGATCTCGGAGCCGGGGCAAATCGTGCTCGGCATGGAGAGTGAGCTGAAATTGCCGGGCCGACCGGCGGAACTCGGTCGTGCACTGACGCTGCACTTTGGTGCCCGCGAAGGACAACTACGGGTATTCGGCAAGCAGCAATGGACCGCGCCTCTGGCCAGCGGTTCCAGTGCGCCACCGGCCATGGTGGTCTGTCCCTGTACGATGGGAACACTGGCCTCCATCGCCAGCGGTGTGTGTAATAACCTGATTGACCGCGCCGCCGACGTGGTGATCAAGGAAGGCCGCAAGCTGGTGCTGGTGCCGCGCGAAACACCGTTTTCGGCCGTTCACCTGGAGAATATGCTCAAGCTGGCGCGCCTTGGCGTGGTGATTTTGCCGCCCAATCCGGGCTTCTATCACCAGCCGACCCGGGTATCGGACCTGGTCGATTTTGTCGTGTCGAGAATCCTCGATCAGCTGGGTATCGATAACGATCTTTCACCGCGCTGGGGTTGACCCGGCCGGCTCCGCCAGCAGCAGTGTAGTGCCATCCCAGTCTGTACGCCCCGGCGCGGGTGCGCCAATGTCGCGTTGTACACGCTGCACAACCAGGCCGTCGAGATCCTTGTCCAGTACCGCCAGCGGGCTGTCGAAATCCCGGCTGGTCCGGAGCAGCCGGAACAACCGGAAGTGCTCATCCAGCTCCAGCCAGGAGACATTGCCAATCCACAGTGGCAGGTCGCTGCCAACAGCCCGGTAACCGGCAGCCCAGAGTCGCAGTGTCAGCAGTCGGTCCTGCCCTGCAAGACTCCTGACGAGTAGAATTTGCTGGGTCCTGCCCTCGTGAACCTGTGGCAGCACGGGTAGCTCACGTAGTGGCGCATCGCTGTTGAACATGTCGAGCAGGCTGGAGACTTCGGCGATCTCCGGTTGTTGCCAGCCACGCTTCACCAGCGGTCTGCGCAGGTCATCCAGCGAGCCCAGCCACTGGACATTCAGTGGATGAAGGTGGCGCCCCTCGAGGTCGCCACGCCAGGCGGGCAGCGAGCGCCAGCCCTGTTGCAACCATTCTGTACGCCGGATGCTCCGGTCGGCGGTTGTTACAGGCTGGTATTTTTCCTGGTCAGCGTCGATCGTCCGCGGCAGATAAAAACTGCTGGTCAGGATGACGGCGGCCAGCGAAATTACCGAAAAACGTAACACCGGAATAGACGGTGCGGGGTGATGGCGATAGGCAATGCCGATCAACGCCACCCACGCCAGCCCCAGGCTCCAGCCGCCAAGTATATCCGTGAACCAGTGCACGCCCAGGTAGAGGCGTGAAAAACCAATGGCCACGACGATGAAAACGGCAACGGAATACGGTACCCAGCGCCAGTTTTTGCGTAGCTCGCGCGCGACCAGTACGGCAAGGAAACCGTATACGGCTACCGACAGGCCGGCGTGAGCGCTGGGAAAGGCATAGCTGAAGGCGGATGGATCGGCCAGCGGTGGTCGCTGCACGGCGGTGACCAGCTTTACTCCCCAGGTGAGCAGTGCCACACAGACGATGGTGATTGCCCAGTGCAGGCTGGCGCGCCAGTTGCGACGCCACAGCAGCCAGGTGCTGATCAGGACGGTGGTGCCATACAGCATTACGGCGTCGCCCAGTTCGGTGATCGGAATCAGCAGGCGGTCACCAAACGGACTGCGCAGTTGCTGCATCTGGTTGAACAGGTAGAGATTGAAGTTATCCAGCAGGGAGTCCGGTGCGAGCTGCGACATCAGTACCAGGAAGGCCGCACTTGCCAGCAGCAACAGCCCCGTCAGTATACTCATGCCACGGGCTTCCGGATGCTCGGGGTCGAGCATAGCCGCAGCCAGTGGAGCGATCCCGGGATGCTGTTTGCTCCAGTCGAGTATGCCCAGTTGAACGGCTTTTGCGTGTGGCTCGAAGCTGCGGGCAATGCGTCGCACCAGCCACCAGGAGAGCCACAGTACGGCCAGTAGCACGACCAGCAGCACCGCCAGTCGTCCGGCAATTTCCATGGCGACACCCAGCGATGCGCCGAACAGGATACCGGGCAGGATATAGGCCGGTGCCCAGATGATGGCCGACAGGATATTGATCACGAAAAAACGTCGTGCCGGCATGTCCAGCATGCCGGCGACGGCCGGCACCAGTGGCCGCACCGGTCCGACGAAACGCGCCAGCACGATACTCTTGCCGCCGTGCTGGTGGAAGAACTCCACGCCGCGGGTAATCAGCCTGGGGTGTTTGCGAAATGGCCACATGACCCGCAGGTGCTGGTGATAGTGGCGGCCGATGAAATAGCTGATGCCGTCACCCAGTACGGCGCCGGTCACGGCCCAGATCAGGGTGGGTAACAACTCCATGCTGCCGGCGGCGATCATGGCGCCGATGCCGAACATCACCACCGTTCCCGGTACGAACAGTCCGACCACCAGGAAAGATTCCAGTGCCGACACGATCATCACCACCAGCCCCGCCCAGTGCGGGTGGAGCTTGAGCCATATCATCAGATCGCTTAACAGGGATTCCATAGTTCTTTACAGGGAGGCGAAGGCTTTTTCTGCGGCTTTCAGGGTGGCTTCTATAGCGGCATCATCGTGTGCCGAGGATACGAATCCGGCCTCGTATGCCGAGGGTGCAAGGTACACGCCGGCATCGAGCATGGCGTGGAAGAAGCGGCCAAAGCGGGCAGTGTCGCATTCGCCGACGGCGGCAAAATTGTCGACGCGGTCGGCGCTGGTGAAGAACAGGCCGAACATGCCACCAACCTGGTTGGTGGTGAAGGGAATCCCGGCCTTGTTGGCAATCTTCTGCAGTCCCCGGAGCAGCCCGGCGGCGGTATCCTCCAGTTGTTGGTGGAAGCCGGGTTGCCGGACCAGTTGCAGCGTCGCCAGGCCGGCAGCCATGGCGACCGGGTTGCCGGACAGGGTGCCGGCCTGGTACACGGGGCCGGTGGGTGCGATCTTTTCCATGATTTTCCGCTTGCCGCCAAAGGCGCCGACCGGCAGACCACCGCCGACCACCTTGCCCAGTGTGGTGAGGTCCGGAGTGATGCCGAAGCGTTGCTGGGCACCGCCCAGCGCCACGCGGAAGCCGGTCATGACCTCGTCGAAAATCAGCACACTGCCGGACTCGTCACAGACTTCGCGCAGGGTTTCGAGAAAGCCGGGTGCGGGCGGTACGCAGTTCATGTTGCCAGCCACCGGTTCGACAATAATGGCCGCCACTTCCTGGCCAATTTCGGCAAAAGCTTCGCGTACCTGTGCGGCATTGTTGTATTCCAGCGTAATGGTGTGTTTGGCCAGATCGGCCGGCACACCGGGTGAGGTGGGAACGCCCAGGGTCAGGGCGCCGGAGCCGGCCTTGACCAGCAGTGAATCGGAGTGACCGTGGTAGCTGCCTTCGAACTTGACGATCTTGTCACGCCCGGTAAAACCACGTGCCAGCCGGATGGCACTCATGGTGGCTTCGGTACCCGAGTTGACCATGCGCACCATTTCCAGCGACGGTACCAGTTCGCACAGGGTGTCTGCCATGCGGGTCTCGATCCCCGTGGGCGCACCGAAGCCCAGGCCGTTGGCGGCAGTTTCCTGTACTGCGTGCACCACATCCGGATGGCTATGGCCGGCAATCATCGGCCCCCATGAACCGACGTAGTCCACGTAGCGTCGGTCGTCGGCGTCGTACAGCCAGGCACCTTCACCGCGGGTGAAGAATATCGGGGTGCCACCAACGCCCTTGAAGGCGCGCACCGGTGAATTGACGCCACCGGGAATGTGTTTTTGTGCTGCGGTGAAGAGTTGTTCTGAGTTCGACATCGGGCTGCTTCCCTGGATCTGGTTGGACAGGCTGCGGATTGTACGCACCTGATTAATGAAAATCGCAATGGTGAATCAGTCGGGCCTGGTCGGGTTTTTGAATAACCGGGCGTAGGCCCGTGCGGCCTGGCGCACGTCCGGCTGTGCAAACAGGCCCTGGATGACCGCCAGCAGGTCGGCTCCGGCCGCTACCAGTGGGCCGCCGTTGGCCGGGGTAATGCCGCCAATGGCCGCGACCGGTAGTTTGAAGGCCTGCCGCGCGCGCCGCAGCAGGTCCGTTCCCGCGGGCGTGGCAGCGGGTTTGGTACGCGACGGGAAAAATCGTCCGAAGGCAATGTAATCGGCATCTGCAGCTACCGCCTGTTCGGCGCGCGACCATTCGTTGTAGCAGGATACGCCGATGATGGCCTGCGCACCAAGCCGGCGGCGGGCGGTCTGAGGGTCGCTATCATCCTTGCCCAGGTGTACACCCTGGGCGCCGCAATCAACCGCCAGCTGCACATCGTCGTTGATCAGTAGCGGCACGCCATGTGCGCCGCATAGCGCCACCAGTTCTGCGGCCTGTTGCCGGCGCAGCATCTGATCAGGGCTCTTGTCGCGGTACTGCACCAGCACGGCACCGCCCTCGATGGCGGCCTCGACCTGGTGGCTCAGCTGGTCCGGTGGCTGCAGTCCGGCGTCACTGATGGCGTACAGGCCACGCAACACGCGTCTGACACCTGGCATGGTTGACGCCGTGCGGGTTATTCCTGTTCGTCCCGCGCCCAGAACAGGCGATTGGGAATCTGTTGTCCCATGCCGATACGGTAGCTCTCACGTAGCGCGTGCCAGGTATATTCCTGGGCTTCGTGGACGGCAGAAAAAGGTTCCATGCCCTGTGCCAGCAGTCCGGCGATGCTGGCGGCAAGGGTGCAGCCGGAGCCATGGTAGCTGCCTTCCAGGCGTTCCCAGGTGAAAGTTTCCAGCTGGCGATGGTTGCCATACAGGGTGTTTTTGACGTTCGGCGTGTTTTCATGGGTACCGGTCAGCAGCACGAATTCCACGCCATGATCGAGCAGTGCCATGGCACAGGCATCCAGGTTGTCGGCTTCCGGCGCCAGTATGCGTGCTTCCAGGCTGTTAGGGGTCAGGATGGTGGTCTGCGGGAGCAGCAGTTCCGTCATGGCATCGATGACCTCCTCCTCGGTGAGGAGGGTGCCGCCGCCGCTGGCCAGGACCGGGTCCAGTATCATCGGGATTTCCGGGTAGTCGTTGAGCACGCTGTGAATCGCTTCGACCACATCGGCGCTGGGCAGCAGGCCAAGCTTGAACGTGCTGACCGGCATGTCTTCCAGTATGGCCCGCGCCTGTTCGGCTACCATGCTGCCGTCGAGTGGCGAATAGCCGATGACATCCTGGGTATCCTGAATCGTCAGTGCCGTGATGATCGGTGCAGTGTGGCAGCCGTGACTGCTCAGTGATTCGATATCGGCCTGGATACCGGCACCCCCGCTGGGATCGTTGCCAGAGAATGCCATGACCACCGGAACCGGCGCCTTCTGTTGAGCCATGTCACTGAATCCTGTTGAACGAACGCGGGATTGTAACATCAGGCTTGCTCCACAGTTACAATGCCGCGCAATTCACTGCGGGGATATTTGACCATGACGGCGTTTAAGAAATATATATGTGTGATCTGCGGTTTCATCTACGATCAGCAGAAGGGGCTGCCGGAGGACGGTATCGCGCCCGGAACAAGCTGGGAGGACGTGCCGGACGACTGGGTGTGCCCCGAATGTGGTGCCGGCAAGGAAGACTTTGATATGGTCGAGGTTTAGCAATTCGCCAGGCTGCCGGGCAATTTCCCGGATTGTGTCTACACTTGAGTAGTAGGGGGCCGCAGTACAGAACTTTTGTGCCGGCGGCTTGTCTGTGACCTGGTAGCCTGTCCGGGAATAGTGTAAGCGATGCTATGGTCGTTATTCCCGGGCTGGATGGTGAAATCCTGAATCAGCGTGGGGGTGGTTGAATGAATAACCCCGAGCGAGCGAAGTTCCGGAAACTGGTAGCGACTGCGCGCCAGTACTGCTCGACGATTGACCGGCTGCCGGCGCGCAATGACTGGCTGGCGCCGCTGTTTTTGCTGCTACCGCAATTGCACGCGGCAGTGGTGGCCCTGGATCATGCGGAAGACAACGCGTATCTGGAGGGGAGTGCTGATCTCGAGGATCGCTTCGATCTCTACAGCGAATTGCACGTTCTGCTGGGAGAGCGGGATCGTTACTGGCTCGAGTACGATCACCCGGACGAACCCGGTGTGGACGGTGAACATCGCACCGGCAGTCTGGCTGATGATCTTACGGATATCTATTTTGAACTCCGGCGCGGCTTGCAGTTGCTGGAAACGGGCGCAGCCGACGAGGTCGCCAACCTGTGGCAGGCGGGTTTCCGGCAGCACTGGGGCCAGCATCTGGTGGATGCCGAGCGCCATCTCTATAGCCTGAACATCAGCAACCGTTTGAGTTAATGGTGAAACGGTAGCTACTAACGGTACAATATCTGCATGAAATCAGTCCGGTGGACTGATTTCTGGCGCCCGACGGGTTGCCGGCAAGTGGTAAAAAATTCTCTCTGGATTACAGGTATCGACTCTATGCAAATTCGCCAACGAAACCGGGTCGCCGGTTTTACCCTTATTGAAGTCATGGTTGTGGTGGTTATTCTGGGTATTCTGGCCGCCGTGCTGGTACCCAAGGTTATGGACCGGCCGGAACAGGCGCGCATTATCAAAGCCAGGCAGGATATTCGTGCGCTGGAAGCGGCGCTCAACCTGTACAAGCTGGATAACTATGATTACCCCACAACTGATCAGGGAATCGAGGCGCTGGTTGAGAAACCCCAGGTGACTCCGGAACCACCGCGCTGGAAACAGGGTGGCTACCTGGATCGCCTGCCGCTGGATCCCTGGCAGGAACCTTACCTGTACCTGACCCCGGGTGTACATGGCAGCGTGGACATCTATTCGCACGGACCGGACCGGCAGCCGAGCGACGACGATATCGGTAACTGGGATATCCGGTAAGGCCGCGGGTCTCCATGATCGCAACACCGGTCACCCGGCAGGGTGGATTCACCCTGCTGGAACTGATGGTGGTACTGGTCATCATGGGCGTGCTGATGAGCTTCGTCGGGCTTAACGTGGGTGGCGACGGACGCGCGGAACAGCTTGAACGTGAAGCCCGCCGGCTGGCGGCGTTGCTACAACTGGCTAGCGAAGAAGCCCTGATACGCAGTGAAGAACTGGCGGTTCGTTTCACCGTTAGCCGGTACGAATTCATGCTCCTGCAGAATGGCAGCTGGCAGGCAATCGGCCCCGAAAGCGACCGTCCGTTTCGTAGCCACGAGCTGCCGGATGGTATCGAACTCGATCTGGAAGTCGATGGTGAGTTGCCAGCCTCCCTCGATTCGGAAGAAGACACCGCCCCGCAGGTGTTCCTGCTGTCCAGTGGCGAAATCACCCCCTTTACGCTCACCCTGTTGATTCCAGACACGGAACAGCAGTATCAGATCAGGGCCACCCTGCTGGGCCACCTGGAACTGGAGTTGGAACTGGAGCCGGAATGAAAGGCCTGGCCCGTATTCCGGAACGCGGCTTCACCCTGCTGGAAGTACTGGTGGCCATGACGGTACTGGCGCTGGCCCTGTTGGCGATCTCTAAAGCGGCCGGCGGTTTTATCGAAAACCAGGTCTACCTGCGCGACCGCACCTTTGCCCAGTGGGTGGCGCGTAATCAGCTGGTGGAAGTGCAGGTGATGCGTGAATGGCCGTCGGTCGGTCAGCAAAAAGGCGAGGCGGAATTTCCCGCCGGCCGGCGTAACTGGCGCTGGGTCATGCAGGTTACCCAGACATCCGAGAAGGATTTGCGGCGGCTGGATATCGAGGTGTTCCTGGCCGATGTAGATGCCGATGAACCACTGGCTATGTTCAGCGGCTTCCTGGAACGACCATCCAATGCGCGTTGAAGCGGCCCGCAGCGCGCGACAGCCCGGCTTTACTCTGCTGGAATTGCTGGTTGCCATTGTGGTGTTTGCACTGATTATAGTTCCGGCCTATGGCTGGATGAGCAACCTGCTCAACCAGGTGGACTACAGCGATCAACGGGCTGAGCGGATGGCAGATCTGCAAATGTCCTACCAGATACTGCAGCGGGACCTGGAGCAGATGGCTGACCGGGGAATCCGCAACGAATTCGGTGATACCGTGGCTGCACTCACCGGGGGCGGCGGTTTTGGCGGAGTGGAATTCACCCGCGCCGGTCATCCCAACCCCGCCGGTTACCGGCGCAGCGAGTTGCTGCGGGTTGCCTATGTGCCAGACGACGATCGTCTGTTGCGTCGCACCTGGCGGGTGCTGGACCGGGCACAGGACAGCCTGCCAGTCGAGCAGGTGCTGGTCGAGGAACTGGAAAGTTTCAATATGCGCTTCCTGGGTCCGTCCGGCGACTGGCAGGAGCGCTGGCCACCGCTGCAGCAGAACCCGGCAGACAGTGCCGGTTTTCCGCGCGCCGTGGAAGTCCGGATGGAATTGAAGGACATGGGCGAGCTGAACTGGCTGTTCCGTCTGCCACAAAATTTCGTGGTGACGGTTACCGGACCGGTTGGTGCCGGCGGCAACGCCGATGGCCAGCAAGGCGCTGGTAACGATAGTGATGCCGACCGGGATGCGGACGGGGATACAGTTCCAGACGCCGACGGGGATCACTGATGCAGCGGCGTACCCAGCAGGGTGTGGCTCTGCTGACAGCCCTGCTGGTAGTGGCGCTGGTGGCGGTGGCGGCGACCTCCATGGCAACCCGCCAGCAGCTGGAGATCCGGCGCACCGCGACCCTGTTGCACAGCGACCAGGCCTGGGCCTATGCGCTGGGTGCGGAAAGCTGGGCGAGTGTCGTGTTGCAGCGAGACCTCAAGGACAGCAAGGTCGATACGCTGAAGGAAGACTGGAGCACGCAGCTGCCGGCCTCACTGGTGGAGGGCGGCTCGGTGCAGGGACGCATTATCGACATGCAGGGGCGCTTCAACCTCAACAACCTGGTACAGGAAGGCAAACTGGTTCCCACCGCACTGGCCCAGTACCAGCGCCTGTTGCGTGCGCTGGGTATGGAAGAAAACCTCGCCGATGCGCTGGCTGACTGGATTGACAGCGATGTCGATACACGTTTTCCCGAGGGCGCGGAAGATGACATCTATCTGTCGCTGCAGCCGGCTTATCGAGCCGCCAACCAGCCCCTGTACAGCCTATCGGAGCTATTGCTGGTTAAAGGCTACGATGCAGAGGCCGTTGAAAAGCTAAGGCCGGTTGTCTGTGTGTTGCCACAGGGTGCGCCGCTGAACATCAATACCGCCAGTGCACTGGTCCTGAGCACGCTTGTTGAGGGTCTCAGTGAATCGGACGGTGAATCGTTGGTGGAAGGACGTGGTGACGAGGGTTATCAGAGCAAGGACGATTTTCTGCAACAGCCGGCGCTGGCCGGCAAGAAAATCCCCCCTGACCTGATCGATGTGCGTAGCCAGTGGTTCCGCTTTATCGGCGAGGCTAACGTGGGTCAGGGCCGGGCACGGATCTCCAGTTTGTTGCAGCGACTCGACAACGAATTGCGCGTGGTGCGCCGCGAGCGGAAGTTTGCCGAACCGCTGGTAGAACGGAATAAGGATGACGACGATGCACAACAGCCGTGAAGCGTTCACAAGGCAGGCCGGGTAGCCATAAGGCAGGTTGCGCACGTTCAGGCGTTGCGCTCGCAATGACAACAGAATTTGCTACGATGGGCTTTCGGGTTCGGGAAAGGAAGAATGGTTGAAACGTTACTGATCAGGCTGGAGAGGGATCGCCCGGCAGTCAGGGAATGGTTGC
>JAUXGZ010000057.1 GCA_030621785.1 Gammaproteobacteria bacterium | reverse complement strand
AGGCAGGCCCGCTGTGGCGGGCCTGAAGCGCTGTCGGTCGATGCACCCCTGAGGGAACAGGTCATTGCCGCCCTGCACAGTGTGTACGATCCGGAACTGCCGGTGAACATATACGACCTGGGCCTGGTGTATGACATCAACATCAGTGAAGCGGCAGATGTTTCCGTGCGTATGACGCTGACCGCCCCCGGCTGCCCGGTGGCAGGCAGCCTGCCCGGGCAGGTGGAATGCGCCATCCGGGCAGTCGAGGGTGTGCATAATGCCAGTGTAGAGCTGGTCTGGGATCCGCCCTGGAACGAGACGCGGATGAGCGACGCGGCTAAGCTGGCACTGGGCCTGTTCTGAGAGAAGGGCGTGTCGTGACCAGTCTGAATGACCTTGTGGAGATTTTTGAGTTGCTGGGTGACTGGGACCAGCGCTACCAGTACCTGACTGAGCTGGGTGAGAATCTGCCGTCCATGCCGGACGAGCTCAAGACCGAAGACAACCGCGTCAAGGCCTGTATGAGCCAGGTGTGGGTGAGTGTATTTTCGGATGAACAGGATGCGGCCCGGCTGCGTTTCCACGGCGATTGCGACACCAGTATTATCAAGGGTGTGCTGGCGGTACTGATCCAGCTCGCAGAGGGCAAGAGCGCCAGGGAAATCGAACACCTGGATGTCGACGAGTTGTTCAGTCGTTTGCACCTCGACGAGCACCTGTCGCCGAATCGCCACGTAGGGGTATACGCAATTGTCGACCTGATGAAGCAGCAGGCAGCAGGCAGGGTCATACTGGAGGATTATTGCAGCAACTGATCGCGCAAAGCCTGTTGATACTCCCGCGTTAGCTCGTGCTGCTCGCCTAGCAGAGTGAAGATAGCCAGCATGGCCTTGCGTGGCAGCTCGCCGTCAAATTTCGGGTCCTGCTTTAACGCTTCGAGGCAATATCGCAGGGCCATCGCATAATCATCCTGCACCATGGCCACGGCAGCCCGGAGCACGCGGGCTTCAATATCGGCCGGTTCGTGCTCCAGCCGCTCATCCAGTTGTTCGGCTGGTGGCGCCTGTTGCGCAAGCTGCAGGAGTTTTGCATGAATCCGCAGCTGGTTGATCTCCGGCGCTGACTGCAGATGCTCTCCCAGTACGCAAACATAGCGCTCGATATCGTCGTAGCGCTGCTCACGCAGTAGCAGTTTGATGGCCGTGGCGTGCAGCTTCAGGTTGTCCGGTTCGCGGATACAGGCCTGTGCCAGTATTTGCAATGCACCATCCGCATCACCGGACTGGTAGCTCTTGATCGCCTGCGCCAGTACCGTGTCCCGGGCCGGCGGCACGTGCTGGTCGATGATCTTGCGCAGTGCTGTTTCCGATTCGGCGCCATAGATGGATTCGACGACCACACCGTTTCGGTATATTTTCACCGTGGGAACGCTGTTGATACCGTTGCTGCGTGCCAGCGATTGCCGGGTTTCGGTATTCACATTGACCAGCAGAAAACGGCCCTGGTACTCCTGGGTCAACGTCTCCAGTGCCTGCCATAATCGCAGACAGGGACCCGCATTGGGCGCCCAGTAGTTGACCAGCACGGGACCTCTGCGGGAATTGTCCAGCACCAGTTGCTGGAAGTTTTCACGGGTGGCGTCGAATACGTGTTGCAATGCGGGCATGATGGTGTCCGGTATTGATGTATTGGCAGAATGATACCGCTAAGCGGATCGTCCCTTTACACACAGAGCATGATGGATTCAGCCATCTTGCGGATTTAAGGATCAGGCGAGGGCCCGGTAGCGCGGTGAGAAGTGCGAGCCAGGCACTGGTGGTAGAAATGCAGGTAGTTCGCTACACACTGCTCGCGGGTAAACCCTTGCGTGTAACGTCGAAAACCCTGTTCGACCAGTTTGGCCTGCAGTTTCCGGTCAGCGAGCAAGCGGTTGATCGCTTTTGAAAACCCCTTCACATCATCGACGCCAACGACCAGGCTGTCCTCGCCGTCGCGAACATACTGGACGGGGCCTTTGGCGGTACTGGTAATAAGTGGAATCCGGTGTGCCCAGGCCTGGATGACTACATTACCGAAAGGTTCCTGGCGTGAAGGTACGACACATACGTCAGCAGCCTGAAACAGGTCGGCCCGGTCATCGCGCCAGCCGGGAAATCGTACCCGCTCAAGCAGACCAAGTTCGGCAGTGAGTCGGTGCAGTACGTTTCGTTCCGGTCCTTCACCGGCAATCCACAGCCAGGTGCCGGGAACATCCTGCAGGGCTCGCAACAGGGTGTCAAAAGCCTTCGAAGTATGCAGCCGGCCGAGTGCCAGTAGCAGGGGAGCATCCTCCGGTGTGTCCAGTTCACTGCGCTTCAGCGCGCCTGCCGGCGCATCTGCTTCGGTGAAATTATCAATATGTGTTACGCAGTTTTCCGCCACCCCCTGATCCGTCAGAAAGCGGCGTATGTCGCCGGTATTGGTGATGAAGTAATCGGTGCTGGTGAAATTTTTCAGCTTGTAGTACCCGCCCAGCCTGGAGATCACCAGGTAGGGGGAAATACCCTTGCGTGGATTCCAGCGGGATACCTTGCGTGCGGCGCGCGACATCCAGGTCTGCACAATATCCGGTTGAAAATCGGTGATGATTCTACGCAGGCGCAAGGGAGTGTGCAGATCGATGGCGCCACCAAAGCGTAGCGGGTGGACCCGGATGCCTGACTGCTCCAGCCGGGATACCCGTGTAGCATGCGGACGGGTTGCGACTTCGATGTGCTGCCCGGCTTCGTGCAGTGCCAGGCACATCTCGACGAAGGCGGTTTCGGCTCCGCCGTAGACTGCGCCGGCCATGCATTGCAGGATTTTCAGGCGTGCCATGGGTAAGTATCGCGCAACCGCTCCGGGAGCTTCATGTTGGTGGTGATGTAACTGCCCTGCAAGCGGTTTTCAGGTAGAATTCCGCCATGAGCGATCAATATACCCCCGCAATCGGAAGGATGCATCCATGAACCGGCTGGCAGCAGCGGGTGCGAGTTCCTGGTGCTGGCTGGGAGTGCTTGTCGTTGGTCTTGCGATGGAAGGCGGGGCGTTGTTTTATCAGTACGTACTGGATTACTGGCCCTGTGTGCTCTGTATCCATGTGCGCATCTGGGTACTCGGCCTGATTCTGGTATCCCTGCTCGGTCTGTGGCTGCGTCGCAACCGGGGATTGCTGGTAACCGGTTATCTGCTGGTTGCCGGTATCGGGGCCGGTTTGCTGGAGCGTTCCTGGCAATTGCTGGGTGTAGAACGGGGTACCATCGAGGGTACCTGCAGCATGGAATCCGGTTTGCCGGCCTGGTTCGCGTTGGATAACTGGTTTCCGAAACTGTTCAAACCGCTGGAGCCTTGCGGCTACACCCCGGAGTTGCTGTTCGGGGTCACCATGGCAGAAGCGTTGATAGTGATATCGGTGGCACTGGTGCTGGTCGGCCTGGTGCTGCTCGTGGCTACACTGATGCGGGCTGGAGCCCGTGGTGCCTGATGGCCATCAGGATCCTTGTGACGCTGTTTGCGCTGCTTCTGCCGATGCGCAATGCAGGTGCAGCCTTGTCCGGGGCTGATGAAGTCACCGCTTCGCAACCATTGCCCTGTCCGGACAAGCCCAATTGTGTGTCGTCCAACAGTACCGATCCCGGACACTTTATCGAGCCACTGCACTACACAGACGACCAGCCCGCTGCCCGGGCCAGGCTGTTGAGAGTGATCGGCAGCGTCCCTCGCTCACGTGTGCTACCGGAAGCCGGCGACTGTATCCGGGCAACGTTCACGTCGCTGGTTTTCCGCTTTGTGGACGATGTCGAATTTTGTTTCGATGCGCCTGGCAAGCAGATCCTCATGCGTTCAGCATCCCGCGTCGGTTATTCGGATTTCGGTGTCAATCGGCGCCGGCTTGAGTTGATTCGTAGTCGTTTCCGGCAGCCCGCAGGGTAAGCTGTATTCATTAATACTACATAACACGGAGTGCAACATGTCTTATACGAAACCGGAATTCAAACAGCAATACGAAAATTTTATCGGCGGTGAATGGGTGGCTCCGGTTGATGGAGAGTACTTCGAAAACACCTCTCCCGTGGATGGTAGTTCCTTTGCCAAAGTTCCGAGATCCAGTCAGAACGATATCGATCTGGCGGTAAAAGCCGCGTGGAAAGCCGCGCCCGGCTGGGGAAAGACTCCAGCCACCGAACGCTGTAATCTACTGTATAAAATAGCCGACCGGATTGAAGAAAACCTGGAAAGACTGGCGCTGATCGAAACCTGGGACAACGGCAAGGCGATACGTGAGACCATGGCTGCGGACATTCCACTGGCGGCGGATCATTTTCGCTACTTCGGCAGTGTTATCCGTGCCGAGGAAGGTTCGGTAGCTGACCTGGATGCGAATACTGTTAGCATGGAAATCCACGAACCACTGGGTGTGGTTGGCCAGATTATTCCCTGGAATTTCCCTATCCTTATGGCCACCTGGAAAATTGCTCCGGCACTGGCTGCCGGCAACTGCATCATTTTAAAACCTGCTGAGCAGACCCCGGTTTCAATACTGGTGTTGATGGATCTGATTGCCGATATTCTTCCCGCCGGGGTGCTGAATATTGTTAATGGTTTCGGCCCGGAAGCCGGCAAGTCACTGGCCACACATCCAGACATAAAAAAGGTGGCATTTACCGGTGAAACCACAACCGGCCGTCTGATTATGCAATACGCTTCAGAAAACATTATCCCGGTAACCCTGGAACTGGGTGGCAAGTCACCCAATGTTTTCTTTGAAAGCGTAATGGCCCAGGATGACAGCTTCCTCGACAAGGCAATCGAAGGCCTGGTGCTGTTTGCCTTTAACCAGGGTGAAGTCTGCACCTGTCCGTCCCGGGCGTTAATCCAGGAAAGCATCTATGAAGAGTTCATGGATCGCTGCCTGAAACGTATTGAAGCCATCAAAATGGGCGATACCCTGGATCCGGGCACGATGATGGGTGCCCAGGCATCCAGTGATCAATACCAGAAGATATTGAATTATATTGATATCGGTAAACAGGAAGGCGCGGAAGTCCTGATCGGTGGTGAAGCCTGCAAGAACGAAACGTATCCGAATGGTTATTATATTCAGCCGACGGTGTTCAAGGGTAATAACAGAATGCGGATTTTCCAGGAAGAAATATTCGGTCCTGTGCTGAGTGTTACGACGTTCAGGGATGAAGCCGAAGCGCTGGAAATTGCCAATGACACACTCTATGGCCTGGGTGCCGGCGTCTGGACCCGTGATGTCCATCAGATGCAGGCTATGTCGCGCGGAATCCAGGCCGGCCGCGTCTGGTGTAACTGCTACCACGCCTACCCGGCGGGCGCTTCGTTCGGTGGCTACAAAAAATCCGGGATCGGGCGCGAGAATCACAAGATGATGCTGAACCATTATCGTCACACCAAGAATGTACTGATGTCTTACGACAAGAACCCGTTAGGTTTCTTCTGAAATTGTTATGTTGAACCGGGCAGCCCGCATGGAACCGCGCGGGCTGCCCGTTTTTCAAGCCAGGAATGCTGATGCCAGTTGAACGCGTATCTGTTACCGATAAAGCTGCCGCCGTGATTGATCAGCTACGGGCGAAACATGGAGAGCTGATGTTCCACCAGAGTGGTGGTTGTTGCGATGGCTCGGCACCCATGTGCTTTGCCAGGGGTGACTTTCTTATTGGCTCCAGGGATCTGTGTCTTGGAGAAATACACGGCTGCAAATTCTATATGGCAGCCGACCAGTTTGAATACTACAGGAACACCCATATCTGCGTGGATGTTTCGCCAGGCAGAGGTTCAAGTTTTTCCCTGGAAATTCCCCTTGGCCTGAGGTTCATGGCTGTTTCCCGGCTTTTTACCGAGGCTGAGCTGGAACAGCTGCAGCCGCTGGAAGTTTAGGCGGATACCGCCGCCGGAATTCGACTATGCTTACGGGTTCATTTCCTGTTTACTTGAGAGACTGCCATGGATGCCTGCTTGAAGCCTCTGATCAAATCCGAAACTTCGCCGCCCGGCGCACTTCTTGCCATGTTGCTTGCCAGCGTCATCGCACTGGTTGGCTGTAGCGGCGGCAGATCGTCCGGCGATGATCAGGCCGCGGTGATGTTCCTCGATCAGGGGCTCAGTGACGAGGATCGTCAAGCCTTTTATTACCTCTCTCAGGGGTCACAGTTACTGCCTTACGACTGGTTCCTGGCTCTGGAACAGGCCGGCAACGACACCTTGTTCCGCGACGATACGCATATGCGCGAGCTTGGCTATATCCCGCAACCACTGGACCCGGCCAGAAATCCCGACGGGCTGCCGATAGGCTTCGTTAAGGATGATAATCCTGACATGATCCGGGCCGATGCTTTCAGGATGAAAAAGGCTTTTCTTGGTGCTGCTTATACGCTCGAGGATTATCCGACTACCAACGCCTGGATAGGGCCGACCTGCGCCGCCTGCCATACCGCGCAGATCGATTACCAGGGACGATCGATTCGTATCGATGGCGGTCCCTCACTGGTTGATCACCAGAGCTACATGACGCAGTTGGCCGCAGCACTGCAGGCGACTCACCGCGACCCGCAGAAGATGGATCGCTTTGCACAGAAGGTGCTGGCGCCGAACTGGAGTCAGGGTGAGCAGGATGCGCTGAAGGCGCGTGTGGTAGCCTACAGCGGGGTACTGAACCGGCTGGTGGAGCAGAATGCGACCGACCTTGCCTACGGTCACGGCCGCCTGGATGCGTTTGGCGCCATTCTCAACCGGGTCACCGAGACCGGGCTGGGGATTCCCGGGAATCATGGTGAGTCCAATGCTCCGGTCAGCTTCCCGTTCCTGTGGACTGCACCGCAGCTCGACTGGGTGCAGTGGAACAGCGCAGTCAGCAATGCCATTGCCCGTAATACCGGTGAGGTCCTGGGCGTGTATGCGCATATGCAGCTGACCGGCACCCCGCAGACCGGGCAGTTCAATAGTACGGTGAGAATCGATAATCTCGATCGCATCGAGGACTATGTCAACAGTATGCAGGCACCGCTGTGGCCGGAACCGGTGTTCGGTGCCATTGACACGGCCAGGGCGGAGCAGGGCAGAGTGCTGTATGCCGGGAACTGCAAGGGTTGCCATGTGATCCGCGATGCACAGGGTGAGTTCCCGCGCAGGCAAGCCAGACCGGGTGAAATCAGGCAGTTCATTATCACCAACGCGCCGCCACTGGATCAGCTGCGCACCGACCCGAGGATGGTTCAGAATGTGCTGTCACGCTTCGTCGACCCGGGTGCCCTGAAGCCCTACCTGCCCGAGCTCCCGGATCATCTCAAGCGTGGTGACAAGGTGATCGCGGTCGCGGTGCTGGGCATCGCGGTCAGTGGCGTCATCGACCAGAGGTTGAAGCAGGAAGGTCTGGAAGGTGATGCGCTGACCGAGGTCAAGGTGCGCCTGAACGGTGGCCGCACCACACGCGAGCAACTGGTTCCGCCGCCTTCGATCATCGCCACCTACAAGGCGCGTCCGCTGAACGGAATCTGGGCGACTGCACCTTACCTGCATAACGGTTCGGTACCCAGCCTGTACCAGATGCTGTTGCCCGAGGAGCAGCGTGTGAAGAACTTCCGGGTTGGCAGCCGCGAGTTCGACCCGGTCAACGTCGGTTACCTGACAGACAGCGGTTTCGCGTTCGATACCTCGCTGGCCGGCAATCGCAATATCGGTCACAGCGGTCCGAAACATACCCAAACCAGGAATGATGACGGCCAGTGGCGCGATTATACCGACGACGAGCGCTGGGCTCTGGTCGAGTATCTTAAGACCTTGCATTAGGGAAAATGGCACTTGCTTAAGCTAAAATCACTGTCATTGCGATGCCCTGGAGCTTGTATGCGGTCCCCTGAACCCGGATCATGAAACTCCTGCCTCCCGTTGCTGTCTCACCCGAATACGAGGCCATGATGAGGTCGATGGAGACGGGTGATGCGAAAGATTTTAACAGGAATCGGGCTGCTGGCAGTGATTGCAGCCCCGTTCGTGGTCGGGTTTGCCAATGATGACGGACCAGGTGAGGTGTCGGAGAGAAGTATGCCGGAAAAACCGCAAAAGACAGGCGAATACGGCAAGCCTTCAGATGAAATTCTGAAAAGCCGCCTGACCCCGCTGCAATACGAGGTAACCCAGGAGGAAGGCACCGAGCCGTCGTTCAGGAACGAATACTGGGATGAACACCAGGATGGAATCTACGTCGATATCGTCAGTGGCGAACCCCTGTTTTCCTCGGCTGACAAATTCGAGTCCGGCACCGGTTGGCCGAGTTTCACCCGCCCGCTGGATGCGAATATGGTCACGGAGAAACGTGATTTCAGGATGTTTCTGCCACGCACCGAGGTGCGTAGTCGCCATGGCGATTCCCATCTGGGGCATGTATTCAAAGACGGGCCACAGCCGAGCGGACTGCGCTACTGTGTCAATTCCGCAGCACTGCGGTTTATACCCCGTGAGGAGATGCAGACCGCCGGCTATGGCGAGTACCTGCACTTGTTTGAATAACTTTCGTTAACCCCGACTATTCGGCATTCATGGGCTTTTTCAGCGGGGGCGACGATTTTCCGGTTAAGCCCGGCTTTTGACAACAGCAAAAGACCACTGGCAAAAAGCCACAGTGCCCCGGGTAACAGGACTGCTGTGACACTGGTGGTTCTGAAGGTAATGGTCACATTGCTATTGCCATCCACTGCTGTCAGCTGTTCGGTTTCACCGACAGCCAGAAAATTAAAGATTTTGTTCTCAACCTGCGCTTCCAGGTCATCAAACAACCCGCGAATCAGGCTACAGGCAATACCACTACGACCGTTGCACCGGAAACATTGGCGAACACGGCGCCGTTCAGATCACCCTTTGCGGTAAGCTCTACTGTGGAGGTAAAACTTGAGGCTTCGAGCATGGAGAATATTGAGAACAAACCAGCGACGGTACGTGTGAAGCCTGGGAAGCTCCAGTTCTACCTTTGAACTACACCCGCCAAACTACGTTGGCCTGACAGACGGAAATCTACACTCGCTGAAAAACGCATACAAACCCAGTTGTTAGCAGGTATTATGCATGGACTATATTCGGGGGAACCGCTATGCCGGAGCAGGATATACGCTGGAGGCAACGTTTCGATCATTACCGTACGGCAATGGAACAGTTGGGCGCGGCAGTCAACCTGGCGGCGGAAAGGCCACTGTCAGATCTCGAGAAGCAGGGTCTGATACAGGCTTTCGAGTTTACCCATGAACTGGCCTGGAACACGCTCAGGGATTATTTATTTTACCAGGGTAATGCAGATATCCATGGTTCGAGAGACGCCAGCCGTGAAGCCTTCCGGCAGGGACTAGTCGAGGATGGTGACGTCTGGATGAATATGATCAAAAGCCGCAATATGTCATCGCACACCTATAACAGGAAAACAGCCGAGGCGATCATCAACGCTGTTCTGAATGAATATTACCCCGGGTTCAGAAGGCTGGAAAAGAAGCTCGAAACTCTGCTGACCAGAGGCTAGTCCGGCATGCCCTATGGACTGACTGACGAGGTACTCAGCCGGATTACCGGCGTTTTTGCCTGTCACCCGGAAATAGAAAAAGCGATCCTCTATGGTTCGAGGGCAAAAGGCAACTATCGCACGGGCTCCGACATTGACCTCACGTTCACCGGGGACAAACTTACACTTGCAGTCCTGAACCGGATCGATAACGAACTGGATGAACTGCTGTTACCCTACAGTTTCGACCTTTCCATTCTGACGCAGATAGACCATACCCGCTTGCTGGAGCATATCGACCGCGTAGGAAAAACTGTCTACCGTCGGGCACAGACACCGGGATTATATTCACCTGCCGGATCCTGATTTCCGGATCCTGAATTCTTCGTGCAATATGGGGATTAGAATTGCCAGTCAGGCTCCTCGAACTGGTGCATCCATGCCATCGATGTTAACGGGGATGTCCTGTTAGGTGATTCCTGTCATTGAACTACATCCGCAATATTCAATAATCCTGATCGTTTGCAGCAAAAATAGGGGCAGACCACGGTTTTCAGCGAAAACCGTGGTCTGTCCCCTATTTCCCCCCTGAACGAAACTTTCACGATCTTTAAACTTGAGAAACATCCGGACAAGACTTTTGTTGGAAACATAGACAGACGATTTGACTTTTTAGGCTACCACTTCCACTTTAAAAGACTGTCGGTAGCCGATGTTACGTGGACGAAGTTCGAGGCGCATCTGCACCGGCTTTATGAGCAAAAGAACGCATCAGCAAGCTGTGATGTTATTCCTGGTGAATACGCACATCGGTGGCAACGATGGACAACTGCAGGGCTGGAGTCGATAAGAGCGATAGATCACGGTGACATACCGCGTTTGGGGTGTGCGACTCCGCACGGCTGCTCATCCCGCCCCGCGAGGGTATATGTGTGTTTGCGGCGCGCCATAGAGCCATCTGGTGCAAACCGAAACACGTTGGAACACTGCCCCGGCTCTCGAGCTCTGTTTCTGGTTTAGATGGGTGATTCTATGCATCATGTTCGCTGCGTGCTAGCGCGAGTGGCGTGCCGTTTAGTCAGCCCGAATAAACCCAATAGGCCAGGACCGGGTAACCATGATGACCTTCTTTCATATAGGTCAAGGCATCACGGTGTGCTGATACACCATACCGGAAGGTTGCTTGAGCAAACTACGTCGGCCCTCCTGGGCATTTGCGATAAGACGTCGGGGTCGTCTCCGATACTGGTTGGGAACCAGATGATGGACCCTCCGATTTCGAAATTCGAGGTGGTCCAGCCGGCGCAATCGCCTAACTCTCTGTCGGACCCGCTTAACACCCATCCGGCTGTGACCGTCGTGCCGAATACGGGAGTTCCACTGGGTGGCCCGCCACCACTATGCCGGGTGGTCTTACCGAGTATTGTATCGTAGGCATAGTGACCAATGTCGAGTAGCTCGGTTTGTGAAGCCACACGAAAACCTATGGCACAGGCACTCAGGACGGTGTCTCCCTGGTGCTGTGCCTTGGTGAGGTAGAGGCGGGTGCGGTCCGTACAAATGCCGCCACCACATTTGTCGGCGTCCTTGTTGCCTATGGAGAGGTTGTTTTTGCCGAATTTTGCAAGCCCGAATAACATGAAGCCACTGGCACCATTTTTCTGCGCAACAGTTCGGGTAACCACGCTGCCGCCGCTGAAGCCCTCGGCGCGAATACCGTTTTGGCCGTTACCGATGGAGGTGACGCCATCGACTATTGATCCGGAGGTGACATTGATACCGTCACCACCATTCTCGATGGCGACACTGTTCACCACCAGCGTGCCCTGCTGGGCAAAGATGCCGTCATTTGCGTTGTGGGTTGCGGTAATGTTTTGCACGCGAGCGCCGGTTGCCAGACAGAAGACACCGGAGTTTGTCATGTTACGCACAATACCGTTTTGCACGACCGATGCAGTGGCATCATTCGTGAAATGTACGCCGGAACCGGTACCCGAGGGGCTGCAACTGATCGATGCACCACTGCCCGAACAGGTGGTTGCCCCGGCGATGTGGAACCCACTCAGGTCGACCGTCACTGCCGGTGCACTGGCCTGGATACCGCTCAGGCCCGGATCAACGGCACTGAGATCGAGATTGCCGGTAAGGCGGTAGCTGCCGGGTTGGGTGATGGTCACCGGGAATCCAGGAGCATCGCCCGGGAAGCAGCCGGTATTTACGGCGCAGGCCTGATTGATTTCGAGCTGGCCATCGGCCGCATGTACGCCAGTCGCACAAAGGAGGCCTGCCGTAAGGATTACTGCCCGGTAGGCGAGTGATGGATAATGCATATGACTTTCTCCTTATGACTATTTGCAGTCTGGCCGATCAGGGTGCCTGGCTCGACGGGCCGGGCGGACCAAAGAACATCTGTTTCTGGATGGCGGTGTCGGGGTCGTCTGGGTGCTGACAGGAAGCCAACGGGCGGTAGTCACCCAGGAACAGACCTTTAGCGCAACGCAAACCCGCGGCCCGAAGGCCGCAGTTTCTTATCTATGGTTAAGCTTTACGTCTGGCGATACCGATTAGGCCGATCAAACCGGAGGCGAATAACCAGACAGCTGCAGGGATGGGGACGGCGGCATCAAAACTGAATTGATCCAAACCAATGCCATTTTCCAGAACAGGGTCGCCTGCAATATTTACGACCTCTAAACGGGTTACATTAGAAAACGCTGAAAGATCAATAAACTCATCATCGGTTCCGCTGCCACCTCCACCAGTGCCGGGACCGATCAAATCTATTGTTGCCGTTAATACGCTATTTTCGAAGATATTAAATTCAGCGATCTTGCCAGCAGTGTTGAGTTGGATGACCCAAAAAGTCAGGTTATCCACCGGATTTGTAAAATCCAGAATAGTGTTATCTTTACATCCGGTCGTGCATATAAACTTACCTAGCGGAAGGCCCACATCAAAAACCACATTATCAGAAGATCCGGAAAAAGTGACCTCTGGAAATTGATTGGTGACAGTCGTACCCGCAGCAAGACTTTCAAAGTCAATGAGTACTGCATAAGCCGAAGTGGAAAAACCGAAAACAAATACAAGAGCGCACACAGCACCCAACAGGCGGGATTTGATCATGATGATTTGCTCCGTAACCCTGCGTTTTTGACGCACTACAGACAGGAGCATATCTGACAGGAACTTACAAATGATTTACACCCGGCACGCATATATCGCCAAATGCTAAAAGACAGGAATGCGTCGTCAGCTGTCTGTTAGCCGATTAACATATTCTTGCATGCTAAAAGGCATGGTTCGGCCAGAACACATCATTCGCAGCGCAAAGAAACCCCCGACGGTGCAGGGCTCTGTTCGGTGGCCATTAGCCAAAAGGAGACATGCCGGACCGCGCTCGTACTCTGATGCCACAGTTGAAACGAGTATACTGTTCCCGTAACCCATTTGGAGGCTCACACCATGCCAAGCGCCAAAGACGCTGCCCGGCAGATCATCGAACAGTTGCCCGATAAGGCCACCTGGGATGACATCATGTACGAGCTGTATGTGAAGCAAAAGATTGAGGAAGGCTTGAAGGCCGCCGACGAGGGACGGACCGTTACCCACGAGGAAGCCAAGCGGCGGCTGCTCGGCGATGCGTCTTGAGTGGACTGACCCGGCGCTGGATGATCTGGAAGGCATCCGTGACTACATCGCCAAGGACTCGCCGTACTACGCCCGGCGTTTCATCGAGCGCATCTTTGACGCCGCCGGGAAGCTGCAGGATCATCCGCAGATGGGTCGCCAGGTGCCGGAGGCCGGCCGGGAAGATGTGCGTGAGCTGATCTTTCAAGGCTACCGGATCATCTATCGAACCCTGCCCGCCCGGGTACAGGTCGTGACCGTCATCCACGGCAGCCGCGATTTGGGGGGCGAAAAAGTTAATCCTTGGGATGAAGAGTAATCGGGACAGGGACGGTCAGCATCGCAGCTGACCGCACCCCTTCCACACCAGCCGGCATGCGTGTCGCCCCGATGCCTGCTCCGCATTTCCCTCGATCCGTCTCCGGCCGACCAGCGGCTATACCTCTCCATCAGCCTCGCTTTCAGCCGGTTCCCGCCATCCTGATGCTGGCGGGGCTCCAACGGGCGGTTACCGGCCACAAACGCTCATACAGCACAAACAAAAACAGCGACCCGAAGGCCGCCGCTGTTGATAGGGTTGGAACTGGCTACGCGTTCTTGCGTCTTGCCATACCGACTAGTCCTAGCAGGCCGGATCCGAACAGCCAGACGGCAGCAGGCACCGGTACTTGGGACACCAAAGTGAAGTCGGCATAGGTAGCGTCTGCGTCATAATTAAAAGCAGATCCTGGATCATCGAGCGTCCACCCGCTGGAGGCGAAACTGGAATCTGTGTGGATTACTACGGGTCCTACTGGCTCAGACTCGAACCCTATGAAATAATTGCTGGAAGTGACCGGACCGACTGTCACAACTGAGGGTACGCCGTTGAGCGCAGCGTTCACAGCGGCGTTCGCGTCTACTACACTTGGTAGACGACCCTCAGGGAAGGGGAAGTCGCCCGGCAGATCGCCGTAGAGGGTTCTCGCGGAGTCGAACACGAACTCGACATTGTAGAAGAGGACACCCACCTGCAAGTCCTCGATCCCCGTCGCGTTTGTTCCGGTTCCATCGATGTTTACGACGGCGGCATTCGCCGTACTTGTTCCTAGTAACAGGCCAACCGCGATCACACCGGTTGTTAGAGCTGCCTTGAATTTGATCAGTTTCATAGTGCAAACCTCTTCCATTGTTAAGTGAAATGACGATAGGAGCTTCAACATTACTTCCAAGTCCAGACCTCAACCGCTGCCGGCCTCGGGCTGCGCCCTTCCATGGCCGGCGGTGGATGAAGCTTGCTTCAGCACCTAGTCTTTGCAATCGTCATCGCCGTCAGCGTGATTGAGGAACGAATCCAGTCGTCGGTTATTGCTGCATTTAATATTGAGGCCGGCGTCATTTCTATTGACATCCGCTTTGTCATTCCCATAGACCAAAATACTGCCGCTGAGCGTATCGTTGTCTATTACCTGCACCTCCGCGTTGTTGTTGACATTGATATTGCCATTGAAGACGCGATTATTGATAACGCTCACAAAGG
Organism: Gammaproteobacteria bacterium; assembly: GCA_030621785.1. Taxonomy (GTDB): domain Bacteria; phylum Pseudomonadota; class Gammaproteobacteria; order DSM-19610; family DSM-19610; genus Thiogranum. The sequence continues at coordinate 1,718 of JAUXGZ010000057.1, read as the reverse complement.
CACTACTTTCTACCCGAATACGACCACTGATGTCATTTTCCATCAAGATGATCGCAGCACTGCTGTAAGCGGTAACACTTCCCCGGACTGTAGTAGCGATAATGAGGCACGACTCCCCATTGATTTCTATGTCATTCACCACTCTGTCCTGGATGATGCCGTCCGGGCAGCCAATAGCCATTGCGGTACTTGCTGCAGCCATGAAGAGGCAAGCGGCGGTGGTATTTCCAAGTAGTTTCAGAGATTTCATAATGTATACCTCCATGATCTATGATGCATTAGAGTGTTGGTTTACGCTTTCTTGCGCCTTGCCATATCGACTAGACCGAGAAGGCCGGAGCCGAACTGCCAAGCTTCCGCTGGAATTCGGCACTGCTAATCGAGTCAGCGTAACGCTCGCAAACTTACAGTTAGGGTACAAACTGGAAAGTGAATAACGAATCTGTCAAAACACTGATCTAGATCAATTTAGGTCGCTAGATTTTGAAGGGCCGGAAAGGGTCGATGGACTCCTGCCATTTACGGTACACATAAAAAAAGTGCCAGCAGCCGAGAGGGGACTGCTGGCACTTAATGGTGATTGGCTGGCGCGCTTACGCTTTTTTGCGCCTTGCCATACCAACCAATCCCACCAGACCAGAACCGAACAGCCACACGGCAGCCGGCACCGGTATTTCGGACACCTCGGTGAAATTGGCCCACATCAAGGGTTGGTTATCAGTGGCCGAGCCAGCGAAGGGGTTGTTGGCAAGGTCACCGATCCAGGCATCGGAATCGGTTGTATAAACCCCGGCTTGCCAGAAGACGATTTCACCTTCGATGACAGACTCGAAAGAGCCGAAGCCGATCATGAACGCGGGCGCACCTTCCGTGCTCGATTCACCAACGAGCGAGATGCTTGCGTCATTGAGTGCCGCATTGACCGCGTCAACGGCGACGGCTGATGCGTCAACACCGTCGAAATCGAACGTCGGCGGATCGCCGTAAATAGCTGACCAGTTCGTGTTCACAAATGTAACGTTGTAGGTAGTGCCGTCGACAACCAAATCGGTGATGCCGGTAGCGACTGGACCATCTGTATCTACCGACGTTGCCTGTGCCGTACTTGCACCCAGAAATAAACCCATGGCCACTGTACCAGCCGCCAGGGTCGAACTAATTCTATTGATCTGTTTCATACGTATTCCCCTGTTATTGTATTAATCGCATAAGGTGTTTTTCTATCGAGAAAAACATCACTCATGAAACCCCAAGATAAATATCTCACTCCACGGGCAACGTAACAAACCGTTACTTACAAAAGACTTACTACTGATATAGACGAACGGCTATTTTTCGTCGTTTTTATATTTAAGTCATTGCTTATACAACAGGTGGCTAAAAGACAGGAATGCGTCGTGGGCCGCCATTTAGTGATGCCTAATATAAGCGAACACTGAACGGACACCTTCGATCCCATTGCGGTCATTCGTGTGACCCAGGTTTTTGCATAAATCCCTACTTGAGCGGGGCAATTCAGTGCAAATCTACGGGCACCGAGGGCCGGGACCGGAGGGAATGACAAGCTGAAATTCCGGCGTGCCGGGTCGCCGGTGTGGACGTCAGGTTTCCAGTTTTTCAGGTTTTCAGGTTTTCGGCCCAGTTGAACCGCCGCACCCGCCACCCCGACGTTTTTCCATACGCCCCAACGAATTACGGGCAATTGGCCGGTATCAGGT
>JAUXGZ010000036.1 GCA_030621785.1 Gammaproteobacteria bacterium | reverse complement strand
GTCCAGCAGATGGCACACGAGCACTGGTGTGTAACCTCGAGCTGGATGTTCCTTACTTTGGTACAACCGATGATTCTGACGTCTGTTGCGTGTGCAACAGTGCTGCACTTCCCGAATGTGATCCGGGTGTGCCGGCCGGGGAGGAAGGCGCCTGCACACTACCCAAGGGCACTGTTGACCCGACCCTGCGGCCAACAGAAGTTACTACCCATATCGAGATCAATAACGATCCGTACTATTGCATCACGAGGTCAGGAAAGCGGAAGTGCTACAAGTACTAGCCTGAACCCTGGCTAGTTAGTAACCCCGGCGCCCGCATCGGCGGGTGCCGGGTCGCCCGGACCACTGCGGCCTGGACGCAGGGCACCACTGCCTGTATCAGGTATGTCCCTGCGCTCCGAGCTGAACGATATGGTGCTGCATATTCTCTCTTGCGCCACGTTCATAACGGTTCCGGAAGAAATCGGTAAGGAAGATCGAGGGACGTTCCAGCAGACTGCTGAAGAACCTGATTTTTGCGGAATAGAACTGCGCGTCTGTGGTTCCGGTTTGCTCAGCCCTGACGGCGGCGCTGTCTTCCAGGAATCGTTCCCACGGAAATCCCAGACTCGACAGGTCGATGTCGCACAGGTAGCGAGCATCCTGTGCCTGCGGTGGCTCACAGTGCACCGTAGCCAGGATCATGTCGCTGACCTTGTCTATACAATCCTGCGGAAACTGTTTGTCTGCAGCGCGTCTGAACAGGGCAGCACTCTGCGCTTCGTTATCCGGTGCATCCGGTTCAAAAATGATGTCGTGGAACCACAGAGCGATTTCCACCGCCCCGGGATCTTCCATCAGCGCTGATGCGAGATCCAGTTGCTGCAGGCAGTGGCACAGATGTCTCGGGGTGTGGTACTGGCGCTCCGGTTGGCTGTAGAGCCGGATGAGTTCAGTCCAGACAGGCTCCGGAGCCGCCATGGTATCGGAAGGCGCACAGCGCTCCCAGAGTTTGCAGAACCGTGCTCTGAGTTCGTGCAGCGGGCAATGCTCGTCAGCGGTAGTGTCCATACGTCCCTCGTCTCATTTGGCATCCATCCGGATCACGTGTGGATCGTCAGGTTGTGGTGCTCCGGCCAGAAACTGTCTGCAGCGTGCCAGGTAAAAGCGTGCCGGGCCATCGTCTGGATAGTCGGACAGAATTCGCTCGAATTCGTTCGCGGCCTCTTCCCAGCGGGCTTCGTGATAACAGTCGAGCGCTTCGGCAAAACGCTTCGTCAGTTCCACCTGCGCCGGCGACGCGCTGGCCTTCAGGGCAAGAATTTCGATAATGGGAAGGCCGTCGGTCTTGCCCACGAACTGGAACGACCCGACGGGCCGTAACAGCAGTCCGTCGATGCTCTCCACGACGGCATGCGTGGCGAGAATCCGGGTGCCAATGTGCTTGTTCAGGCCCTCTATCCGCGAAGCCGTGTTGGCACTGTCCCCGACAATGCTGAACACGAAGTGGCCGCCACCACCGGCGTGCCCGATATAAACCGGACCGGCTTCCAGGCCGATGCGCAGCGATGATTTCAGCAGGTCGTGCCGTTCCCTGAACTCGTCAATGGCGGTGCCGGCTTCCAGCGCCGCAAGTACGGCCTTTCTCCTGATTTCCACATCGGCCTGTTCCGAGGTCCAGGCACACATGATGGCGTCGGCGCGAAATTCAGTCACATCTACGTGGTGACGTTTCAGGGGCTGTGCAAGCGTGTCAAAGTAGTCATTGAGGAAAGTTGCCAGCTCACCCGGCGGTAACTGTTCCGCTATGGTGGAAAAGCCGGACATGTCCGTTGCCAGACAGGTACTGTAGACCACCTTGTCAAAGATGTTGGGGTCGCTTCTGTTTTCGGTCAGATCCCGGGCCACGCTCTCCGGAAGGTAATAGCCCAGCGCTTCACTGATATGTTGCCCGCGGCGACGCTCCAGCAGGTACTGGCCTGATAGCCCCAGAAACAGGGCAGCGGGAAACTGGGCAAGCAGTGGTGTCGCAATCGGTATCCAGTAATCGCCGCTATTGAACAGCCATTGCGCGAGCAGGGCATAGAGAACGGCAAGGGTCAGGATGACGGGAACACCGGTCACGGCCGGGAACAGATAGGCGAGCGACCCCATGAGAATGCCAAAGGCGAGCAAAATCAGCCCGGTCTGCACGGTTCCCGGTAACTTGAGGCTGCGGTCAGTCAGCAGATTGCCGAAGGCCGTGGCAGCGATTTCGACGCCGCTCAAATCCACCCCGTCCTCTCCGGTGAACATCGTGTAGAAACGATCCGGCTGACCCGGGTCATACAGGTCCGAGAAACCTGCGAAAACGGTTTTACCACGGAAATCGAGGGCATCTGCATCCAGGTTCGGGTCACTGCCATGGATGAGCGCATGGTAGGGAACGGTTCTTATCGTCCCGGGTGGCCCATAGAAGTTGAGATACCGCTGCGCGTTGCCGGTATAAAGCCTGGTTAAGGATTTCAACAACCGCTGTGTTTCCGGTGAACGATCCTGTGTACCCTCGAGCTTTGCCAGTTTCGTGCTGGCTGCAGGATCGTTATATAGAGCACGACGTAGCGTGCGCATCAGGACGCGCAGCTGTTGTGCCTTGCCGACGTTTTCTACGGTGTGTGCTAATGTCTCAAGCTCTGGTATTTCCAGCTGCTCCAGTAGTGATCGCCATTCGGGATACACAGTCAGTGCATGGATCTGGAGTGCGACGGCGGGCAGCGTAGGCGCATCGCCAACGCTGTCCTTGAATGCCCAGAACTCATAGACAGCCGCATCAACCTTGGGCAGGGGGAAGGTTCCCAGCCCCTTTGCCGATTCGACCAGGGATGGCAAGGGTTGAACCAGTTTCTCGATCCATACGGAACCCGTATGACGCCCCTGCGCATCACTGATCGGTTGCCTCTTGCCGGTTACCAGTTCAACCAGAGCCACTCTGTCAGCGTCGCCTACCGCTCTGGCAAAGGCAAGGTCGTCCTCTGCCAGCCTGGGTGTATTGAAATACATGTCAAAGACGATCGCAGATGCGCCCCGTCGCACCAACTCGTCAACCAGGCGTGCATGAATGCTGCGCGGCCACTCCCTGGGAAGGTCGGACAGGCCTAGCTGGCTTCCGGTACGCGAATCGATTGCGACGACAGCAACTTCGGGTGGTGGTGTGATTTCACCTCTCATGTGGAAAAGCCAGGAGAGCCCGATATTTCTGTCGAATGTTTCGCCGACACCGGATAAGCCAAGCAGTGTACCGGTCAGGCCGATTAGCATCCCGAGGATGATTCCATTCCTCACTCGACTCAGTTTGATTCCCGTGCTCATGTTTTTGTCATCGAGTTGGCTTTTGCATTGGTGTGCGTGTAAAGTATTTTAAGGTGCCTTGATACAGGATACAATCATGCCGATTCCGCTTCGTGCTGGCGGGGTGGTCGCCGTACTGCTGGCAATGTTGTTAATGAAAAACAGCGTTGCATCCGGTGATCCGTCCAGCATTCTGGAATGTATGTTGGACAACATTCCCCACTCGTCGAGCATTCAGGATATTGAATTTCTTTCGAAAGGTCTATCGGACGATGCCTTCGAACAAGCGCGCGTTCTCAGAGCTTCCGTTTACCTGAGTGCTGTTTCCGATGACAGAAGGAGTGTCCTCGCATACTTTCACGAACCCTTCGAGGTAAGGGGCGCACGCATTCTGCTTCTCGAAAAGGAATCCGGTAACGAGACTTTCCTCTACGCGCCCGTTTTCGGGGATGTCCGTCGTCTGACAGGCAGGCATATTTCATCTTCTGTAAACGGCACGGATTTCTCGTACGAGGACCTGGAACAATTGTACGGAATGGCCAGGAGGGGAACAGTAACCCGTCTCGCGGATACAAAGCTGAACGGGAAGGAAGTCTACGTCCTGAAATCCGTATCCAGTGCCGGATCGGATTCTACCTACCCGAGCATTGATACTTATATTGATAAAAAAACCTGCGTGACGATGAAGATGAAACTGTACGGTAAGGGTGATCGCTTGCGTAAGATATACACAGTGACTCCTGATTCCGTGCGTCAGATCAGCGGTTTGTGGATTCCCTATAAAATGGTCATGCGGGATGTCCGCAATATGACGGAGACGAAGCTTGTCGTGCACAAGGTGAATATAGATGCTGCCTTGCCGGATCAAACATTTGATCCGGGCCATCTGAAAGAGTTCGAGCCCCGATAGATCAATCAGTGCACATGCAGCGGCTATTCGCGTTCCTTTCCTCACAGTCCTGGAGCATCCTGGCAGCCACAATTGCCATTACACTGGTTGCGATACTGCAGCTTGTCGACCTGCAGGACGGCAAGCTCCGGATCGAGATCGATCCATCCATCGACCGCCTGCTTTCGCAGAGTGACGAACGCGTTCAGTATTACCAGCAGGTCCGGCGTATTTTTGGCAGTGACGAGAACTTTATCATTTCCGTCAAGGCCGATAATTTGTTCGTGCCGGAAGTATTTGAGGAGATCAGGAGAATAACCGCCCGGCTGGAAGCCCTGCCCGATGTGCGGCGGGTCATTTCGATTACCAACGCTCCGGTCCCGGAAGTTACGGGTGACGGCATATCCATAATGCCCACCGCAACGCCCGGATCGCAGGAAGACGACTCCGTCATAGAAAAAATCCGGCAAAGCTTTCTCTCGGATTCAATATACAGCGGTACACTCCTGTCCCGCGACGGTACAACTTCGGCAATAATTGTTTCAGTCGATGCGCAAGCGGACGCCGCATCCCGGCGTACACTGGATGAGGAAATCGGTGCAATCGTTACCGGAGAAGGCGCCGGGCTGGATGTATGGTATACCGGTTCTCCGCACCTTGCAGTCGAAATCACACGTTTGCTTCTTAACGACCTGTATCGTATCGCGCCGATCGTGATATTTGTCCTGGCAGCTGTGTTGGCCTTGAGTTTCCGCAGTCTGTACGGTGTGTTGATCCCGCTCCTCACCGTTATGATTTCCACGACCTGGACACTGGCGATAATCGTTTGGCTCGGATATTCATTGAACATGGTGACGGTTCTGGTGCCTCCGCTGCTGCTTGTGCTCGGATTGTCATACTCGGTGCATGTGGTTTCCGAGTACCGAATGGTCGTCATGGAAAACTCCTCGGGGCAGAATCCGCTCACGGAAACCCTGTCTCAGGTGGCGCTGCCGGTAGTGCTCACCGGACTCACCACGGTGGCGGGGTTTATGTCGCTGACCATCAGTCCACTGGAAGCAATTCGTGAGTTCGGGATATTCACTGTTATCGGTGCCAGTCTTGCCACTCTGACTGCACTGGTTATTACTCCGGCGCTTATCGCCGTGCTGCAGCACCCCCGGGATACTTTGCCTGACAAACGTTCTGTATACAGGGAGCCCTGGTTCGATCGGGTTGTGGGTTGGGTTGCACTGTTTGACGCCCGGGCACGGACACCCATTTTAATTGCGGCTGCTGCGATCTTTGTCGCTGGCCTGTACGGGAGTGCAAACATAAATGTTGGTTTCGATATCCTCGGTAATTTTCCGGAGCAATCCGATGCGCGCATGGCGTTGAAGAAGACCGAGCAATACCTGGACGGGACCAGTGTGTTTTACGTGGTCGTAAAGGCAAGGCACAAGGATGCCTGGAAGGAGCCGGCAAAGCTGGAAGAGCTCAGGAATTTGCAGGTGTGGATCGAGAGTCAGCCGGAAGTTGCGGGAACGAGTTCTATTGTTGATTATATTTCTGCGCTCGGTCATGTGTTTCTGGGTGAGGAATCGAGAGAGAGACAGATCCCGGCGTCCAGAAATCAGATCAGCCAGATGCTTTTCTTCGGCACCACGGACGATGCCAGGCAGTTCGTTGATCCAGGCTACCGGATCGCCAATATCGTTGTTCGGGTACGGGCAGTCGGAACGGATGTGATTCTGGATATTGTGGATCAGATCGAGAAGCGTATTCAGGTTCTGCCAAAAGGGTACGAGGCCACCGTTACAGGCTACCCTGTGCTTGTTGGTGCCATCCTGGACAAGATTGCCAGGGGGCAGGTACAGAGTATTCTGCTGGCTCTGTTGATTGTGTACGTGATACTGGTGGCACTGTTTCTTTCCTTCCGGATCGGATTTGTCGCACTGATACCCAATGTGCTGCCCGTTGTAGTATTTTTCGGGGCACTCGGCATTTTTGGAATTCCCCTCAGCCCTGGTATAAGCGTCGTGGCACCCATGGTGCTGGGTCTGGCAATAGATGACACGATTCACTATTTCACCAGATTTAACCGGGAAATCAAAAATACGGGCAACCAGTCGGTAGCCACGGTAGCCACCTTGCGACACGTAGGGCGCCCGGTTACCTATACAACGTTGGGGCTGTGCCTCGGTTTTCTGGTGTTAACGACGGCGGACGTACAGATGCAGGTCGACGTCGGCATTATGGCCTCCCTGAGCCTTGCGTTCGCGTGGCTGGCAGATTTTGTGTTAACGCCAGCGCTCTGTACGCGGGTGCGTTTCGTGACCCTCTGGGATGCACTGTCGCTGGATCTGGGTAGCAAACCGCAGGATACGATAGGGCTTTTCAAGGGGCTATCGACGTTTCAGGCGAGAATCTTCGCACGTATGGCAAGCATTGTTGTAGTCCCGGCCGGAACGCGGATTATTCGCCATGGCGATGTGGGGTCAGAAATGTTTGCCATTATCGACGGCAAAGTTCAGGTTTCGATCGAGGGGCAATCGGGCCGGGTTGAACTCAGCACCTATGGTCGTGGCCATGTGGTTGGTGAAGCCGGTTTGTATGGTCAGCAGCGTACCGCCAACGTGGATGTAACAGAAGATGCACGACTGCTGCGTATTTCCCGGAAAAGCCTGGAACGCCTCAGAGGTCGATACCCCCGCATTGCTGCCAAGGTGCTCCGGAACCTGAACGAGGTTCTGGGACAGCGGCTGGCGCGAGCTACCGACAGGCTGGCCTGATGTGCGGTTAACGGATAACTCTGGCGCGGGCTACACCCAGCAATCCAGCCAGGCTACTGCCGAACAACCACGCTGCTGCCGGGATGGGAACATGTGAAGTTTCCAGGAATATATCCAGGTACTCGCCTCCGGCGAAGTTGAGGTCGGCATAGTTCACCGTGACGCCGTCGTCTGTGAAGCTGATCCGGTTCCGGTCCATACCGGTTAACGTGGTATCGAACGTGAATCCGGTGATTCGCCCCGGGGTTCCGATCCAGTCCAGGTCTCTAAAAACAATCAGGTGGGACTCGATCGGGCCGCCACTACCGGGACCGGGGCCAAAGTCCAGAAGTATGCTGGATGCTTCGACGTTGGCGAACAGGTTGCCGGCGGTGGTAAGGGCTATCCTGTCACTATCCCCCTCTGCAACGGTGACCGGGCAGCCATCCGGACCGGTACCCACGGATTCCTGGCAAAACGAGAACGGGCTCAGTGGAGCGCCTGGAATAATCCGGTCTATGAATATATCGGCTCCGATCAGGGAGGCATTCGCTGCCTGGGTCAACGAGCCAGAAATCTGATGTCCCTTAAAATGAAGAAATGTCCTAAAAATAGGTTGATAATGTCCTTTAAATGCGCTACTTTGATTTAAAGGACACCTAGAGAGTGAGCATGACACAAGAAATTGAGCAGCAAAACGAAGAAATAATCGCCCTTCTGGGCAAGCACCCGGAAGGTCTCTCTCGTGGTCAAGTCTCAGAAAACTTAAGCTTCTCCATCAATGACAAGACCTTACAAAGGCGATTGACGGCGCTCTTCGAAGATGGCCGTATCGCCAGAAAAGGTGAAAGAAAAGTGACTCGCTATCATCCTCTTCAAGCCCTTATAGAGACAGATAAAGGACATTTAAAGGACGCTCAGGCTAATATTTTCAGTCCAAAAAGCCAGGAAAAGCTTAAATTTCTGGATACGCCTCTCCATGCGCGGGAAAAAATGTCCTATAACCGTGATTTTTTGGACTCCTATGTCCCTAATCAAAGCCAATATGTCCCTAAAAAGATACGAGAAGCGCTTTTTAAAGAAGGCAAACGTTTTGATGAGCAATTAGCGGCTGGCACTTACGCCCGGCAAATCTGCCAACGGCTTTTGATCGACCTGTCCTATAACTCCAGCCGACTGGAAGGCAATACGTATTCCCGCCTGGATACACAGAAATTGGTGGAGGAAGGTATTTCCGCAGAAGGTAAAGTTCATGAAGAAACCGTGATGATCATGAACCATAAAGAAGCCATCCTGTTTCTGGTGGAAAACGCACAGGATATTGAGCTGAACAGCCTGACCATCCGCAATTTGCACCACCTGCTATCGCAGGATTTGCTCGCCAACCCTGAAGCTTGCGGCAATATCCGAACACTAGAAGTGGATATCGGCCAATCCACTTACAAACCTCTGGGTAATCCGCATGTTTTAAAAGAACTCTTTGAGCTGATTTTGCAAAAAGCAAAAAAGATTAAAGACCCGTTTGAGCAAAGCTTCTTTTTGCTGGTGCATTTATCCTATTTGCAGGCGTTTGAAGATGTGAATAAAAGAACCTCTCGCTTGAGCTGCAATATTCCATTCATCAAAAGCAATCTATGTCCGCTCAGCTTTACCGACGTTGCGCGGGATGATTACACCGCAGCACTTCTAGCCATTTACGAAAAAAATGATGCTGACCCAATGCTAGAGCTTTTTGCCTGGGCGTATTCGCGTTCGTGCGAACAATACGGCGTGGTAAAGAAATCGCTCGGGGGAATTGATGCCTTCCGCATTCAATATCGACAGCAGCGAAAAGCGGTCATGGGCCAAATCGTGAAACAGGGTTTGCATGGCTCGGCGGCAGAAGAATTGATTGAAAGTTACTGCCAAGAGCAAGGGATCAAAGATATTGATAAATTTATTGCCATGACTGTGGCCGATCTCAGCACTTTACATGCTGGCGCAATTATCGGTCTTGGCATAACAGAAGCGCAGCTCGAAGCATGGCTATCGAGTACCCGCATGAACTCTGGGCTTCAGGGCGTATAGAAGACCGTCATGCAGTGATGAAACTTACTTTTGCGGGGGTGAAAACAAAATGGCGCGCCCGACAGGATTCGAACCTGTGACCCCCGCCTTCGGAGGGCGGTACTCTATCCAGCTGAGCTACGGGCGCAGTAGCGCGCTGAGAATCATACAGGATTCAGGACCGCTGTGTTGGCCGCCGGAGATTTGGGCTGCGAGGGTGCATTCCTTTAGAGAACATGTTGTTAGAGCCGGCGCGAAATATTCTGTACGGACGCTGTAAAAATCATCTATAATATGTCCATAACAAGACAAGCCAGTGTTATTTTTGTCTATAATTTACAATAAGTTATACGCCAATCACGGTTGCACAATCGGAGGAGGCTGTCCTTGTCACATAAAAATCTGTTCCATAAAATGGCTTTCATTCTCCTGGGGTTGTCACTGGGGAGCAGCGTATTTGCGTCTCCGCAGAGCTGTTATTACCCTTCTGCGCAGAAAATAAATCCGGCGCTTCTGGTGCAGGGGTGGATCGCCAACGCAAGAGAGCACGCCGATAAGGCACGTGCTGTCGATTGCGCGAAACTGAGATTCAACCATTTAAGGCAGGATATCTTCGACTACCAGCGGCGCGAAGCGAACCCGTTGACCCGGGCTTTTCTGGAGCCCAATGAATTTGCGCTGTCACGGGCGCTCCTGGTAAACCAGTTTGCCGATGATATTGAACTCCTGCTGGAAAATTCCGCCGAGCTGTCCGAAGAGGAGACCCTGCAGTTACGGGACGATATTTTCGAGATCACCACGAAAATACTCAAAGGCAAGGGGCAGTTGGCCAATCTGGATGTCCTGTCCAACAAGTACCTGGTTGGAGCTACGCGCATCGTAAGGCAGTTCAATGATCTGCACCTGGGATATGCCAGGGCCTACACACTGGACAACGACAGAAACTACAGATACTTTTATTTTGTAGTTACCGTTTACGAGGATAATTTCATACTCAGTCAAAACCTGATTGATTAGGTGCATTAGTGCGGTGTAACGAATAAGATCTGCGGGTTGGCATCTCATCAACCTACGCAGCTGGTCCCGCATCCTCAAGTGAATAGTTTGCTCGTTACCGTACACTGGAACAGATTTCCGGCAAAGCCCGACTGGATCCAGGGCGCCACTCCCACAGATTAAATTCAGCTTATCCGCATAGCGCTAAAAGGAACCGCTCTATGAATATTGGCACGCCTCTTTCAGACACCGCAACCCGTGTATTATTTTGCGGTGGCGGCGAGCTCGGCAAGGAAGTTGTTATAGAGCTGCAGCGACTCGGGGTAGAAGTAATCGTAGTGGACCGCTATGAGAATTCACCGGCCATGCAGGTGGCTCATCGCAGTCATACGATATCAATGCTCGACGGAGAAGCCTTGCGGGCGGTCATTGAACAGGAACGGCCTGATTACATCGTCCCGGAAATTGAAGCCATTGCCACGCATACGCTGGTTGAGCTGGAGTTCGAGGGTTACACCGTAATCCCGACTGCCGGCGCCGCGCGACTGACCATGAACCGGGAGGGCATTCGCCGGCTGGCAGCCGAAGATCTCGGCATTAAAACCTCGGACTACCGGTTTGCCTCAACGCGCGAGGAATTCGATCAGGCCGTCGCTGAAATCGGTCTGCCTTGTGTGGTAAAGCCGATTATGAGCTCCTCGGGAAAGGGCCAGAGCACGCTGCGTGCGGAAGAGGATATCGATACCGCCTGGGCGGTTGCGCAGCAAGGTGGCAGAACCGGGGCGGGCAAGGTGATCGTGGAGAGCTTTGTGGATTTTGATTACGAAATTACCCAGCTGACCGTGCGGCATGCGGGCGGTACGAGTTTTTGTGAACCGATCGGGCACATTCAGGTGGACGGTGATTATCGCCAGTCGTGGCAGCCCCAGGCTATGAGCGAATCAGCGCTGCGTGCTGCGCGCGATATTGCAACACGGATTACCTCGGCCCTCGACGGGCGCGGCCTGTTCGGTGTTGAGCTGTTTATCAAGGGTGACGAGGTGATCTTCAGCGAGGTTTCACCGCGGCCGCACGACACCGGCATGGTGACGATGATTTCCCAGGACCTGTCGCAGTTTGCACTGCATGCCCGCGCCATTCTTGGGCTGCCGATTCCCAATATACATTTTCACGGACCGTCTGCGTCCAGCGTCATACTGGTCGAGGGTGAGTCAGACCAGGTAGAGTTCGGCGCGCTGGAAAAGGTATTGCAACAAGCGGATACCCAGCTACGTCTGTTTGGCAAGCCCCGGGTGAGCGGTCAGCGGCGAATGGGCGTAGTACTGGCGCGGGGCGAGAGCGTGGATGCTGCTCTGGAAAAGGCCAGGAATGGCTCGGCCGCCGTGACCATTACGCGTTAGGCACGGGAGGTGATTCTGCCGTTCAGGCCTTGTCGTCGAGCAGGCTGCCAATCATTTCGTCGGCAGCCTTGAGTACCCTGGTGGATGCAGCGACCTGCAGCTTGTCCTGGGTGAGACCCAGCAAGGACTCGGCCATGCTGGCGGAATTGCCCTCCTCGAATCGGGCGGCGCTGGCGATTTCCGCAGCGTGGTTGCCGGCGCTGTTCAGACCGCGCTGGATGCCGAGCATGGCCTGGTTGAGAGCGCTGTCAATTTTCATGATGAATTACCCCTGGGCTTTCCATCTGCCGTTAACCGGTTCCTTCGCTGTGAATTATCGGCGGGCGTACCACGCACTTTAGTCACTGGCTCGCGTCCGGTCCGTGCATTTTCAGAAGAACATTGGACTTTCAATGAGTTACGAGTCCGGTAGTGCTTCCCCGGACGGGCATTTATCGCTATACTTGCGCGCCAGTCAAGTATTGAATTTCAGGGGTGTTCAGGTGAGCGAGGATAAGGCATTAGTAAAGACTTTCACGATCGTCATTGCGGCGCTGGTTGCAATCGCAGTTGTGTTCTATTTCGTTGCCAACATGGTAACGGGTGATGATGAAGGTGGGCAGAGCGAGAGCGAGCAGGCCAGAGTCGAGGAAAACATCAAGCCTGTGGGCCAGGTGAACGTAGGTTCAGCGCCGGCCAGCAGTGCGGCACCGGCGGCCGCTGTCGCTGCCGGGCCTCGTTCCGGAGAGCAGGTTTACAACAGTGCGTGTGTCGCCTGTCATAGTGTCGGCGTTGCCGGTGCGCCCAAAGTTGGTGATAGCGCTGCCTGGGCGCCACGTGCCGCCAAGGGTATCGATGCCCTGGTAGTGACGGCAACCAGCGGTATCAACGCCATGCCCCCCAAAGGTACCTGTGCGGACTGTTCGGAAGAAGAGCTGAAAGGCTCTATCGAGTACATGCTGCAGCAGTCAGGTCAGTAAGCGCCGGCGCGATCCGGAAAAGGCGGCGGTCAGGATAGCATGCCGCGTAACTGAGCCAGGTGCGCCTGGCCCCGCTGCTTGCGCTCCTCGGGGTCCTGCCGGGAGCCCGACCGGTCCCGGCTCAGTTCGTCTTCCGGCAGCTCGGCCAGAAAACGGCTGGGCTCGCAGCTCTCCCACTGACCGTTGCGCTGACGCTTGCGCGCGTAGGTGAGGGTCAGTGTTTTTTGTGCGCGGGTGATGCCGACATAGGCCAGCCGTCGTTCTTCGTCGAAGTCGTCAGCCTCCACACTGCTGCGGTGAGGCAGCAGGTTCTCTTCTATACCTACCATGAACACGTGCGGGAACTCCAGGCCCTTGGCGGCGTGCAGGGTCATCAGGCGCACGCAGTGTTCCGTGTTGTCCTCGTCGCGGTCCAGCCGGTCCAGCAAGGCGATGCGGTTGACCATGTCGCCCAGGCTCGCCGTTTCGTCATCGGCTTTCGCCATGCGCTCCAGCCAGCTGAGCAATTCGTCTACATTCTGCTGGCGCCGTTCCGCCTCGCGGGGGGTTTTTGCGCTGTCCTGTAGCCAGTCGGCGTAGTCCATTTCCCGAATCAGACGATGCACGACCGCCATGGAATCGCCGCCCTGGGCTTCGTCAGCCAGCCCGGCAATCCACTGGCCGAACTCCTGCAAGCGGCTCCAGGCACGCTTGCTGAGTACGGCGGACAGACCTTCCTCGAAGCAGGCGGCCAGCATGCCCAGCTGGTGCTGCGATGCCCAGGTGCCGAGTTTTTCCAGTGTTGCAGCGCCCAGCTCGCGGCGTGGCGTGTTCACGATACGCAGGAAGGCGCGGTCATCCTCGCGGTTGACCAGCAGGCGCAGGTAGGCCAGCAGGTCCTTGACCTCGGTATATTCGAAAAAAGAGGTGCCACCGCTCAGGTGGTAGCTGATGCTGTGTTCGCGTAATACTTTTTCAAAGCTGCGTGACTGGTGGTTGCCACGGTACAGGATGGCATAGTCGCCATAGCGTGTGCCGCTGGTGAAGCGGTGATGCAGGATTTCGGAAACCACGCGTTCGGCCTCGTGATCGCCGTCGCGGCAGGCGAGGACTTTCAGTGGCTCGCCGTAACCAAGTGCACTCCACAGGCGTTTTTCCAGTTTGTGCGGGTTGTTGGCGATCAGCTGGTTGGCACATTTCAGGATGCGCCCGGCGGAACGGTAATTCTGTTCCAGCTTGACCACCCTGAGGCGCGGAAAATCGATTTGCAGGCGGTGCAGATTTTCCGGGCAGGCGCCGCGCCAGGCGTAGATGGACTGGTCGTCATCGCCCACTGCGGTGAAGGGAGTGGTGCGGCCAACCAGTAGTTGTACCAGGTGGTACTGGGCGGCATTGGTATCCTGGTATTCGTCCACCAGCAGATGGCGTATGCGCGTCTGCCAGTATTCGCGTGCCTCGTCATGCTGTTGCATGGCCAGTACCGGCTGCAGGATCAGGTCATCGAAATCGAAAGCGTTGTAGGCTTTCAGGCTGCGCTGGTACCCGGCGTACAGCAGTGCGGCAACGGTCTCGAAGTCGTCTTCGGCGAGCCCGGTTGCCCGCTCGGGCAGTACCAGATCGTTCTTCCAGGCGGAAATTTTCTGCCGTAGCCGGTCGCCCTCAAATGCCGACGGACTTTTGCGCAGCAACTCGTCGATCAGATGCTGGCTGTCCTGACTGTCGAAAATGGAGAAATCCGGCTTGTAGCCGAGCTGTTTCGCGTCGCGCCGCAGCATGCGCATGCCCAGCGTGTGAAAGGTCGACACAATCAGTCCCCTGCCGGAATTCTTCGGTAGCAGGCGGGTGGCGCGCTGGCGCATTTCCCGGGCTGCCTTGTTGGTGAAGGTGACGGCGACGATATTGCGGGCGGGGATGCCGCGTTCCTGGATCAGGTACGAGATTTTCTCGGTAATGACGCGCGTCTTGCCGCTGCCCGCGCCGGCCAGCACCAGCAGGGGGCAGTCGACCTCGCGCACCGCGGCGCGTTGCTCGGGGTTCAGGTCAGGCACGGATCAGCAGCGAGGGAGGAAAAACCACATGCGCCCATTGTAGCGAGCTATTGTTGTGTTCGGCAGCTTGTAAAATTAATTTTTACGTCGTCTGCTTTCCCAGGCAGCGATAGCTGATGGCTTCGTGCAGGTGGGCGGTGCGGATGGACTCATCCTGCGCCAGGTCGGCAATGCTGCGGGCAACCTTCAGGATGCGGTGGACCGCGCGCGGCGACAGCCGAAAATGATTGGCGGCCCGGTGCAGTATCGCCTTGTCCGGAGGATCGAGACTGCATACCCGCTGCAGCTGTTGCAGTGGCAGCGTGGCATTAAGGCAACCGCGTTGTTGCTGCCGGCTGCGAGCCGCCAGTACCCGCCGGCGTACGCAGTGACTGGATTCGCCCGGTTCGCCGTCCAGTTCTGCCCATTGCAGGCGTGGCACCTGGACCTGCAGATCGATCCGATCCAGCAGCGGACCGGAAATGCGTGCGCGGTAGCGCTGGACCTGTTCGTCGCTACAGTGACAGTCTCCATCCGGATCCCCCAGATAACCGCAGGGACAGGGGTTCATGGCGGCTACCAGCTGAAAACGGGCCGGAAACTCGGCCTGACCGGTCGCACGGGAGATGGTGATAGCGCCGCTTTCCAGCGGTTCGCGCAATACTTCCAGCACATTACGCCGGAACTCGGGCAATTCGTCCAGGAACAGTACGCCGTGGTGGGACAGTGAAATTTCCCCGGGACGCGGGCTGGATCCGCCTCCGACCAGGGCGGCGGCTGAAGCAGTGTGATGCGGCGTGCGGAACGGTCGCCGGCGCCAGCGGAGGGGGTCGAAATGTCCCTGGCTGACGGAGGTAATGGCCGCGCTCTCCAGTGCTTCCTGATCGCTTAGCGGTGGCAGGATGCCGGGCAGGCGGCTGGCCAGCAGTGTCTTGCCGGTGCCGGGTGGACCGACGAACAACAGGCTGTGGTTGCCGGCAGCGGCGACTTCCAGCGCGCGCCGCGCACTCGGCTGGCCGCGTACGTCCGCCAGGTCCGGCTGTGTTGTGATTCCGGACCTCTCGGGTATTCGCGGAATGTCCAGGGACTGTTTGCCATTCAGGGCTGCGCACACGTCCAGCAGGTGCGTGGCAACGCGTACGCGGGTGTTGTCGGCCAGCGCGGCTTCGGGGCCGTTCTCCTGTGCGCATACCAGGCAGCGTTGCTGTCTGGCGATGGCCAGCATTGCCGGGAGCGTGCCCTGTACCGGTCGCAGGGCTCCGCCCAGCGCCAGTTCGGCGAGAAACTCGTGTTGTAGCAGGGGCGCTTCCGCTACCTGTCCGGAAGCTGCGAGGATGCCCAGCGCAATGGCCAGGTCATAGCGCCCGCCCTGTTTGGGCAGGTCAGCCGGGGCCAGGTTGATGGTGATACGGCGGGTGGGAAATTCGAAGCCGCTATGCAGCAGTGCACTGCGCACCCGGTCCTTGCTTTCACGAACGGCGGTTTCCGGCAAGCCGACGATAGACAGGGAGGGTAATCCCCCGGACAGGTGGACCTCGACAGTGACCAGCGGGGCTTCCACGCCAAGCTGGGCGCGGCTGTAGACAATCGAAAGTGACATTGCATTCCATCCATGGAATTGGTCCGGGTACCTGACAGTGGCCTCAGTCCTGTGGTTTTAAAAGCTGCGCTTCCAGTGCAGCCACCTGCGTCTCCAGTTGATCGAGCTTTGCCCGGGAGCGAGCCAGTACTTTGGTCTGAACGTCGAATTCCTCGCGGGTGACCAGGTCCAGCCGTGCCAGCGCCGACTGCAATGCGGCCTGCAGGTTGCGGTTCAGGTCGCCCTGCAAGCCTCGGGTACTGGTGGGCAGAGCCTCGTTGAGGCGGCGGGCGATATCGTCAAGTAGTCCTGGATCAAGCATGTGCGCACCATAACCAAGCTGTTTGCTGCCGTCCAGTAGCGGATGGTGTTATCACCGATGCACCAGGATGGTGCGTGATGCCGGTGCATCGAAACTATGCGCCCCAAAACAGTGCGTCAGTACGTTTCCTGAATGGGAAAACAACTTTAACAATATGAAATAACTGAATAAATAATGTTGGCACGGGACGTGCTACCTAGGTTGGCATCTGGGAGGATTGGATCTATTTTTTGTGGCCGGCGTGCAGTTTCACGGCTTTATTGACCAGGTAATTTGGATACAAGGAGTCCAACATTATGAAATTTTACAAAACCGTGATCGCATCTGCGCTACTGGCTGCTACCAGTGCTGCGCAGGCGATCGAACTTGACCTCAGTGCCAACGTCGGCGTGCAGAGTAACTACCTGTGGCGCGGCGTTACCCAGACGGATGACAAGGCCGCCGTTTCCGGTGGTATCGATCTGGGCACGGATACCCCCTTTTATATGGGTACCTGGTTGTCCAACGTCGATTTTGGCGGTGATGAAAGCACCGAGGTCGACCTGTATGCCGGTCTGGGTGGCAATATTGGCACCACCGGTCTGTCGTACGACGTATCCGCACTGTACTACTGGTACCCCGGTACCAGCGGCACCAATGACCTCGATTTCGCGGAAGCTATCGGTAGCCTGGGCTACGGCTGGTTTACCGGTTCGATCGCCTACACCTTCTATTCCAAGGCCAGCGGTTCCCATGCCTTTGATTCCGGCGATGTTTATTACAACCTGAGTGTTGCACCGCCGTGGGAATACCAGGGTTTCACAACCTCGGCGATGATCGGTCGTTACCAGTTCGACAGTGACGGCGACTGCAGGAAGTGTGATTTCAATTACACCAACTGGGGTATTGCCGTGGCCAAGGATGCGGGGCAGTTCGGATCCCTGAGTGTCAATTACGAACAGGTCGACACAAATAACAATGTTACGACCAAGGATAAGCCGCAGTTCTGGGTGGGTTGGGCAAAAGACTTCTGAGTCGAACCAGGCTATTCAATCAATGTTGCAAGAATGCCCGCTCCGGTCGGAGCGGGCACTTTAACCGGGAGACCCTCTGATGAAGCTGATAACTGCAATCATCAAGCCCTTCAAACTCGACGATGTGCGTGAAGCGCTGTCCGAGATTGGTGTTACGGGCATTACGGTTACCGAAGTCAAAGGCTTCGGTCGCCAGAAAGGCCACACGGAACTGTATCGTGGCGCAGAGTATGTGGTGGATTTCCTGCCCAAGGTCAAGCTGGAAGCTGCGGTCAGCAGCGACCTGACCGAGCAGGTCATCGAAGCCATCTCCAAGGCTGCCAACACCGGCAAGATCGGTGACGGCAAGATCTTCGTATTTCCGTTAGAGCAGGCTGTCCGTATCCGTACCGGCGAAACCGGTAAGGAAGCGCTCTAGACTATCCAACAGGCAACCGGTTATTTCGGTTGCGGAGGACTTATAAAGTGGACGCAATTCTGGAAACCAAATATGCGCTGGATACGTTTTATTTTCTCGTATCCGGCGCACTCGTTATGTGGATGGCGGCAGGCTTTGCCATGCTGGAAGCCGGTCTCGTCCGTTCCAAGAACACGGCGGAGATTCTGACCAAGAATATCTCCCTGTTCGCGGTCGCCAGTATTATGTATATGCTGGTCGGCTATAACCTTATGTACCCCGCTGATGCAGTGAGTGCTTACTGGCCCGGTGTCAGCTTTCTGCTTGGTGCTGACAATGTAGCCGCTGACGTTCTGGCGCAGAACCCGGAGGAATGGTACGACGGCAGTTACTACTCCAGCATGTCCGACTTCTTCTTCCAGGTGGTATTCGTAGCCACGGCTATGTCGATTGTCTCCGGCGCGGTTGCCGAGCGTATGAAGCTGTGGTCCTTCCTGATATTCGCCGTGGTCATGACCGGCTTTATCTACCCGATCCAGGGCTACTGGAAGTGGGGCGGCGGTTTCCTCGACGGGCTCGGCTTCAACGACTTCGCGGGCTCCGGTGTGGTTCATCTGTGTGGTGCAACGGCAGCATTTGCCGGTGTCCTGCTGCTCGGCGCACGCAAGGGCAAATACGGTCCCAATGGCGAGATTCATCCCATCCCGGGTGCCAACATGCCGCTGGCAACGCTGGGTACGTTCATCCTCTGGCTCGGCTGGTTCGGCTTCAACGGTGGTTCGGAGCTGGTGCTGACCAACATCGACGAAGCCAATGCAGTAGCCATGGTGTTCGTGAATACCAATATGGCTGCGGCCGGCGGTGTGGTTGCTGCCATGCTGACAGCCCGTGCCCTGTTTGGCAAAACCGATCTGACCATGGCGCTCAACGGCGCGCTGGCCGGCCTGGTTGCGATTACTGCCGAGCCGCTGGCGCCCACACCCCTGGTGGCAACACTGGTTGGTGCGGTTGGTGGCTTGCTGGTGGTGTTCTCCATCCTGACGCTTGACCGGATGAAAATCGATGATCCGGTAGGTGCTATCTCTGTCCATGGTATTGTCGGCATGTGGGGCCTGATTGCAGTTGCCTTCACCAATGCAGATGCAACCATGACGGCACAGCTGACCGGTCTGGGCGTTATCTTCGCGTGGACCTTTGTGGCCAGCCTGATAACCTGGGGCATCATAAAGGTGGTTATGGGTATCCGTGTAAGCGAGGAAGAAGAGTTCGAAGGCTGCGACATCGGCGAATGCGGGATGGAAGCCTACCCCGAGTTTACCGGCTCACGTGGATCCGGTCTCTAATAAGAATGGGGCAGGCGACTGTCTGCCCCGAACAGAATATCGCTACTTCAGGGGTGCTTCGGCACCCCTTTTTTATAGTCCGGTTTTACAGCCGGTGCTTTATTCAGGGTACTATCCCCATCCATGTTCCAGGTAAGCAAGCTTTCCCGCCAGGGCCTGTCCGGCATCTCCTTTTCACTGGAGGATTCCGAACGGGTCTGCCTGTCCGGTCCCAGCGGATCCGGCAAGACACTGTTGTTGCGCGCGCTTGCCGACCTGGATCCGAACACCGGGCGAGTGGCACTCGACGGTGTCGAACGTAATACCATGCCGGCGACTGACTGGCGGCGTCAGGTAGCCCTGCTACCGGCCGACAGCCGCTGGTGGGCGGCGACCGTTGGCGAACATTTTGAGGATGCGCGCAGCCCGCAGTTCCCGGCGCTGGGGTTTGAGCCGGACGTACTCGGATGGGAAGTCGAACGATTGTCCAGTGGCGAACGCCAGCGCCTGGCGCTGCTCAGGGTGCTGGCAAACCAGCCGCGTGTCCTGTTGCTGGACGAGCCGACAGCCAATCTCGACCCGGACAATATTAGCTGCGTGGAACGGTTGGTGGCAGATTATCAGTCGCACAGCAAGGCAGCCTGTCTGTGGGTTACCCACAGTCGTGACCAGGTGCGGCGCGTGGCCGACCGACTGCTGGTGCTCGACGACCAGGGGTTGCATGAGGAGTCGCCGGCATGATCCAGTTGACCAGTTTCGATCTGTCTCTGGGCGCTCTGCTGGTCGGTGCGCTGGCACTGACCTCGATGCGTATCTATCCGGGTATGGCGCGGCAACTGCTCATCGCCGCGCTGCGTACCGCCATCCAGTTGACCCTGATCGGGCTGGTATTGAAAGTTCTGTTTGCCAACAGCAATTTGCTGTGGGTGGCGCTACTGTCACTGCTCATGCTGGCCGTGGCCGGCCGCGAGGTCATGGCTCGACAGCACCGGCGGTTTACCGGTCGTTGGGGATACGGGATCGGTGCCGTGTCGATGTTCATCTCCTCGTTCACGATTGCGCTGTTTGCGCTGGCGGTGGTGATTGGTAATGATCCCTGGTACCAGCCGCAATACGCCATACCGTTGCTGGGCATGCTGCTCGGCAACACTATGAACGGCATCTCTCTGGCACTGGACCGGCTGACCCAGTCCGCCTGGGAGCAACGTGAAGTAATCGAAGCGCGGCTGATGCTTGGGCACAGTGAGCAGCAGGCTTTCTCCGTTATTCGTCAGCAGGTATTTCGCAGCGGATTGATCCCCATTATCAACGCCATGGCTGCAGCCGGTATTGTCAGTCTGCCGGGCATGATGACGGGGCAGATCCTGGCGGGTGCGCCACCGGTTGAAGCGGTGAAATACCAGATTCTGATCATGTTTCTTATTGCCGGCGGTGCCGGTTTTGGTACGATGGCCGCCATTCATTTTGCGGTACGCAGGTTGTTCGATGATCGTATGCGATTGCGGCTGGACAGGCTCCATTCAAATCCCTCCAGCTCGCGCTGAAAGACAAGGGAGAAGTTCGTGTCCACAATGGCAAATATAATTATTGCTCTTGTTGCGCTGTTGCATATCTGGATTCTCGTACTCGAGATGTTTCTTTGGGACAAACCGGCCGGCCTGCGCGCCTTCGGGCTGACGCAGCAACATGCGACTGCCACCAGAGTTCTTGCTGCGAACCAGGGTTTGTATAACGGCTTTCTGGCCGCAGGCCTGTTCTGGGGGCTCAGTCTCGGCCCGGCTGGATTTGGCGTGAAGGTATTCTTTCTTGGCTGTGTTCTGATCGCCGGACTGTATGGTGCCGCGACTGCCAGTCGAAAAATTCTTTTCATCCAGGCGCTGCCAGCCACCCTTGGGCTGGTTTTCCTGTTCCTGACTTAAGTCCTGGAGGGACCAATAGGGGCAGGCTCGATTGAGGAGAAGAAAAATAATGGGTGAGCTGAAGGAGTGGGTAAAATACTGGCGTAAAACCATTTCTAAATGCTCGAAGATGCACAAGAATTCTCGCGCACATAAAGTAGCGTACGCTGAATTAACCGGTTACCTGAAAAAAGTAGAAAAATACGCAGAAAAAGAAAAACTGGACGAGGCGGTCCTGTCGGCTGTTGCGTTTATGCAGCGAATGCACGAACTGGAACAATCAATGGGATTGCATGTCGTGGAGAAAAAGATCACCTCGTCATAAAGAACTCACTCGACAACTCCTGGAGGTTATTGACCGGATATCCTGTACATTTCTGACCTTTATAGTCCCCTGATCAGGGATCCGTAAAACCCCCGCCTTCAGGCGGC
>JAUXGZ010000099.1 GCA_030621785.1 Gammaproteobacteria bacterium | reverse complement strand
GAGGTATCGCGCGACTCGCTGGCACAGAGTGCGCAGCGCGTGGTTTCACACAGGGTACGACAGTCACTGCAATGCCCGATCTTCTCCATCGCATCGACCAGCACCCGGGACAACTGCCGGCCACCGGCGCGATCACGCTCCAGCAAGTGGTAGGCCATACGCTGGGCGGTCTTGTTGCCTACGCCGGGCAGACAACGCAAGGCCTCCATCAGCTGGCGTATCAGCGGAGAAGCAGACATTCAGAAGGGCATCTTGAATCCCGCCGGAAGATCCAGCCCGGAAGTCATACCCGACATACGCTCCTGGGTCTGCGATTCGATGCGGTGCGCGGCATCATTGATCGCTGCTGCAATCAGGTCTTCCAGCATCTCCCGGTCATCGCCAACCAGGCTGGCATCGATCTGCACACGACGCGCCTCGTGGCGTCCCGTCATGGTTACCTTGACCAACCCGCCGCCGGACTCGCCGGTGACTTCCAGGTTGGCGAGTTCTTCCTGCGCCTTCTGCATATCGGCCTGCATCTGCTGGGCCTGTTTCATCAAATTCCCGAGTCCACCTTTCATCTTTCATCTACCTCACTACAAAATATTCAGTGCCCGTCGCGGGGACGGATGGTTTCCCTGTGTACCGTGGCGTCGAAAACTTCCTGCAACGCCTGCACATTCGGATCGGTTTCAATCGCAGCAACCGCCTCAGCCTGCCGGGCAGCCTGCTGATCCTGTCGCTGGCGGGCAGGTGTCCGCTCACCGCCACCCTGTAG
Organism: Gammaproteobacteria bacterium; assembly: GCA_030621785.1. Taxonomy (GTDB): domain Bacteria; phylum Pseudomonadota; class Gammaproteobacteria; order DSM-19610; family DSM-19610; genus Thiogranum. The sequence continues at coordinate 5,562 of JAUXGZ010000099.1, read as the reverse complement.
CACGATCTCCAGCATGATATTTTTCTGCAGGTATTCGCACAGACTCTTCTGTAGACGGGTCTGCCGATCGTTGCTCAACAACTGCTGATGATCAGGGTCCAGTGTCAATTCCCAGCGGCGCTCGTCGCGCTGCCGGATGGCGCAGTTCATTGCCAGTTCGCGCAATACACCTCTCAACTGCATGCCTTCGACCAGTGCTGTCCAGTCCTGCCCGGCCGATGGCACCTCGGCCGGAGCCGGTGGTGATGCCACCGATGCATTTGCCTGTGGCGACGGAGAGCTCATTACCGGCTGCGACCTGGCGACCGGTGCTGCGTCCGGTATCGGTGCCGGCTTGCTATCAGTTGCACGGCCGGCGTTACCGGGGGCGGAAGCGGCGCCGGGCCGGAATGCCAGCATACGCAACAGAACCATTTCCAGCCCGGCTCGCAAGTCCGGCGACAGCCCCAGGTCACGGCGCCCGATCAGGGCAATCTGGTAATACAACTGGACGTCCTCGGCACTCATTGTTGCGGCCAGCTCCAGTGCCTGCTCTCGCTGGTCGAGCTGCTCGTCCACCGCTGCCGGTACAGCCTGGGCAATGGCGATCTGCTGCAGGTAGCGGATCAATTCGGCGAGCAATCCTTCATAATCCGGTGCCTGCCGGGATACTTCATCGACAACCGCCAGCAGACCGGCACCATCCTGATCTGCCAGCGCCTGCAACAGGGCGATGACATGACCCTGCTCGATAGAACCCAGCATGGTACGCACATCGGCCTCGCCCACTGCCCCGCCGCCGAAGGCGATCGCCTGGTCCATCAGGCTGAGTGCATCACGCATACTGCCGTCGGCAGCGCGTGCCAGCAGTTGCAGCGCAGCACCATCCGTCTCGATCCCTTCCTGCTGCAACAGGTAACCCAGGTAATCACGAATCATATCCGGTAACAGTCGCTTCAGATTAAACTGCAGACAGCGGGATAGCACCGTGGCCGGCAATTTCTGCGGATCGGTAGTAGCCAGCAGGAACTTGACGTGTGGCGGTGGCTCTTCGAGGGTTTTCAACAGCGCATTGAAACTATGCGCCGACAGCATGTGTACTTCATCGATGAGATACACCTTGTAGCGACCTCGCGCCGGAGCATATTGCACGTTGTCGAGTAACTCGCGGGTATCCTCGACCTTGGTGCGCGATGCAGCATCCACCTCGATGAGGTCCACAAATCGACCTTCATCGATTTCGATGCAGGCCGAACACTGGCCACAGGGCTCGGCGCTGACACCGCTTTCACAATTGAGTGACTTGGCAAAGATGCGCGCTACCGTGGTCTTGCCAACGCCACGGGTACCGGTAAACAGGTAGGCGTGGTGCAGCCGGTCGTGGTCGAGTGCATTGACCAGGGCACGCAGCACATGCTCCTGGCCTACCATGTCGGCGAACTTTCGTGGTCGCCACTTGCGTGCCAGAACCTGGTAGCTCATGAATAATCCGGTGTGTTTCTGAAGCAGTCTGAAGTATACCGGAGCAAAGCAGCTGTTGGATGCCGGTATACGCCAGGGCACGCTGAAAAATGGGTGGCAACCCGTACCAGCCACACCCCGGCGCCCAAATCCACTGCTGCGGCTGCTCCCTTCCGGGTCTGACCGGGTTCACAGCTTATTGTCGCGAGGGGACCGATACAGGTCACCATAAACCGTTGATACTACCGGAAACGAGACCGGCAAAAGGGGGATTGTACCAACAACAACGGCATCCGGCCATGCAAGCTGCGAACGAAAAAGACACGGCCTGTTACGCGCATTTCCCGTACGACAATGATGGTTTATAAGACCCTTCTGATACAACGATATAGCAATCGCACATAATTCCTGATAAATTTAGTCAACTATTATGAGTGACGGGTAAGGAGCAAGAGGAAATGCAGGCTGAAGTAAACGGCAAGGTCATCGAACTCAGCGAAGCCGGCTGGTTGCTGAATCTCGATGAATGGAACGAGGATCTGGCGGCCGAAGTCGCCATAAACGAGAAAATCGGGGAACTCTCCCAGGAGCATTGGGACATCATCAACCTGGCACGGGAATATTTCCAGGACAACGGCAAGGTCGCCGAGCCCCGGGCATTTTCCAAGCTGATGAAACAGAAATTCGGCAAGGACCGCAGTGATCAGAAGTATATCTATTCACTGTTCCCCACCGGCCTGATCAAGTGCGCCAACAAGGTGGCCGGACTGCCACGCCCCAAGGGTTGCAGCTGACCCGGGTACTTCAGAGCCGCGCAAAGCCCCGCCTGGTGCGGGGCTTTTTTATGCCCGGCCGAAATGGCTGTGTATGATCGCAGCATGGACACCATAACCCACAGCCTGCTGGGCGCGCTGGTAGTGCGCGCAGCATTCCCCGCATCGGGCTCGCAACAACCCCTGTCTGATCGGCAGCGTATGCTGGTGGGAGCGATTGCCGGTGCCTTTCCCGACATCGATTATATCGGTGCCTTTATCGACCCGATGGTCTACCTCACGCTGTGGCACCGCAGCATAACGCATTCCCTCGTGCTGCTTCCCCTGTGGGCGCTGCTGCTCGGCGGCGTGCTGGCCCTCGTGTTCCGCCAACGCCACGCCTGGCTTTTCGTATCACTGATGGCAGGCACGGCCATGCTGTCGCATATCGCTGCCGACCTGATCACCGTCTACGGCACACAGATATTCGCCCCCTTGTCTACCTGGCGCGCCAGTGTCGGCACCACCTTCATTATCGACCCCTGGTTCAGCCTGATTGTACTGACGGGTTTCCTGGCCGGTCTGGGCCGACGCTTTCCGCGCCTGCCCCGTATCAGCCTGGCCCTGCTGGCAGGCTATATCGCTTTTCAGGCAACACTCAAACAGCAAGCCCTGGCCATCGCGCATCGCTACGCAGAACGTGAAAACCTCCAGGCAAACCGGATTGCCGCCCTGCCCCAGCCCCTGTCACCGTTTAACTGGAAAATCATCATCGAGGCCGGGGATCGATACGCCGCCAGCTACGTGAACCTTGCCGGTGGCTACCAACCGGTCACGAACGGAACCGGCATCCTGGCGGGTGTACGCAATACCTATCAAGATGCAGAACAACTGAACTGGCAAACTTTCTACCGCTATGGAAACGACACACGTGCCGCATGGCAGATACAGGCGATCTGGGAAAACCCGCAACTGGATAATTTTCGCCGCTTTGCAGAATTTCCGTTTCTCTACCGGGTGGCGCAGCGCGAACAGAACACTTGTGTATGGTTCACCGACCTGCGTTACGTCCTGCCCTACATGACGCCACCGTTTCGCTACGGATTGTGCGGCGCTATCTCCACCAGCGACTGGAATCTGCAGCGACTGCGCGACTGATGAGAATCCATTGAGACAAATACCCTTCAACAACCGTTACGCCCGATTAGGCAGTGACTTCTACGTTAAAACCGCACCCTCGCCCGTTACGAACCCTGAGCTGATTATTTTCAATCATGAACTGGGTGATGAACTCGGGCTTTCGGGCGCCAGCCTGAACTCACCTGATAGTGCTGCCATTTTTTCCGGAAACCTTGTTCCTGATGGTGCAGAACCGCTGGCGATGGCGTATTCGGGCCATCAGTTCGGACAATTTAATCCACAACTGGGTGACGGCCGTGCGATCTTGCTGGGCCAGGTCACAGGTTCAGAAGGTAGCCTCTGCGATATCCACATGAAGGGGACGGGCCAGACGGCTTTCTCACGCAACGGCGATGGCCGTGCTGCATTGGGGCCCGTTCTACGTGAATACCTTGTCAGCGAGGCAATGGCGAAACTGGGTGTCCCCACAACGCGTGGATTAGCGGCCGTCACCACGGGAGAGAACGTTGCAAGAGAGCGGCTGTTACCCGGTGGAGTTATCACGCGTGTTGCCAGCAGCTTTGTTCGTGTCGGCACGTTCCAGTATTTTATGGCGAGAGATGACATAGAGAGCGTCACCCGATTAGCCGATTACGTCATTGAAAATAATTATCATCAAGCCAGGGAATCAGACAACCCGTACATCGCCTTACTGAAAGAAGTGATTGATCGGCAGGCTTCTTTAATCGCGCAGTGGATGCAGTTCGGCTTTATACACGGCGTAATGAACACCGACAATATGTCGATTTCCGGTGAGACCATCGATTATGGCCCCTGTGCATTTATGGATGAATATGCACACGACCAGGTGTACAGCTCCATTGATCGCCGTGGACGTTATGCTTACAACAATCAACCGTCCATAGGACTGTGGGACTTAACGCGTCTCGCAGAATCACTTTTGCCTTTACTGGCAGAGGATACCGAAACCGCAGTTGAGATCGCACAGGATGCATTGAAAACGTATTCCGGCTTGTATGAAAGTTATTGGCTGGACGGGATGCGGGAAAAAACTGGCCTGACCACCAACCACGGTAACGATAAAATACTTATCGATGAAATGTTTGCGCTTATGGAGACCAATAAAGCAGACTTTACACTCATGTTTTATTATTTATCAAAGCTTGAAATTGACTCACTGGATTGTGACGAAAATGTACAGGCCCTGTTCAGTAACCCTGAACAATTTGAGTACTGGGCACGGAAATGGCGAGATCGTTTACGCAAGGAAGGTATTGACGATAAAACTCGCCAGGCGAAGATGCAAACGGTTAATCCAGTATACATCCCGAGAAATCATCAGATAGAAGCGGCTATAAGAGCGGCAGAAGATAATAATGATTTTTCAGTGTTCCACAACTTGCATGAGGTACTGCAAAAACCTTACGAGCTACAAGCAGGGAAGGATGCGTATAGGTTGCCACCTGAACCGGATGAAATCGTGCATCAGACTTTTTGTGGAACGTGACGAGCTGCCACTGTTCCGCTTCTGCGTAATCCCGGTAACCTGCACCAGCCGACCACCGGGATGATGCCGACGCCAGGTTCGGCCCGGTGCTACTGTCCCCGATACGTCCAACTGCACGGCTGAGCAGAAACTGGCAATAGGCAAGAAGTGGTCTACACTCCATGGAAGCGGGCTGCTGGCCGGTACGTTCACGGCTTCTGGTTTAAATTAGCCTCAAGCCTTTAATAACAATGAGAAGATACGCACCGACGGTTCCCGAGTACCGGGAGCGTGAAGCGGAAAACGTGTCGAACCGGAGGAAGTATGCGCACCCATTTTCATGTCGCCAGGCTGCTGATGGCCATCACCACCATAATCTCTACTGCACCGGTCTTTGCGTCCGACGGCCAGCTCGAAATCACCCAGGCCTGTGCCGTAAACACGGGATGCTTCCCGGGTGATACGCCGGGCTTCCCGGTGACCATCACTCAACCTGGCAGTTATCGCCTGACCGGCAATCTCGATCTCATCGCCTTTGACCCAAATCTGAGCGGTATCCAGGTCAATGCACCGGCAGTAACGGTCGACCTGGGTGGGTTCCACATTGCCGGGGCGACCACGTGTTCGGGCAGTGGCGCATCAATCAGTTGCAGCACTCCAGCCGGTAGCGTTTCTGCCGGCGTTCTGTTCCAGTCTGCCAGCGGAGGGGTAGTACAAAACGGTATCATACGTAACATGAAAGGC
>JAUXGZ010000055.1 GCA_030621785.1 Gammaproteobacteria bacterium | reverse complement strand
AACTGGAATATGCCCAACCTGCTGATGGCGGGTGTCCCGGGTTTCGAGAAGGTAGCGACTACGCTGATGAAGAAGACCTTTGCGAACAAGGGTGTGGCGACGGTGAAAGAGTTGCGTGACCTGTGTCTCGAAGCCGAAGTGAAAATGGTAGCCTGTCAGATGACCGTGGATGTGTTCGGTTTCGACAACAACGACTTCATCCCGGAAGTAAACGACTACGTGGGCGCTACCTACTTCCTGCCAGTGGCGGCCGCCGCAGATATCTGCCTGTTCATCTGACTTCAGGCTTCAGGAGAAGGAAGCTCTCGGGCAATTGTCTTGATTGGTTTGCTGCAGCGGGTACGGGAAGCCTGGGTAGAAGTGGACAGCCGGCGTGTTGCGGTCATCGAAGCGGGGTTGCTGGTTTTGATTGGCGTGGAGCGTGGTGATGGCCAGTCGCAGGCGGATCGTTTGTTGCAGCGTCTGCTCGGCTACCGGGTGTTTGCGGATGCCCAGGGGCGCATGAACCGCAGTCTCACGGATATCGGTGGCGGTCTGCTGCTGGTGCCGCAGTTCACACTGGCCGCAGATACCGGCAAGGGTACGCGCCCCGGCTTCTCGACAGCCGCCGGGCCGGCAGAAGGAAAGCACTGGTATGAATACCTGCTCGATCAGGCCGGCCAGCACTACGCACCCGTCGCCAGCGGGATTTTTGGCGCCGACATGCAGGTCGGACTGGTAAACGACGGACCGGTTACCTTCTGGCTGCAGACCTGATCACCACCATCGGGCTAACCCCGGCGGCCCTTGATCTGGTGACAGGGGCGTTGGAAGTAGCAGGTCAGTGCGCAGCTAATGGCGGTCAGCAGCCAGAAAAGGAAAAAGCCGATACTGTAGGCACCCATGTGGCTGACGGTTGTATGACCGGTCAGTATCAACAGTTCTTCAGGGTGAAATACGGTAAAAAACAGACCGGTGGCAACACCGGCGGTCAGGAACGAGGGCCACAATACCGCAACGATCCGCTGGATTACGGGTATACCCTCTTCACGGTTATTGTCTTGCATGTTGGCCCCGGCGTTCATCTGTTTTCCCCTTCCTGGCCTGATAATAGCACCCCGACCCGCAGTGAAGAAGTCCGGACTGGTGCCATCAGGTGAATGGCACCAGATTAAGGAACTTCTGATTAACTGGAGGTCCCCTGGCTTTGTGGTTTCAGGTAGGCCTGAAAAGGACCGTCTGTTACCATCCGGGCGCGGATCTCCCAGGTCTGCGCGCTGTCTTCCAGGCGTAGATACCAGGTTCCCGCCGGCAGCGCCTGCATGGCTGCAGCGTACTGTCCGTCTCCGGTACGCAGCAGGGCCAGTTCGCGATCCAGTTCCGGACGCGTGGAATGGACAATGCGCAACACCAGTTGATCATCGTCGATCGGGCTGGTGTGGGATAGCGCCAGGGTCACCTGTTCGCCGTTGCTACGCAACAGGCCGTTCAGTCCCATGTCGGCTGCCGCCGCCTGGCGATGCTTCTGTTCGTTGATCGCCAGCCCTTCCTTGTAATAATCGTCGACGACCAGCGGGTCGGCGCCGTTCACCGCGATGATAATGGTAATGATGCCACCAATGACGGCACTGGCGGGCAGCGAGATCAGAAACCAGGGCCATGCCTGGCGGTACCAGGGCCGTATATCCGCCATCGCGGTTTGATCAGTCATACTCTTTACCTTCCCAGTACCGGGCCCAGAAAGCGGGCTTTTTCCGTGTGGGTAATTTCAGGGTGATCGATATCCGATATTATGAAATCGATTTCGTTGGCTGCACGTTTGAGTACGACCGGATCGATTTGCACGGAAACCGGCAGGCTGAGCACTTTCCCGGCAGGCACCTGCACGACTTTCGCCGCCATTTTCAGCTGCATACCTTCGAGACCGGTCACTTCCAGGTGGTAACGACGCGCCTCTTCAGCCTTGTTGATGACTTTCAGGGTATAGACGTTCTCCACCAGGCCCTCGTTTGTCTCCCGGTACAGGCTGTTGCGATCGCGAATGACGTCCAGGTTCAACGGGGTGCGTTGGCTGATGGAGTACACCAGGCCAAAGGTCAGGGCCAGTAGCAGCACGGTGTACATGATGGTACGCGGCCGCAGGATGCTCGATTTTTTGCCCTGCATGGCATGCTCGGTGGTATAACGCACCAGGCCCCTCGGATAGCCCATCTTGTCCATGACGTCGTCACAGACATCGATGCAGGCGGCACAACCGATGCACTGGTATTGCAGGCCGTCGCGTATATCGATTCCGGTCGGGCAGACCTGGACACACAGGGTGCAGTCCACACAGTCACCCAGACCAACTTCGCCGGGAACCGCGTTCTTTTTGCGTGCACCGCGCGGATCACCACGTTCTTCATCGTAGGCAATGACCAGCGTATCACGGTCGAACATGGCGGCCTGGAAGCGTGCATAGGGGCACATGTAGATGCATATCTGCTCGCGCATCCAGCCGGCGTTGCCGTAGGTGGCAAAGCCGTAGAAGAAAATCCAGAAGGATTCCCACGGCCCCAGGTTGAATTCAACCAGTTTCAGTGACAGTTCACGAATCGGGGTGAAATAGCCGACGAAGGTAAAACCGGTATACAGCGAGAACAGGATCCAGATGGCGTGCTTGGTGGCCTTTATGCGGAACTTGGCCAGTGACATGGGCGCCTCGTCACGCTTGATCTGCCGGTTACGACTGCCCTCGATGGTACGCTCGATGCGCAGAAAGATCTCGGTCCAGACCGTCTGTGGACAGGCGTAGCCACACCACAGTCGCCCGGCCAGCGAGGTAACATAGAACAGCGCCAGCGCGGCGATGATCAGCAACCAGGCAAAGTAGAAGAAGTCCTGCGGCCAGAATGTCAGGCTGAAAATATAGAACTTGCGTCCCGGCAGATCCAGCAGCACCGCCTGGTGCCCGTCCCAGGTCAGCCAGGCGACGCCGTAGAACAGTCCCAGCAATACCACCACGCCGAGCGTGCGCAGGGTCGCAAATATCCCCTGCACTTCACGCGGGTATACCTTTGCGTGTTTGGCGTAGATTTCTTCCTGTGCGGAGTCCTTGACGGACTCCGCGGCAGTGTTTGAGGTCGGTTTCGTGGACACGTCGCGCCAGCTTACTGGTTGCTCAGGCTGTAGATGTAGGCGGCCAGCAGGTGCGCCTTGTCCTCACCCAGGAAATCCCGGTGTGACGGCATGCGGCCGTTTCTGCCATTGGCGATCGTCTGCTGAATCACGCCCGGGGAGCCCCCGTACAGCCAGATGTTGTCGGTCAGGTTCGGTGCACCCATCGCCGTGTTGCCCTTGCCGTCCGCGCCATGACAGGCGGCACAGTAGCTGGCGAAATGGGTCTTGCCGGCCGCGACTTTTGCAGCATCGGCATCGCGTCCACTCAGGCTGATGACATAGGCGGCCACTTCATCCACTCCCTGGTCATTCAGAACGGCACCCCAGGCGGGCATGGCGCCGGTACGACCATCCAGGATGCTCAGTTTGATGGTGTCGGGCTCACCGCCATACAACCAGTCACCATCCTTGAGGCTGGGGAAGCCCGGGCTGCCACCGGCGTCCGAGCCGTGGCAGCTGGCGCAGTAGTTGAGGAACAGGCGCTGTCCGATTTTCAGTGCTTCCGGATCCCCTGCTACGGTAGCGATGGGCTGGGCGGCGTACTTCTCGAATAACGGGCCGTATTTTTCCTGGGCGGCCTGTATTTCCTGGTCGTACTGGCCCTGCTGGGTCCAGTTGAGCAAGCCCCGGAAAGTACCCAGGCCCGGGTACAGCGCCAGGTAGATGGCTGAAAAAATCATGGTGATATAGAACAGCCACAGCCACCAGCGGGGCAAGGGATTGTTGTACTCGGCCAGCGTACCCTCATCCCAGGTGTGCCCGGTTATGTCGCCGGTCGCCGCTTCGCCAGCGGTGGGCTTGCTGGTCCAGCGCACCAGCCACCAGCAGGCAAGGATGTTACCCACCGTCAGGACGATAATCCAGATGTTCCAGAAATTACTGGTAAATTCAAATTCACTGTCAACCATGATGGCCACCCTTGCTATTTTCGTCGATGTCGTCATCTGCGAACGGCAGGTTCGCAGCTTCGTCAAAGGCACTCTTGCGCTTGCTGCTCCAGGCCCATATCCACACTCCCACGAAGGCGACCAGCGCCAGGGTGGTGAAGATGCCACGCCATGTATTGATATCCATGCTGTCTACCTCCGCGAGGAAATGACGGTGCCCATGTTCTGCAGATAGGCAATCAGTGCATCGAGCTCGGTTTTGTCCTTTACGGCTGCAGAAGCGCCGGCAATGTCTTCATCGGTATAGGGAACCCCCAGCAGGCGCATGACCTTGAGTTTTCTCGGTGTCAGTTCGCCGTCGAGTCCGTCCTCCGCCAGCCACGGGAAGCTGGGCATGTTGGACTCCGGCACCACATCCCGCGGGTTGGTCATGTGCACGCGATGCCAGTCATCGCTGTAGCGTCCACCGACGCGCGCCAGGTCCGGACCGGTTCGCTTGGAACCCCACTGGAAAGGGTGGTCGTAGACAAACTCACCGGCTACCGAGTAGTGGCCGTAACGTTCGGTCTCGGCCCGGAAAGGGCGGATCATCTGCGAATGACACAGGTAACAGCCTTCGCGGATGTAGATATCGCGCCCCTCGAGTTGCAGCGCGGTGTAGGGCTTCAAACCTTCCACCGGCTCGGTGGTGCTCTTAAGGAAGAACAGCGGCACGATCTCCACCAGGCCGCCGATACTGATGACCAGCAGGATGAGTACCACCATCAGGCCGATATTTTTTTCGACTACTTCATGACTCATGACAAATCTCCTGGCTCAGGCCGATTGCGGAACCGGGGCATTGAAAGCACGTGCGCCGGATACGGTTTTGATGACGTTGTAGGCCATAAGGAACATGCCGGACAGGAACAGTGCGCCGCCGAGAAAGCGCACGAAGTAGAACGGGTACATGGCCTGCAGGGATTCGACAAAGCTGTAGGTGAGCGTACCGTCGCTATTGACTGCCCGCCACATCAGGCCCTGCATGACGCCGGAGATCCACATGGAGACGATATACAGCACCACGCCGATGGTAGACATCCAGAAATGCCAGTCGATGAGCCGGACTGAGTACATCTGCTCACGACCGAACAGTTTCGGAATCAGAAAGTACACCGAGCCGATGGATACCATGGCAACCCAGCCCAGTGCTCCGGAGTGTACGTGGCCGATGGTCCAGTCGGTGTAATGCGACAGGGCGTTGACCGTTTTGATGGCCATCATCGGTCCCTCGAAGGTGGACATACCGTAGAAAGACAGGGACACGATCAGGAACTTGAGAATCGGGTCGTCACGTAGTTTGTGCCATGCGCCCGACAGCGTCATGATGCCGTTGATCATGCCGCCCCAACTGGGTGCCAGCAGGATCAGCGAGAACACCATGCCCACCGACTGCGCCCACATCGGCAGCGCCGTGTAGTGCAGGTGGTGCGGGCCGGCCCACATATAGGTCGAGATCAGCGCCCAGAAATGTACCACGGAGAGCCGGTAGGAATAGACCGGGCGCCCGGCCTGCTTGGGCACAAAGTAATACATCATGCCGAGGAAGCCGGCGGTCAGGAAGAAGCCCACGGCGTTGTGGCCGTACCACCACTGCACCATGGCGTCGATAGCGCCCGGGTAGGCCGAGTAGGATTTGGTCAGGCTGACCGGTACTGCGGCGCTGTTGACCAGGTGCAGTACCGCGATGGTCAGGATGTAGGCGCCGTAGAACCAGTTGGCCACGTAGATATGCTTGACCTTGCGCTTGACGATGGTGCCGAAGAATACGACCGCGTAGGACACCCAGACTACGGTGATCAGTATGTCGATAGGCCATTCCAGTTCGGCGTATTCCTTGCTGGTGGTGATGCCGAGCGGGAAGCTGATTGCCGCCAGCACGATGACCAGCATCCAGCCCCAGAAGGTGAACGCCGCGAGGCCGCTGGCGAACAACCGGGTCTGGCAGGTACGTTGCACCACGTAGTACGAGGTTGCAAACAGCGCCGAGCCGCCGAAGGCGAAGATGACGGCGTTGGTGTGTAGCGGACGCAGCCGGCCAAAGTGGAACCAGGGCAGATCCATGCTGAGCTGGGGCCATACCAGTTCTGCCGCGATAAAGACGCCGACCAGCATCCCGACGATGCCCCATACGACGGTCATCACGGCGAACTGGCGCACGACCTTATAGTTATACGTGGTCTGTGAGTCCATAGCGTATTCCTGTGCGTAGATGATTTTTAGACTGAAAAGGGCAGCGGCACCGAGGCCGCCGCCCTCCGAGCAGGGCCAACAATATCAGAATTTCTTGCCGACGCCGAGCATGAATACCCATGGATCGATATCGACAGTGGCATCGCCGATGGCGGACGACGATGACTTCGCCTTGGTGTCGATATCAATGTACCAGACCTGTGCGCTGACCAGGTAATCGTTCCAGAAGGTGTAGTCGATGCCGGCTTCACCGGCGAGTCCCCAGCTGTTATTCAGATCCATGCTGGTGCCCTTCAGCGCGCCGTTGGTGTTCTGGTCAAAGAAGTAGGTATAGTTCACCCCGGCGCCGATGTAGGGGTGCAGGTGATAGCCCGGGTTGAAGTGCCACTGCAGGGTGAGCGTCGGTGGCAGCTGCTTGGTATCGAGAAGCTTGCCGGAACCCCTGAGCGCACCGGATTTACCCTTGATGTCGTGTTTGAACGGATAGGCGCCCAGCAGGCCGACACCAACGTTATCGGTCAGCATATAGGCAAAGGTCAGTCCCAGGCTGTCAGCATTGCTGACCTTTACCTTGGAATTGGTGCCCCTGAGCGCCGATCCGTTGAAAGTGTCGGACTCGTCGCTGGAGGGGACGACCTTGGCCCAGCCGGCGCGGGCGATAAAATCACCTTTCTGGTAGGCCAGGGCGGGTGCAGAAGCGACCATCGCCAGCAGCGCCGTGGTTAGTGCGGTCTTTTTCAGTGTGATCACAGGTCTCTCCCCAGGGTATGTTGAAAAATCGGGCTCAATCGTGGGGGTCCAGACGTTTTCCGGCATTGACCCAGATCAAGCCTGCATCAGAAATTGCTTAAAAACTTAATTTGACCGGGAACTTTTGGCTGTTTCCGCCTGGTGCTGATGGCAGCGAGCCCCCGAGAACAGGCACAGCCGGTCGCGGTTGAGCAACTCGATGTGCTTGCGGTCCACGCGTAGCAGGCCATCGTTCTGGAAGCGGGTGAATAGACGACTGACGGTTTCCAGCGCCAGGCCGAGGTAGTCGCCGATATCCCCGCGGGACATGCTGAGGTTGAACTGGCTGGCAGAAAAACCACGTCGGTGGAAGCGGTTGGAGAGTCCGATCAGGAAGGCGGCCAGCCGTTCCTCGGCGGATTTTTGCCCCAGAATCACCATGTTTTGCTCGTCGTCGTGGATTTCCCGGCTCATGACCCGCAACAGCTCGCGTTGCAGGCCGGGTAGTTGCATGCTCAGTTCTTCCAGATCGGTAAAAGGGATTTCACAGACACTGGTCGTTTCCAGCGCCCTGGCGGACAGTGGGTGGGCGTTCCTGGCGATGGCATCCAGCCCGACCAGTTCTCCCGGCAGGTGGAAGCCCATGACCTGTTCCTGACCGCTTTGCGAGGTTGCGTAGGTCTTCAGGGAACCGGCGCGGACGGCAAAAATTGATTTAAACGCGTCGCCGGCGCGGAACAGGTGATCGCCACGCGGCAGGGGACGTTTGCGGTCGATGATGGCATCGAGCTGCTCGATATCGTCGGCGTCTACACCTACCGGCAGGCAGATTTCGTTCAGGCTGCATTCCAGGCAGGCGACCCGGATATCGTGTAGCGAGACTACTTTTTCAAGCTTTCTGGTTGGCATGTCCCTGGCCCAGGTGAGCAACTTTGTGCCAATTTGAGCAAATTCAGGGGTGCGGATCAACTATATAAGCATACCGGGGTGGTTCTCTAACCGCTTCATTTCCGCTAGGATGCTGACGAGAATAGCCCAGGGAGGCGAAATGCGGCCCAAATGACATCAAGAAATGCGCAAATACAACGAGATACGCTGGAAACCCGCATCCGGGTAGACCTCGAGCTGGACGGCACGGGGGAGGCCCGGTTAAATGTTGGTGTACCTTTCCTGGAGCATATGCTGGACCAGGTAGCCCGTCACGGGCTGCTGGATTTGTCCATCGAGGCCGAGGGTGATCTGCAGATCGATGCTCATCACACGGTAGAGGATATTGGCATCACGCTTGGCCAGGCCTTCGCAAAGGCCTTGGGAGACAAGCGCGGTATCCGTCGTTACGGCCACGCCTTTGTGCCGCTGGACGAGGCGCTGTCACGAGTGGTGATCGATTTTTCCGGCCGACCGGGGCTCGAATACCATGTGCAGTTCGCCCGTGCCCGCATCGGCGAGTTCGATGTCGACCTGTTCCACGAATTTTTTCAGGGTTTCGTGAATCATGCCGGTGTTACCCTGCATATCGATTGTCTGCGTGGTGACAATGCCCACCACATCGCTGAAACGGTATTCAAGGCCTTTGGTCGCGCTTTGCGCATGGCCGCCGAGCCCGATCCACGCATGGCGGGTATGATGCCATCCACCAAAGGGAGCCTGTAAGCAGGGGAACAGGACCGGCCTGGCGCCGGATCGTGCACATCATGTCTTCAATTGCCATTATCGATTACGGAATGGGGAACCTGCATTCCATTGCCAAGGCGGTAGAGCACGTCGCCGGCAACACCCGCGTGCTGGTCAGCTCGGTAGCGGCGGATATCCTGTCTGCGGACCGGGTGGTTTTTCCGGGCGTGGGCGGTATCGGGCACTGCATGGACGAGCTGGCGCGTACCGGGTTGGACGAAGTGGTGCGCGAGGCGGCTGCCAGCAAGCCTGTGCTGGGCATTTGCCTGGGTATGCAGGCCCTGCTCGAGCACAGCGAGGAAAACACCGGCACCCGCTGCCTGGGCCTGTTGCCCGGGCAGGTACGACGTTTTGCCAGCGATCTGGTTGATCCGGCCAGCGGCGACAGGCTCAAGGTGCCGCACATGGGCTGGAACCAGGTGCACCGCAAACCGCACCCCCTGTGGCAGGATATTCCGCAGGACAGCCGCTTCTACTTCGTTCACAGCTACTATGCGGATCCGGCCGATCCGGCGCACCGGGCAGCCACTACGGAGTATGGTGGCGACTTTTGTTGCGCGCTGGCCCGGGAAAACCTGTTTGCGGTACAGTTCCATCCGGAGAAAAGCCAGCACGCCGGCCTGCAGTTGCTGAAAAACTTCGCTGCGTGGAGCGGCGAAGCATGAGAACATGGTGAACACCGCACGAACTAACACGAGGGTACGGACATGTTGTTGATTCCTGCCATTGATCTCAAGGATGGCAAGTGTGTACGCCTGCGCCAGGGGCGTATGGAAGACGAAACCGTGTTTGCCGATGACCCGCTGGAAATGGCGCAGCGCTGGGTGGATGCGGGTGCGCGTCGTTTGCACCTGGTAGACCTCAATGGAGCGTTCGCCGGCAAGCCGGTGAATGCCGACGTCGTGCACCGCATCGCTGCGGCGTTTCCGGAAGTGCCGGTCCAGGTCGGTGGCGGAATCCGCGACGAGGATACCGTGCAGTTGTACCTGGATGCCGGTGTGCAGTACACCATCATCGGCACGCGGGCCGTGAGTGCGCCACACTTCATCAACGATCTGTGCCTGGAATTTCCCGGGCATATCATCGTCGGTCTGGATGCAAAGGACGGCAAGGTCGCCATCGATGGCTGGTCCAAGCTGTCCCACCACGATGTTATCGACATGGCGCAGCACTTCGAGCGCGACGGGGTGGAAGCCATCATCTACACGGACATCAGCCGCGACGGCATGATGCAGGGGGTGAATGCGGAGGCCACGGCACGGCTGGCCAGCGCCATCACCATTCCGGTCATCGCGTCCGGTGGCGTCACCGGGCTCGACGATATCCGCGCGCTGCAGGCGGTCGCCGACGAAGGCATTATGGGTACCATCATCGGCCGCGCCCTGTACGAGGGCACCATCGACCTCGCCGAAGCGCAAAAGCTCGTCGACGGCTGAAACCATGTCACTGGCAAAGCGCATCATTCCCTGCCTGGACGTTGATGGCGGACGGGTCGTCAAGGGGGTGCAGTTCGTCGATATCCGCGACGCCGGTGATCCGGTCGAGGTCGCCCGCCGCTACGATACCGAGGGTGCTGACGAGCTGACCTTCCTGGATATCACCGCCAGCCACGAGCAGCGCGACACCATGGTGCACGTGGTGGAGCAGGTGGCCGGGGAAGTTTTTATTCCGCTCACGGTGGGTGGTGGTATTCGCGAGCCGGCTGATATACGCCGCATGCTCAACGCCGGTGCCGACAAGGTGGCGATCAATACCGCCGCGGTGTTCAATCCGGAATTCGTACGCGATGCCGCCGAGCGTTTCGGCTCACAGTGCATCGTGGTGGCCATCGATGCCAAGCAGGTGGACGACGGCACAGGGGGTGGCGCGCCGTGCTGGGAAATCTTTACCCACGGTGGTCGCAAACCCACCGGTATCGATACCATAGAGTGGGCACGGAAAATGGTCGATTACGGTGCCGGTGAAATCCTGCTGACCAGCATGGATCGTGATGGCACCAAAAACGGTTTTGACCTGGCGCTGACGCGCGCGGTATGCGAGGCGGTCGATGTGCCGGTTATCGCTTCCGGTGGCGTAGGCACGCTGGATCACCTCGCCGACGGTGTGCTGGAAGGCAAGGCCGACGCGGTGCTGGCCGCCAGCATTTTCCACTTTGCCGAATACACCATCGCCGAAGCCAAGCAGCACATGGCCGCCCGCGGCATCGAAGTCCGCCTGTAACGAACCCCGATGCCGCGGAGGAGCACGGATTCTGCCCGGGTGCTCCGTTCGGGGCACGCTGTAAATACGTCCCTGTACGCTCGGCGGCCGCATCCCTGCGGCCGACGGCCCCCAACGGAGCACCCGGGCAGAACCCGTGCCCACTAATCTGAAAACTGCAGTACTGAAACAGGTGTGGTGATGACTGACAACTGGCTCGATGCCATAAAATGGAATGCGGACGGCCTGGTGCCCGTCATTGCACAGGATGCTGCCGATGGCCGGGTGCTGATGTTTGCCTGGATGAACCGCGAAGCGCTACAACTCAGCGCAGATCAGGGTCACGCGGTGTACTGGTCCCGTTCGCGCGGCAAGTTGTGGCACAAAGGTGAGGAATCCGGCAATACACAGCTTATTCGGGAAATTCGCCTGGACTGCGATAACGATGTGATTATTCTGCAGGTTGAACAAAAAGGTGGGATTGCCTGTCATACCGGCAGGCGTAGCTGTTTTTTCCAGCGTCTGGAGAATGAAGTTTGGGAAACCGTCGAACCGGTGCTGAAAGATCCCTCTGAAATGTACGGAAAACACTGATATGCCAGGTGATACCCTTAAAAAACTGACCGGGGTGCTGCAGCAGCGACGCCAGGCAGATCCGGAGTCTTCCTACGTTGCCGGCCTGTATCACAAGGGCCTGGACACGATTCTGAAAAAAGTTGGTGAGGAAGCCACCGAAACGGTGATTGCAGCAAAAGGCGGAGATGCCGATCAACTGGTTTATGAAACCGCGGATTTATGGTTTCATACGCTGGTTATGCTGGTTCACCAGGATATAGACCCGGAACGGGTATTGAACGAACTGGAACGCCGCTTTGGTTTGTCCGGTCTGGAAGAGAAGGCCGCACGCAAGTAGCGTATTCCGGGGGCAGGTAGTACCTGCTCCCGATTACAGGAGAGATGTATGGGTATCAGTATCTGGCAGCTGTTGATCGTTCTTGCCATCGTTCTGTTGCTGTTTGGCGCCAAGCGCCTGCGCAACGTGGGCGGTGATCTTGGTAATGCGATCAAGGGTTTCAAGCAGGCCATGAAAGAAGACGACAAGCAGGACAGTGAAAAGCTGGGTGACAACAGCGGCGGCCATGTGATCGACGGTGAAGTTACTTCCACTAAAAAGAACAAGGTCTGACGCGGGCTCGGGCTTGCGTTGAACGATTATGTTCGACATTGGTTTCTGGGAGCTGACGATAATCGGTGTAGTTGCGCTGCTGGTAATAGGCCCGGAACGCCTGCCTCGCGTAGCGCGTACCGCCGGCCTGTGGGTCGGCCGGGCACGGCGTTTTGTGGGCACGGTGAAAGCGGAGATCGATCGCGAGCTTGCCGCCGATGAACTCAAAAAGACGCTGGCCAAACAGGCCGGAACCGAGGGCCTGTATGATATTGTCGAAGACACCCGGCAGACGCTCGCCGGGGTGAAGGATTCTGTTGCGGAAACCACGGCTATGGTCGATGAGCTGCAGGACCCGGTTGTCGACCCTGAACCGGCAGCCGAAGCCAAAGCAATAACACAGAAGTCGAATGACGCCAGCGGATAACAACCAGTCACCGGAAGCGGAAGACGGCAACGAACAGCCCTTTGTCTCCCATCTGATCGAACTACGCGACCGTCTGCTGCGCGTGGTGCTGGTAGTGGTGGTGGTTTTCCTGGCCCTCACCCCGTTTGCCAACTGGCTGTTTACCTGGCTGTCCGGCCCGTTGACGGCACATCTTCCGGAAGGCAGTTCGATGGTCGCGATCGATGTGGCCTCGCCGTTTTTCACCCCCTTTAAACTGGCCATGATGACGGCGATCTTTATTTCCATGCCGTATGTTCTCTACCAGGTCTGGTCTTTTATCGCACCGGGACTGTACCTGCACGAGCGCAATCGCGTGGTGCCGCTACTGGTTTCCAGTACCCTGCTGTTCTACCTCGGCGCAGCCTTTGCCTATTTTGCCGTGTTTCCACTGGTGTTCGGTTTCCTGACCAATACCGCGCCGGAAGGTGTCGAGGTGATGACCGACATTAGCCGCTACCTCGATTTCGTACTAACCCTGTTTTTTGCTTTCGGTATTGCTTTCGAGGTGCCGGTCGCCGTGGTGTTGCTGATCTGGACCGGTGCGGTGGAACCGAAATCGCTGCGTGGCAAGCGCGCCTACGTCATCGTGGGCGCCTTTGTCATCGGTATGATGCTGACCCCGCCGGATATCATTTCCCAGACCCTGCTGGCCATTCCCATGTGGCTGCTGTTCGAGGTCGGGGTATTTATGGGCGAACGCTTTGCGCCGGAAAAGGACAAGGATCAGGCCGCCGATACGGCGTACCAGCCCATGAGCGAAGCTGAGATGGATGAGGAGCTGGACCGCGTCGAGGACGAGGAGCAGCACACGCCGCCGGGATAATATGTTGCACCACAAGATACTGGTATTCGTACTGCTGCTGTCGTCCA
Source organism: Gammaproteobacteria bacterium (assembly GCA_030621785.1). GTDB lineage: Bacteria > Pseudomonadota > Gammaproteobacteria > DSM-19610 > DSM-19610 > Thiogranum. The sequence goes on along the minus strand of JAUXGZ010000055.1, from coordinate 3,484 downwards.
TGCTGACGGCAGGCGGGGCGGAGCTGCAGAACCAGCTGGCTGACAACCCGTCTCCCTACCTTGCCATGCACGGTGAAGACCCGGTGCACTGGCAAACCTGGAGTCGCGAGACCCTGCAAAAAGCGCGCGAGCTCAACCGGCCTCTACTGGTGTCGATCGGTTACTTTTCCTGCCACTGGTGCCATGTCATGCAGCGTGAGAGTTATCGTGATCCGGCGCTGGCAAAAGTGCTCAACGAGTATTTCATTCCGGTCAAGGTGGATCGGGAGCTGGATCCGGCACTGGATGCACACCTGATCGAGTTTGTGCAGCTGACCCAGGGGCGCGCCGGCTGGCCGCTGAATGTCTTCCTGACACCGGAAGGCTACCCCCTGGTCGGCATGACCTACGTGCCGCGCGACCGCTTTGCCGGCATCCTGGAAGCACTGCACCAGCGCTGGGCGAAACAGCCTGAAGAACTGCGCCAGGCGGCCCGCAATGGGTTGGATGAGTGGCGCCGGCTACGCAAGGCGAAAGCCGGAAAAAAGCCGGTCAACACGTCCGCTATTCATAACATGATGGTCGAGGCGCAGCAGCTCGGTGACGAGCTCGACGGCGGCTTCGGACAGCAGAACAAATTCCCCATGGCGGCCCAGCTGCGCACCCTGCTGTGGATACGCAGCACCGATGACCGGCATTCACTGGATGATTTCCTGACCGTGACCCTGAATCGCATGGCCGGCCAGGGCATGCACGACCAGGTCGGTGGCGGTTTTTTCCGCTACTCGACTGACCCCGGCTGGCAGATACCGCACTATGAAAAGATGCTGTACGACAATGCCCAGCTGGTCGTGCTGTACCTGGAAGCGGCTGCACAGTTCGATGCACAACAGTACCGGAACACGGCGCTCGATACCCTGGATTTCATGTTGCGCGAAATGCAGCGTGACGACGGCTGCTTCATTGGCAGTTTTTCGGCCGTGGATGCGCAGGGGCGGGAAGGCTTCTATTACCAGTGGAAAGCAGACGAGCTGAAAAAACTGCTGGATGCGGAGCAGCTCGCGGCCGTGCGTGCGGCCTGGTTCAATACCGCCCCGGCGGATTCAGAGTACGGCCGGCTGCCACGCTGGCAGGGAACCCCGGCCGAAATCGCCGTTCAACTGGGCTGGAAGGAAAACCGGCTGGAGCAGGTGCTTGCGGCGGCCCGCCAGAAGCTGCAGGCCGCCAGGCAGCAGCGCTCCCTGTTGCCCGACACCAAGGGTCTGGCCGCCTGGAACGGATTGGCGCTGAGCGCCCTGGCGGCCGGTTACGCCGCAACGGATGACCGGCGTTACCGCCAGGCAGGTGAGCAACTGACCGCCTGTATCATTGAGGGCCTGTGGGACGGCAGCCGGTTGGTGCGCGCGCGGGAGGATGAACAGGTTCTGGCCGCCGCGACACTGGAAGATTATGCGCTGGTAGCACAGGGCCTGTACGACTGGAACCGGCAGGTCGGGGACCAGGCACTGCAGGTGGCAGCGGAAGCGATGGTGCGCCTGGCCTGGAAGCGCTACTACCGCAACCAGCGCTGGTTGCAGAGCGACACGCCGCTGATCCCCATGCTGGACGGACGCATTGCGCTGGATGACAGCCCGCTACCGTCCGCCACGGCTGCGCTCAGTGCGCTTGGTCTGCAGCTGGACGGTCTGAAAGGTGATCAGACGCTGCATGAGCACATACAGGCACATCTGGACCAGGTGCGCGCCTTGCTGGGGGATTCGGTATTCTGGTACGCAGGTTATGTACCGCTGCTGGAGGTTGCCGACTGATCAGCAACTGTAGCGCATGCGGGTACCGTGCGACAGCGACAGCGAGATCTCTTCGGCACTTAGCTCGCGCGGAAAATAGGCGCCGGAAATCTTGGCAGCGTTGATGCTGGCGCCTTCCAGGTTGGCACCGGAAAGATCCACGCCCCGCAGGTCGGACTGGCGGAAGTAGCCATGTCGCAGGTCCAGGCCATCGGCCTCGAGTTTGCGCAGATCCAGAGTGCGAAAGTCACAACCGGTCAGGTCGCAGGTCTCGCCACTGGCACGCCGCTGGTTGAAGGCGTCGACTTCCCCGTCGCGCAACAGGCGGTACATCGGGTCGTCCTTGATTTGCGGTGCGTATGTGCTCATGGTGTTCCTCGCGGCTGTGCTGGTACACTGATTGTAAGAAGTAACGGGGGTGGTGACAAATACTGCTCCAGGGTGGTCCGCCTGACTGGACGCCCCGGTGGCCTGAAGAGCGCCTATTCGTGTAAAACGGGACTTGTATTCCGGAATCACACAGATGCCGGATTGCTGACTTTCCGCAGTCACCGACTCCAATATACAAAACCCGGCCTGAGCCGGGTTTTGGGCGTACTGCGTTTTTCCGGGAACTACCGTGAGCTGCTGCGCCGGCGGCGCGCTACCGCGCCCAGCAGGCCGAGGGCTGAAGCAAACAGCGGCAATGCTGCGGGTAGCGGAACCAGGGACGGTGGCGGGATGCGCGTGTCGTTGACAAAATCCACCGCCAGGCGAACCTTGTTACGGTCTGATCTGGCATCGTCGGTCCGCATGAGTGTAACCGTGCCGCTCAATTCCCAGCTGTTCAATGTCAGGTCATTATCTTCGCCGAGAAGCCACTGACCCACCCGACCGGGAGGGTCAAAGGGCAGTGTACTGGGTGTGGCAGGTGTAACGGTGCCATCGAATAACGGGTCACTGCCAGGGGCGATATCCACACCGGTCAGTGTAAGATTCTCTATTTGCACACTTGAGGGAATGACCTCTTGTGAACGCACCTGGATCTGCAGGCCATTCCAGTTGGTGATTGGCGTTTTGCCACCCAGAGTCGCCGAGTTTTTGTTCACGTCCCCAACCGGGCACTCGATACCCCAGCACAGCACGCTGGTTGTGTTGGTCAGCGTATTGGTCAGGCTGAAGGAGTAATTCTTGCCCTTGTCATGTTGGATCGAAAAATTGAAAGGGGTTTCCGACAATTCAGGCTGTTTACCCAGGTCAAAGGCGATGGTGTTGGATTCCAGGGTTTCGTCGCCCTCGTTCAGGTACTGGTCATTGGCCCGAAAATCGGGCAGGTCCCTGCCGGAGATCCAGTAATTAAAGCCGCCAAACGATGGTTCATCGGGTTTGCCGGTGGGTTTCTCCAGAAATCCGAAAGTGGCAGGATCATTCGTGATGGCAACCGCCGCGGCCGCGCTGTCCGGCATGCTGACGGCGGCGAGGGAAACGCAAAGGCCCAGGGCGACGGGCAGATACCTGTTCTGAATTACAGTGATCATGGCTGATCAATCTCCTCTAACTATAAACACTAAAACTGCACATCGACGAGCCTACACCCGGCTTACCTACAGATGGCTTACATTTATGGTGAATGAAAGTACAGTTAACCGGGCACTTCGGCGGGCCGTGGCGATGTAAAAGCAAGCTCCTGATTTCCGTTGTATAATCCGGACTAACGCTGGCCACTCAATTCAGTGGCG
>JAUXGZ010000019.1 GCA_030621785.1 Gammaproteobacteria bacterium | reverse complement strand
TCAAGGCGGATCCGAGTGGCAATATAACCGGTGCCAAGGGCGCATTAAAGCTGGATCGTTCCGATATTTCGCCGCAGGCAACGGCCAGTATTGATGTAAACGCGAACCTGAATGCCTCTGCAGCCGCTATTTCCGCAGTCTTCGATGCGAACGACGCAAATACCTATAACAGTTCAACCTCTCTTACCACCTATGACAGCCTGGGTTCACCGCATCTGACGACCATGTATTACCAGAAGACAGCGGCGAATACCTGGGATAGCTATATTTACGTGGATGGAAACGATGTCGGCGGTGGTGCTAAACCCATCGATTTTACGGATGCCGGTGTTCTCAACAGTGGCAGTCCCATTAACGTGTCATTTACCCCCAGTGGCGGCGCAGCACCAATGACGGTGGATATCGACCTGTCGCAAACTACCCAGTACGGCAGTCCTTTCAGCGTCAATGGCCTGGACCAGGACGGATTTGCAACCGGCCGTCTTAGCGGTATCGATATCAGTGACACCGGCGTAATTACCTCGCGGTTTACCAACGGTCAGTCGCGTACCCTGGGACAGGTTGCCGTCGCCACTTTCAACAACGAGCAGGGCTTGCGCCAGTTGGGTGAAACCAGTTGGGCCGAGTCCTTTGATTCCGGTGCACCACTACTGGGATCACCGGGAACCGGAGCGGCCGGACTGATCCAGTCCGGAGCCCTTGAGGGTTCCAATGTGGATTTGACCGAGGCACTGGTGAACATGATTACTGCGCAGCGTAACTTCCAGGCGAATGCCCAGGTGATCACGACCGCCGATACCATTACCCAGACCATTATCAACATCCGCTAGATATAGGCAGAACAGAGGCAGGAGCATGATATGGATCGGGTAGTGTTTGTAATGGCAAGCGGTGCAAAACAGATATTGCAGGCCCAGGCGCGGAACTCGCATAACCTTGCCAATATCAACACGGTCGGGTTCCAGGCGGATCTTACCAATTTTGCTGCACAGATGGTTAACGGTTCGGGACACGAATCCAGAACCTACGCAGTTGCACAGGAGGCCGGGGCAAGCTTTGAGAAGGGAACTATACAGTCCACCGGCCGCCAGCTCGATGTCGCTGTAGCGGGTAACGGCTTGCTCAGTGTACAGGCGCCCGATGGTAGTGAGGCATATACCCGGGCAGGTAATCTGCACGTCAACATAAACGGCCAGCTGCTGACCGGTGCCGGCTATCCGGTGCTGGGTGATAGCGGGCCTATCCTCATTCCGGAGTACCAGAATCTGGAGATCGGTGTGGATGGAACGATCAGCGTTCAACCAATTGGCCAGCAGGCCAGTACGTTGGCCGAGGTCGGCCGTATAAAGATGGTTTCGACCGATGCGAATGAACTGGTCAAGGGGCGGGACGGTTTGCTGCGTGCCCGCGGGGGGCAATCGCTGGAACCGGCTTCCGATGTGGAGCTGATCAGTGGGGCACTGGAATCCAGCAATGTCAGTGGTGTCGAGGCGATGGTCAATATGATCGATCTGGCACGTTCCTTCGAGCTGTCAGTCCAGATCATGCAGACGGCGAAGGAAATGGATGAGGGCACCACCAAGCTGATGGAAATTGGCTAGCCCGCACCCGGGAATAATCCCGGTACAGAACACTGAATCGAGAGGTAACCGTTCATGAACAAGGCATTATGGGTAGCGAAGACCGGTCTGGAGGCGCAGCAGGCACGCATGAGCGTGATCTCGAACAACCTTGCCAACGTCAATACCACCGGCTTCAAGCGTGACCGTGCCTCCTTCGAAGATCTGTTGTACCAGAATGTACGTCAGGTCGGTGCGCAGACTTCCCAGAATACCCGCCTGCCGACCGGGTTGCAGCTGGGTACCGGCGTGCGCACGGTAGCGACCGAAAAGATTCATACCCTGGGTAATATCGTCCAGACCGGTAACAGCCTGGATGTAGCCATACAGGGGCGCGGTTTTATTCAGATATTGCAGCCCGATGGAAATATTGCCTACAGCAGGGATGGCGGCTTCAAACTGGATGAAACCGGACAACTGGTGACGTCCAACGGTTATGTTGTGCAACCGGCGATAACCATTCCGACCAATGCCACCAGTATTTCCATCGGCTCGGACGGCGTGGTTTCAGCGCTGGTGCCAGGTAGTTCATCCCCGACCCAGCTTGGCAGCATCCAGCTGGCGGACTTCATCAATCCGACCGGCCTGCAGGCCATCGGGCAGAACCTGTATCAGGAATCGGCATCCAGTGGTGCGCCGAGCACCGGTACACCGGGCCTGAATGGGCTGGGTAGCGTGGTACAGGGTGCGCTGGAGACGTCCAATGTGAACGTGGTAGAGGAACTGGTCAACATGATCGAGACCCAGCGTGCTTACGAAATGAACTCCAAGGCGATTCAGACGACGGATCGCATGCTGCAGTATGTGACTACCAACCTGTAGGCATGAATTGAAGGTAAAGCCGATATGATATCTACACCGGGTCAAATCACAGTCACCATGCTACTGGTCACTATGGTTGGTGGTTGCGCAACGGTTCAGCAGCCGGCGCCGCCAAGCTACCGGCCCACCTACCCGACCGCCGCCACGAACAGCGACCTGGACGATGGTTCGATTTATCACGCTGCACGCGATGTGCGTTTGTTCGAGGATGTACGGGCACGTCGCATCGGTGATGTACTCACCGTCATTCTGCTGGAAAAAACATCGGCATCCAAGTCCGCCAATGCCAGTGCTGATAAAGACAGCTCGGGATCACTTGAGAATCCGATCCTGTTCGGCTCGTTTCCCCAGTTCAATCTGCCGGGGCGCTTCCCGCTGGCAAGTACCAGGGATAATACGCTGCAAATGGGCTACAAGGCAGAACGCGAATTCTCTGGTGAGGCGGAGGCCAAGCAGAGCAACAGTCTGACCGGCAATATAACCGTGACCATTTCGGACGTGCTGCCGAACGGCAATCTTGTGGTGCGCGGCGAGAAATGGCTGACCCTGAACCAGGGAGAAGAGTTTATCCAGATTGCGGGCATTGTCCGGCCGGAAGACATCAATACCAACAATGCCATCCTGTCGACCCAGATTGCCGATGCGCAGATCACTTACAGCGGCAAGGGCTTCCTGGCGGATTCCAACGATATGGGCTGGCTGGCGAAGTTTTTCAATAGCCCCATCTGGCCTTACTAGGATCGAGCAGTATGATACGCAAACTGTTTTTTACGCTGATACTGGCAGGGGTTTTCACTACCTCCGGTGCTGAAAGGATCAAGGATCTGACCCACCTGCAGGGTGTGCGCGACAACCAGCTGGTTGGTTACGGTCTGGTGGTTGGTCTGGACGGAACCGGTGACCAGACCAGCCAGACACCGTTTACGGTACAGAGTTTGAAAAACATGTTGCTGCAGTTTGGCATTGTGTTGCCTCCTGGTGTGATTCCGCAACTGAAAAATGTCGCGGCGGTTGCGGTACACGCAACCCTGCCGGCATTTTCCAAAACGGGTCAGACCATCGATGTCACGGTTTCCTCCATCGGTAATTCGAAGAGCCTGCGTGGCGGTACCTTGTTGATGACACCGATGAAAGGTGCTGATGGCAAGGTATATGCCATGGCGCAGGGCAGCCTGCTGGTCAGCGGCGTGAACGCTGGCGGTAGTGATGGCTCGAGTATTACCGTCAATATTCCCAGCGTCGGCAGCATACCCAACGGCGCGATCGTTGAGCGCACGGTAAAGAATCCATTCCTTGAAGGCGACTACATTACCCTGAATCTGAACCGCTCCGATTTCACCACAGCCAACCGGCTTGCCAGGGCAATCAATGAAACAGTGGGTACGGGTATTGCCCAGCCGATAGATTCCATTTCCATCCGCGTCAGTGCGCCGCACGAACCGGCCCAGCGTGTTGCCTTCGCTTCACTGGTAGAGAATATTACTTTCGAACCAGGTGAGGCCGCCGCCAGGGTGGTGGTCAATTCACGTACCGGTACCGTCGTTATCGGTTCCCGTGTGCGTATCCTGCCGGCGGCAGTGGCACACGGTACGCTGGTTGTTACGGTTACGGAAAACACCCAGGTGAGCCAGCCTGGTGCCTTTTCGAGGCGGGGAAATACGGCCATAACGCAACAGAGCGACCTGGATATCAGCCTGAAGGACAATCACATGTTCATGATCGACTCGGGCGTCACACTGCAGGATGTAGTCAATGCGGTTAACCGCGTGGGAGCCAGTCCTGCCGATCTCGTTGCGATCCTGCAGGCACTGAAACAGGCCGGTGCCCTGCGGGCAGAGCTGGTTGTCATCTGATTGATACTGATTTTATGACAACGCCCATAGTACAAACCGATATCTATATGGATTTCCAGGGTCTGCAGAGTCTGCGCGCGCAGGCAAAGGGCGATGACGAGGCTGCCCTGCGCGAGATTGCCGGCCAGTTCGAGGCGCTTTTTATACAGATGATGCTTAGCAGTATGCGCGATGCATCCCTGGGCGAAGGCCTGCTCGATGGTGAACACACCAAAACCTACGAATCCATGTTCGATCGCCAGATCGCAATTGATCTCAGCAAGCAGAAAGGACTGGGCCTGGCGGAAATGATGGTGCGCCAAATGAGCCGTGGTTCGGAAAGCGACGGCCAGGCGAGCGGGGTACCGATTCCTGTCAGTCCGGCCTATCAGGTGCCGGCGCCATCTTCCATCTCTGTGCCTGCCGCGATCGGCCCGGCGGCAGCCACCGCCAGGGACTGGCGCCCCGAGACGCCTGAGGAGTTTGTTCGTGAGCTTCTACCCCATGCACGCAAGGCTGCGGACAGTCTGGGTACCGAACCGGAAGTACTGATTGCGCAGGCAGCACTGGAGAGCGGTTGGGGCCGGCACATGATTCGCGGTCCTGATGGCAGCAACAGTTTCAACCTGTTCGGCATCAAGGCCGATGCTGGCTGGACGGGAAACCGGGTTATGACCGAGACCGTGGAGTTCAGGGATGGCCTGATGCGCAAGGAGCGCGCCCATTTCCGGGCCTATGCTTCGCCGGCGGAAAGTTTTGCCGATTATGCGGACTTTTTGCGCAGCAACCCGCGTTACCGGGACGCGCTGGACGGAGCTGGTGGACAGGACGGGTTCGTGCGGGCACTCGCGGATGCCGGTTACGCGACAGACCCGCAGTATGCCGTGAAAATCAACCGAATCATGGATAGCGATCGTTTGCGAAATGCAATGTCAGACAATATCGACAGGGCGCTGTAAGCATAATGTTCAATAAGCCTTTCAGGGAGTACAGATCATGGCAGTAGGTCTGCTTGGCTCGGCCTTGTCGGGTTTACAGGCGTTCCAGAGTGCGTTGTCGGTAACCGGTAACAATATCAGCAATGCCAATACCGAAGGGTACAGTCGCCAGCGAGTGGAGCTGGGTACCCGGCCGGCAACTTTCTCGGGCGCCGGTTACACGGGAAATGGTGTACGGATCCAGGGTATCGAACGCATATTCGATCAGTTCATAACCGACCAGGTGCGCGATACCACGAGTTCCAGCGCCCAGTATGAAACCTACGCCAGTCTTTCGGCCCGGGTGTCGGATTTGCTCGGCAACGCCAGCGCCGGACTCAGTTCCGGACTGGAGAATTATTTCAATGCGGTACAGGGCGTGGCCACAGACCCGGCCTCCATCCCGGCCCGGCAACTCATGCTGACCGAGGCGGATTCCCTTGCCGGGCGGTTTCAGAACCTGGATGCCCGGCTGGATTCGCTGGGTAACGAATTGAATGGCAATCTTGCCATACAGGTGAATGAAATCAACGGACTGACTTCGGCCATTGCAGAAATCAACCAGGCAATTATCAATGCCGGTCCGCAAGACGGGCAACAACCCAATGACCTTCTCGATAAGCGGGATCAGCTCGTGAACGAGCTGTCCCGACTGGTATCTGTCCGGACCGTGAAACAGGATGATGGAGCGCTCAATGTTTTCGTTGGCACCGGTCAGCCGCTGGTAACCGGGCTGCTGAATTTTCCTCTGGGCACCAGACTGGATACCTTCGATGCCCAACGGCTGGAGATCAGTATCAGTATCGGCGCGTCATCGACGGTTGTCACCGACAGCCTGACAGGCGGAGAGCTCGGCGCCATGCTGGATTTTCGTGACCAGGTGCTGGTGCCGGCAAAGAATTCCATGGGGCGGATCGCGGTGACCCTGGCGACCGAATTCAACCAGCAACACCGGGCCGGTACCGATCTGGATGGCAATGCGGGTATCGATTTCTTTAGCTCGCTGGCTCCGGGAGTGTCCCCGGCTACCCCCAACGGGGGCAGCGCAACCGTGAGCGCAAGTTTTGACACGGCGAATATCGATCAGCTGACGACCCAGGATTATGTACTGGGATTTGACGGTACGTCGTGGGGCCTGACCCGGGCCAGTGATGGCCAGTCCGTGCCCATGACTGGTGCCGGCACGGCCGCAAACCCTTTTGTTGTCGATGGGCTTAGCATCGTGGCTACCGGCGCGGCGAACGCCGGTGATCGTTTTGAAATTCGGCCAACCCGGGGCGGGGCGTCCGGGTTGTCGGTCCAGCTCTCCAGTGCCCGGCAGATCGCTGCGGCTACCTCGGCAGCCCCCGGTGATAACCGCAATGCACTGTCGCTGGCCAGTCTGCAGACCTCCATGACCATGGAGAACGGCACGGCAACATTACAGGATGCCTACGGCCAACTGGTCGGCGAAGTCGCCACCAGAACCCGCAGCGCAAAGCTCACAGCCGACGCCCAGGCAGCACTTCTAAGCCAGGCAAGGAAATCGCGGGAAGAGGTCTCAGGCGTAAACCTGGATGAAGAAGCCGCTAATCTGCTGCGCTTCCAGCAGGCCTACCAGGCCGTTGCCAGGGTAATAAGCGTGGCGGATGAGACTTTTCAGAGTTTGCTGGCAGCGGTAGGGAGATAATCATGCGCATCAGTAGTATGCAGGTATTTCGCCAGGGCGTCGATGCTATGCTTGCGCAGCAGACCCGTCTTGCCACTACCCAGAATCAGTTGGCCACCGGCAAGCGAATCGTAAACCCTTCAGATGATCCAACCGGTGCTGCAAGCCTTATCGGATTGTCGGAGTCATCCAGGGTTACTGAACAGTACCAGCGCAACATCGATCGGGCAGTTTCCCGCCTGGAACTGGAAGACAGCGTGCTGGGCTCGGTTGTCGAAGGCATACAACGCGCGCGTGAACTCACGGTGCAAGGACTCAATACTACCAATAATGCCGGGGACCGGAACGCGATAGCAAAGGAAATTCGGCAGATCCTGGACGAGGTGAAAGGGCTGGCCAACCGCAAGGACGGAACCGGGAACTACCTGTTTGGTGGCTATCAGGTCAAGACCGTTCCGGTAATAGAGACCACACCGGGAAACTTTGTCTATAACGGTGATGGTGGTCAGCGCCAGGTTCAGGCGGGGCCGGCACGCCAGATTGCTGATGGTGATCCGGGACGGTCCGTATTCATGGACATACCGGCGGCCGCCGGCGTGGGAGATGTATTTACCACTCTGTACTCGTTGGCATCTGACCTGGAAGCCAATGCGCCTGACGGAGCGAGTCTTGATCAGCTCGACAATGCGCTGGATAACTTCCTGAATATTCGCGCTTCGGCCGGTGCGCGCCTGAATGCGCTCGACAGTCAAAAGAGTATCAACGCCGCTTTTCTGGAACAGCTGGAAATTACGCGTTCAGGTATAGAAGACCTGGACTACGCGGAGGCAGCGACACGCCTGAGCCAGGAAAGTGTGGCATTACAGGCGGCACAACAGGCGTTTGTCAAAGTGCAGAACATGACGCTGTTCAACTATATCTAGTCGAAATACTCCGGATACTCTCGCACGACAAGCCTGGGGGCGGGGTTTGGGCCACTATGCAGGGCGACTGCCAGGATGTGCTGTTCGGTCGGACGGAGCAGGCGGAAGTGCCAGTCTGATGGGCAATCATTGATGTCGGGTTGAAAGTGAATCCGGATGTCTTTTTCCGGTGCAATATCGAAGCACAGTTTCCGCATCGGGAAGGAAATACCTGTACCTCGCGCCTTGACGTAAGCTTCCCGCAGTGTCCATCGTTCGAAGAAATACTCCAGTTGTTGCCGGCCTGCCAGTTGCAACAGGCGGTCTTGTTCATCGGTCGAGAACATGCGTCGGGCAATGCCTTGCGGATTACGGGTTGCCGAAATGCTCTCTGCATCGATTCCACAATCGCCGTTCAGGTGCACGATACAGGCGGCCAGGCCGGCCGTATGAGTCAGATTGAAACGCAGGGGATGGTCGATGGCATTGGCGATCTCCGGCTTTCCGTGAGCCTGTGTCTCGAATTGCCACTCGGCCGGCTGCATATCCGCGTAGCAGGACAGCAGCTCGCGAACCATCGCATGCGACACCAGGTAGCGGTGACGGTCTTCATCGAAATGCAGTCTCTGCCATCGCTCGTGCTCCTGTGCAGACAGGATAGACTGGAAATAATCGAGTTTACTGCGTGTGCAGATTGATTCAGGAACTACGAACCATACATGGGATTCATGCAGAAGCTGGGACGTTGGCATGGTTTGATGCGGCTCGCATTACCGGTTGACGACCGGTATATGTACCACACTATGGCGCGGATTTCTGTCTGCGCGGGTTTTTCTGTGTCAGCGGGCGCAACTCAGGTAGGCTGCAGATGCAGCGCGGCCCACATGCTGGCTCTGAATCTCGGAGCCCAGTTGATTCCGGTAGGCCCGGCCCAGGTCGGCCACTTCCTGGTTCAATTGCAGGATCGCCCTGATGGCGGCGGCTACCCGGGGGGCATCCTGTTCGGGGGTTTGCTGTTGAAAACAGCGCAACACCATTTCCCTGCGCTTTGCCTCGAATCCGGTGACCTGTTCCCATTCACCATCGCGGGCGTGCACGAGCATTTTTCTGCTCAGCTGAATGATATCCTCGAGCTGCCGGCTGCGGTGGGTACTCACTTCAGATTGCCCCTTCCGGCCGGGTATTCGCCTGTGCTCCGATACTATCCCAGGCTGTCTTGATCTGCTGTACAAGATCGGCCACCTCGTCGAGCAAGCTCGAATCATTACCGGCATGCGCTTCGAAGAGGCGACGCGTCATATACAGGTAAAGATCCTCCAGGTTGCGGGATATGTCACCGCCCTTATCCTTGTCCAGGCTGGCTCTCAGGCCGTCCAGAATGGCAATCGCGCTATTGATCTGTGCGCCCTTTAGCTGGATTTCACCACGTTCCATATGTCCCCTGGCAGCGGCAATTCTGTCCATCGCACCCTCCATCAGCATTTGAATCAGACGATGCGGATTTGCAGCCTCGACCCCTGTTTGAACGGCGTTCTGGCTGTACTGGTGCAGTGCATTTCTGGCATTGTTAAGACTCATCAATTACTCCTGGGTGAACGGTTGCAGACCCGCGGGCCCGATTATCTGCCACTTTGTATAGTGGGTAGCGCTGCCAGTTGCTGGGTCAGAAAGTTGCTGGTTCCCTGCAATTCGCCCATCAGACTGTCCAGTGCACTGAACTGGTCCAGAAGTCTTTGCTCGCGCAGTTGCAAGCGAAACTCCATTTCAAAAATTCTGTTATCCACGGAGTCAATGCGATTGTTAAGGCTGTCCTTGCGGATGTCGAGCTGGCCATCGAACTCGACAAAATTATCGATGACGCTGTCCATCCGGAACAGGTATCCCTGATTGTCGTTGGCGAATAGTTGCGCAACGCCTGCGAAATCGCTGGCAATGGCCGCTTCCAGGTCGGAAGCGTCCAGCGACAGGCTACCGTCTTTCAGGAATGAAACACCCACTTCGGTGAGGTAATTAAAGCTCCCGTTCAGTCCGGTTGGCGGTGTGTTGAATGTACTGCGCATTCGACTTTCGATGTTGCGCAGTGTGCTGTCCAGTGCCGGGTCACTGCCGTACATACTCTTCATGGTGGTGCGTAGCTGATTGAATCCATCGACGAAGGTCTGCACCGATCCTGTTACCGACTCGATGTCGCGGCTTACGGTGAGTTCCGCAGCGGTATCGGATACTCCAACCAGGTTGATCGTCAGGCCGGTCATTGCGTCATCGATGGTATTGCTGGAACGATTTACGGTGTATAGCCCGTCGATCAGGATTTCCGAGTCCAGCTGCGACGGGTTATTGATATCGGTTAAACCAAGAGTGCTACCCAGTGACCCGGTAAAAGACAGGCTCATTGCATTGGCACTTCCGGTTTCTGTAGAAGTCAGAACCAGGCGGTGGCTGCCGCTGTTTTCGCTGATTATCGTCGCGGAGACCCCCGTGTTATCCGGAGCATCGTTGATTGCGTCACGTATCTCGCTCAGCGTCAGGCCACCGGCATTGACGGAAAAAGAATTTCCGCCCACGCTGAGATTGATCTGATCACCGGCTCCACCCAGGGTGGTGGTGTCCGTATCCGCAATCGCGGCTGAGCCCGTTTTATGGGCTTCGGCCATTGCGATTACCTGGATGCTGCTGAAACCGGCCGAGGCGTTACTGTTTGCCGTAGCGGTAAAAGCAGTTTCGTCCGCTGACCCGGCCTTGTAGGTTTCAAATGAGTCCAGCTGCTGGAGACCGGAAAGCGCAGACTGAAATGTTGTCAGTGAGCTTTTCAGCTGTCCGAGTGTACTCAGTTGTGTCTGCAGTCCCTGCTTGTCTGCTTCCAGCCGATTGAGCGGTTGCCGTTCAATCGTCATCAGCTGGTCCACGATGGCACCAACATCAAGTCCCGAGCCGATTCCGGGGGCGCTAATCATGCTTCTGACCTCGTAAAATTTGAGCGTTCAGCTACTACGAAGCAAAAGCAGTGCCAGTTTATGCCTGTTCACTGAAGATAAGGCTTTCCGGAGAATCCATTTGCTCGGCAATGCGTAACGACTGTTCGGAAGGAATCTGCCTGATCACCTGTTTCGTTTGTGAATCAACAACATTGATGACCGTTCTGCCGCTGGCATCATCGACACTGAACTTCAGGTCGCGCTGGAAGTTCTGGACAAAATCACTGATTTTTCTCACGGCAGACTCGAGCCGGGTTTTGTCGACGGCCCCGTCGGTCTGCCCGGGTGGCAGCAATTGTCCGCTGGTGGCCGATTCATTCCGTTTTGCGTCAGTCCCGGCCAATGCCGGTTCCTGCGTGGACGAGGATGGCCGCAGTCCTTGCGGTTGCGCGTCTGCGAAGGCTTTTGTGGGTGTTAAATAATCGGATGACATAGTGTTCACCTGTTTTTAACGCAGGGCGGGTGGCGCATCCCTGCGACCACCCATCCCTGGTTTGATAACGTAGAGCGGTATTACTACTGCAGCAGCGCCAGTGCCAGCTGCGGCACTGCATTTGCCTGCGAAAGCATGGCAACACCGGCCTGCTGCAGGATCTGGGTGCGCGTCAGGTTGGCAGTCTCCGTGGCGAAATCCGCATCGACGATACGTCCACGTGCAGAAGCGGTATTCTCCCGGGTCGTCTCCAGACTGCGGATGGCGGTCTCGATACGGCTCTGTGCGGCACCCAGGGTTGCCCGTTCGGCGTTAACGGTATCCAGTGCTTTATCGATATTATCAATCGCACTCTGGGCGTTGCTCACGGAAGTGACGTCACCGCCGGTTACCGTGGTGATATCCGTGTCGGTGGACATATTTTTGGTTGTTACCGAAATACGGTCATTTATTGAGTTATTTGCGCCGACCTGGAAGCTCTGCGAACCGGAATCACCGGCAAGAATGGCAAGACCGTTGAATTCGGTACCGGCGAGAACGCGGCCGATTTCCTTGCCCAGCTCCTGGTACTCTGAATTCAGACTGGTGCGGTCCTTGGCGTCGTTGGTTGCGTTGGCGGACTGAACCGATAGTTCACGCATGCGCTGCAGGGATTCGGTCACGCTGGCCAGGGCGCCTTCCGCAGTCTGGGACAGGGAAATGCCATCACCGGCATTGCGGATGCCGACGCTCAGGCCACGTATCTGTGCGTTCATACGCTCCGCGATAGCCAGGCCTGCCGCATCATCCTTGGCGGAGTTAACCCGCAAGCCGGAAGACAGACGCTGCAGGGAAGTATTTAGGGAACTCTGGGAATTGGAAAGATTGCGCTGTGCGTTCAGAGACGCGATATTGGTATTTACGGTTAATGCCATGATAGACACTCCTGAATCTTGAGGCCGGGTCGCAGGTTGATTCCCCTGCCAGCCTGGTCATTGTCATTAGCGGATATACCATCAGTCTGGTATTTACCGCTTCCGCTATGGTTAGCGCCCACCGGGCAGCGAACTTTAACCATGCTGGATGACGGCTGGAAGGATTTGATTGCCTGTGTTTACAGTCAGTTGGTGATGCGTTGTCGGTGATGCCCCGTGCCTGACGGCTGTCAGGTGGTTATCCGGAGAAATTCGCAGTGTCACTTGTGGCAGCGAGCCTAAAGAGATGAAAAGGGGGCACATTTTGCCTATACTCGGCTCCGTTTTCCTGCTCGGCATTATTTCGGAGGTATGCTGATGGCCGACCTTTTGTTGCATTCCATGTCCGAATTTACGGACCTGATTCTCCCGGCCCTGGAGCTGACCGGTGCGCGTTCAATAGTGGAAGTAGGTTCCGAGTACGGAACTATGACCACTCGACTGCTGGAACATGCCGATAGCGTGGATGGTCATCTCACCGTGATCGATCCCAACCCGGACCCGGACGCCGAGCAGCGGATCAAGGCCGAACCGCGCGCGGAGCTGAAAAAATGCCTTAGCCTCGAGGCGCTACCGGGATTGCATGGTGATGCCTGGTTGATCGATGGCGATCATAATTACTACACCGTGATCGAGGAGTCCCGCCTGATCTGGGAGCAATCCCGGTCTACCAATACACCTTTCCTGGTGTTTTATCACGACGTGGGCTGGCCGTGGGGACGGCGTGATCTGTACTACAACCCGGATACGATTCCCGTTGAACACCGGCAACGGTATTCCTGGCAACAGGGTGTGATACCGGGCGACCCCGGTGTGGTCGAAGGTGGATTTCGCGGCGAGGGCAATTGGGCGCCCGCATTGCAGGAGGGCGGCCCCCGCAACGGCGTACTGACTGCCGTTGAGGATTTTGCGGTGGGCAAGGAGGATGATTTGCTATGGGCCTTCGTTCCCGCGGTATTCGGGCTGGGGGTACTGTTCGATGCTCATGCTCCCTGGACCGACAGCCTGCGGCACCTGGTCGCCCCGTACCACATGAATCCGATACTGACCCGTATGGAGCAGAACCGCCTGGACCTCTATCTCACCGTCATTGCATGGCAGGACCGGGAACAGGCCGGGAGCGCCTGATCGGCGAGCCCCTGTTATCGTTTCGACTGCGATGTCAGCGGCCTGAAGGTTACCAGGCAGGCCATGTTTTCGTTTGCTGGAGCATCCTCGGGAACGGGGACATAGGCGAAGGCTGTG
Organism: Gammaproteobacteria bacterium; assembly: GCA_030621785.1. Taxonomy (GTDB): domain Bacteria; phylum Pseudomonadota; class Gammaproteobacteria; order DSM-19610; family DSM-19610; genus Thiogranum. The sequence continues at coordinate 16,756 of JAUXGZ010000019.1, read as the reverse complement.
CTGCTCTCGCAATAGAGCAACTCGCCGTCCTGCTCCTGTATCTGGTCGTAAACCAGCAGCTTGCGAAGATCAATTTCACTCTCCTGCTGTGACTTGTTTGCGGATCCTCTACGGAACAGTTCGGTGGCGGCTACCGCTTTTATGGATTTGAGCTGCAGCCATCGATACTGCTCTCCGAACTGGATGCCGAGTTCATATTCCATCTGTCCAACCGGGATGATCAGACTGAAATAGCCGTCGTAGGTCGGGTAGGCCGGCACTTCTATGCGGTTGCTCTCGCTACCCTTGATCAGCATTACCGGCACGGTCTCACGTTTTATGGCGAAATCATCCAGTCGCAGGGTTTGCTGGAAACGGTGCTGGGCGAACAGGCTGTAACTTAGTTCAAGGCCATGAAAACGCAGCTCCACGGGAATATTCATGCGCTGCTCCGTTAGCGCATAGAGCAGGCCCATATGCTGCAGGCCATCCCGTGCCTGGTCGGTATCGAATAGCCGGATCTTCAGGTCCGTGCCAAGATTTACGTCGAGATGAAAGCTCTTCATGGCTTCAATTTCTTCGTGCACCGGGTAAAAACTCAGTCGTGTCAGGGCTGCGAGTGCCGCTTCCCGTAACGAGTCGATATCACCCGTTATATCCATCACTGATTGACAGGCCTGTGCCTGGCGGACAAAGCGCAATACATGTTGCTGCACTTCTTCCACGACACGAAACTGTTGTTCGGAAATTTCCGCCTTCTTGCAGATGGCTTCACCGCGATCAGAGTAGTCTATTACGCTTCCTGCATTGTTGGTGCACACCATTTCCAGTGCCGCTACATAAGGCACCAGTGTTGCTATGGCAGCATCATCGACCAGCTCCGGGTCGATCATACCCCTGCGTGAGCGTCGCCATTCCGGCCTGTTGTTTGCCAGCAGGTAGAGACCGAAGACACTGGTATTCCATTCCTGTTCCATGATCGCTTGCAGGCAGTTCTGTGTGGTGCCGGAATACCCCAGGTCCACCAGTACCAGGTGATCTCCTTCGTGAAGGTCTATTTCCCGTTCCAGGTAGCTTTTGAGACGCTTCCGGAAGGCGCTGGATGCCTGCAATATCAGCTTCAGAGTGGATTTTTTCCTGATCAGCTGGCGGAATGTTTGTTGAGGATTGGCAGACCTGGAGGTCTGTTGCAGAATGGAGCGTTTCAGTTTCACCGGCAACAGGAACTGTTTGCACATGGGCTCCAGCTCGGGCCCTTCCAGCCTGACCAGATATTCCAGGATGTCTTCTTCGCTGCGAAAAGAGGCCGCGTAGGAAGTAAAACGACTGATTTTCACGGCATGGCTGGAAATGCCGGGATTGTCATTCAGCAGGTCGAATGCCAGCCTGGGCAGATAGCCGTCGCGTAAAAGAAAAAGGAACTTGCAGGGCTTGCCTGCAGTATGTCGCCGTCCTTCCTGCTGTAGCCAGCGTGCGAAACTCCAGATGATCGGGCCGGTCCCGTTAAAGCCAAGAATCGCTTCCGGGTGCTGTTCCGACATTGGGTTATGGGCAAAAACACTGTGGAATGGTGATGGAACCGGTCGTTTGATACCCAGTTCGGGCTGAATCTGCCTGGCCGCGTTACCGTTCATCTGCAGGATTTCACGGCTGACATCGGACCAGCGCTCCAGCTGAAATGCGCCCATGCCGGCCTCGCTGGCAGCCTGTGAGTCGGCCTGGGGATGGTCTCCGATGTGCACCATTCGTTCCGGTGCGCACTGCATTTCTTTCAGGACGAACTGAAACAGACCGGCAGACTTGCACACGCCATAATCGCAGGAACAAAACACCTGGTTAATGCTCGTCATGATATCTGCAGGCAGACAGTGCTCGAGCAGTTCCCGCAAGCGGGCTTCCGGAAAGTAGGTATCCGAAACGATAATCACCTTCATGCCGGCATTCCGCGCGGCGTGTATCAGGCGGATGACGGGTTCATAGGCGAAGCAGGTTTGTTTCTCTTCGTTCAGTTCCTCCTGCACCACTGCCTGCAGATCGTTTTCGGCGATGTCAGGAAAGCCCGCCCGGTAGATCTCGGTCAGATTGACTTCATTACTTCGGTCGGTGATGCGTTTTCTTTTCCGCGCCCGGGTTTCCATGCTCATGCGGAGTGTTGCATTGCATTCGAGTCTGCGAAAGGTTGGCCGCTGTTGCAGCGCGCAAAACACCTCCGTTGGTTTTTCGACTCGACGCCACAGGAGGGTGTCGAAACAGTCGAGCGACAACACGTCAAGATCGTGTGAGCGTTGCGCAAACAGCTGGCATAAATCGTCAATTTCAGTGCTATGTACCCTGGTCATTTGCCCCTCCTGGCAGGGTATGGTGTCGATGCGTCATGGTGGAGGTGTATGCAAAAAGTATTCCTGCATACTCATACGGCTAACGGCCAGCCAAAATTGGCTGTGTCCGATCAGGATTACCTGACATTGCGCCACGAAATCAGGCTAAACTCGATAGATAACAAAAAGATATGCAGCCCTTGCAGGATATCTGTCCGACGCCGACAAAATTTTGACATTCTTCTTCAAGAATGCTTAACTCTGGACCAATTCAGGTTACCCGGCCCGCATTTCGTGTCAGTTCACGAAGCGGGCCGCATCAGAAAGAGGGGACAGAAAGTGCCAGCCAGCGAACCAAAGGTACTGATCATCGAAGCGGAATCCGAGCGCGGTCGGGAGCTGCATTCGGTATTACAGTTCATCAATCATGACGCCATTCTGGCCACGGATTGCAGTCACTGGAAGAACAGCATCCCCGAAGGGGAGAATTTACTCGCGGTGCTGGTCGGTAGCTGCACGAATGACAAGGCGCTGCACAAGTTGCTCAAGGAAGTCCACGAACTGGATGAGCATCTGCCCATCTTCCTGCTGATGGAAAAAAACAAGGAATCCACCGTTGCGATTGAACCCAGTTCCTGCATTCTGGGACGCATTGAAATGCCGCCACACTACACCCAGTTGACCAGTGCGCTGCACCAGGCCGAGATTTACCGCGAGACCAATACCAATGCAGCCGAGCATCGTCCGGTCGATCTGTTCCGCAGTCTGGTAGGCACCAGTCGCGCCGTCCAACTGGTGCGCAAGCTGATTCAGCAAGTAGCCAATTCCGAAGCCAATGTCCTGATTCTGGGCGAATCGGGGACCGGCAAGGAAGTGGTCGCGCGTAATCTGCATTACCATTCAAACCGTCGTGAACAGGCCTTCGTACCGGTCAACTGCGGTGCCATTCCGGCGGACTTGCTGGAATCCGAGCTGTTCGGTCACGAAAAAGGTGCCTTTACCGGCGCTATCAGCACTCGCCAGGGACGTTTTGAACTGGCCGAGGGTGGCACGCTGTTCCTGGATGAAATTGGCGACATGAGCCTTAACATGCAGGTCAAACTGTTACGGGTGTTGCAGGAGCGCACTTTCGAACGGGTGGGCAGTAACAAGAGCATCGAATCGAATGTCCGCATTATTGCCGCAACCCACCGTAACCTTGAGGAAGCCATTACCGAAGGTAATTTCCGCGAAGACCTGTTCTATCGACTGAACGTATTTCCAATCGAGATGCCGCCACTGCGCGATCGCGTGGAAGACATTCCTCTGCTGGTGAACGAGTTGATTCGTCGTATCGAACATGAGAAGCGTGGTTCGGTACGTCTGACCCAGGCAGCCATCCTGTCCCTGTGCCAGTACAACTGGCCGGGCAATGTGCGTGAGCTGGCGAATCTTATGGAACGGATGGCCATTCTGTTTCCCTTCGGTGTGGTGGATACTCGCGACCTGCCGGAGAAATTCCAGAATGATACGGTCGATCTCGAATTTGTCCCGGTGAGCGAAGCAATCCTGCTGGAGCAGCCCATGCAACAGTATTCACTGGATGCAGAGCCACGGCTACCGCGTGGCGGGCTGGACCTCAAGGAACACCTCAGCAATCTCGAAGTAGGCTATATCAAACAAGCGCTGGGCGATGCCCACGGTGTCGTAGCGCAGGCTGCCAAGCGGCTCGGCATGCGTCGTACCACGCTGGTGGAAAAACTCCGTAAGTACGGTCTGCAACGTTCCAATAGTGCGCCGGAAGTTTGACGAACCGGTCGCGTCCGTATTTGTAACTCATTGATATTTAACATGTAGCTGTTTCGGGCATATTCCTTGCTTTTGAAACCGTGGGCACATCGGCCCGGTTTGATTAGTAACAGGAGCAGGCCCGTTCATGAGTAATTCGGCCACCGCTATACAGCAACTGCAGAACGCCCTCGGGCAATTCGACCAGGACTCGGAGCAGCTAACCGGTGCCTGGTGTCAGTTGCGGCAGCAGATATTCGATCAGGGCCGCGAGCTGGCCGTGGCATACTCGGAACGCCGGCAGCTGCTGGACGAGGTCCAGGTGTTGCGGCAGGAAACCAGTCGCGCGCAGCACTTGTCTTCCATGGGTGAAATGACCGCCCGCCTGGCACACCAGATTCGCACCCCCCTGTCTACCGCACTGCTATATGCTTCCCAGCTCAAGCAGGTACACCTTCATCAGCAGCAGCACGATTGTTTTGTAGATCGTCTGCTGGTTGGTTTGAGACATCTCGATCACATGGTCAACGACATGCTGCTGTTCGCCCGCGGTGGCCAGACTGCGAAGCAGGCCGTATCCGTTGGAGAACTGCTGCAGCAGGTACACCACGCGCTTTTACCCCAGTTGCAGCAGGCCGGAGCCGAATGGATCGCCCCGACGGTTAGCCAGGAGCTCGTTATATGCGGGCAGCAGGATATGCTGACCAGCGTACTTTGCAACCTGGTGACCAATGCACTGGACGCACGTGAAACCGGTGCCTGCCTGGAGTGGCAGATTGGTCTGCAAGGTGGGGTGATCGAGCTGGCATTACAGGATAATGGTCCCGGGATTCCCGCTGCCCTGCATGAGCAAATCTTCGAACCCTTCTTTACCACTCGCGCCAACGGTACCGGTCTGGGCCTTGCTGTGGTGTGCGCCGTGATTCGCGCTCATAACGGCAATATCGAGCTTGACCGTAACAGCACCGATGGTGCGCGTTTTGTCATTCGTTTGCCGGTCTTTGCAGGCCCGACGCAGGTGCTGCCCGAAGAACCGGCAACTACATCCGGCCGGATTGCGGTGGCGGGCTAATGAACCAGCCGGCCATACTGATTGTGGAAGATGACCCGGCACTGCGGGCTGCCCTGTGTGCCACGGTCCAGCTGTCCGGCTTTGCAGTCGAGTCAGCTGCCGATGGCCGGGCCGCCCTGCAGTTGATCGATGCACGGGAATTCAGCCTGGTGTTCAGTGATGTGCAGATGAAAGGTATGGATGGTTACTCCCTGCTGCAGGCACTCAAGGCTGACGTTCCCCGCTTGCCGGTCATATTGATGACCGCCTACGGCACGATCGAGAAAGCGGTGGAAGCCATGCGTGCCGGTGCCGCTGACTACCTGGTCAAGCCGTTCGAGGCCGAAGTCATGGCAGATATGATCCGGCGCTATGTGCCTGATGTCGACAGCGACCCGGAAGTGGTTGCCGAGGATCAGACTACCCGCCGGCTGGTAGCTCTTGCGCAGCGGGTTGCCGCGACCGATGCTACGGTGATGATCAGTGGTCCTTCCGGTACCGGCAAGGAAGTATTTGCCCGCATGATTCATCGCCATTCGGCGCGTAGTGAAGGGCCATTCATTGCGATCAATTGTGCGGCGATTCCCGAAAACATGCTGGAAGCTTCCCTGTTTGGTTACGAAAAGGGTGCCTTTACCGGCGCCTTCCAGGCGCGTGCCGGAAAGTTCGAACAAGCCCAGGGAGGCACGTTGCTGCTGGATGAGATCTCGGAAATGGATCTGGGTTTGCAGGCCAAGTTACTACGTGTTCTCCAGGAGAAGGAAGTCGAGCGACTCGGCGGCCGGGAACTGATTTCGCTTGATGTGCGTGTACTGGCAACGACTAATCGTACGATGCGCGAGGAAGTAGCCGCCAGCCGTTTCCGTGAAGATCTGTTTTACCGGTTGAACGTGTTCCCGTTGCACCTGACACCGTTGCGTGAGCGCAGTGCCGATATCCTGCCGCTGGCGAATCGTTTGATTCGCCGTTACTGCCCGCAAGGGCGCTGTCTGCCGCATCTTTCCAGGGAAGCGCAACGGGCACTGCTCGAGCACCCCTGGCCGGGCAATGTACGTGAACTGGATAACGTCATTCAACGCGCATTGATCCTGTTAATCGGAGACCAGATCGAGGTTGCCGACCTGTGCTTTGAAGTAGACTCGTCGGTAATTGCCGAACGTTCCAGCGCCCGTGACCCGCACGATCTGGCCGGTGAAAGAGTCATGGATGATCTCGGTAGTGATCTTCGTTGCCGGGAATACCAACTGATACTGGATGCCCTGCAAGAAGACCGGGGCAGCCGCAAGGCAGTTGCCGAGCGTCTCGGCATCAGTCCCCGGACATTGCGTTACAAACTGGCTCGCATGCGCGAGCAGGGTATCGCTGTACCTGCATGAGTGGAGGTGAATATGAGTACGATTAACAGTGTGGACCAGGTGCTGGTGGAAATGCGGCGACTGGCAGCTGCGGCCCAGGGGGTGCCGGCAGAGACCGGCCAGGCAACGGGTGCGAGTCCCGATTTTGCCGCATTGCTCAAGCAGTCGATCGACCAGGTGAATGAAACCCAGCAGACCGCCACCCAACTGAGCAGTGCTTTCAGTGCCGGTGACCGGAATGTAGAGATCAGTCAGGTTATGGTCTCGATGCAGAAAGCCAGCGTTTCCTTTCAGGCGATGAGCGAGGTGCGTAACCGACTGGTCAGTGCTTACCAGGAAATCATGAGTATGCAGGTCTGAACGGGAACGTAGAGTAGATAAATGGCAATGGTTAAAGCGGAAACAGTTGCAGGCTTCCAGCGCTTGCCGGCGTTACGCCAGCTCGGTCTGATGATTGGACTGGCGGCCAGCGTGGCCGTCGGAGTCGCCGTCGTGCTCTGGTCGCAGAAACCGAATTATACGCTGCTGTATGCCAACCTCGGCAGCAAGGATGCCGGACAGGTTGTCGAAGCCTTGCAGAAAGCCGGTATCGCTTACGAGGTGGACCAGACCACCGGTGCGGTCATGGTGGAGAGCAGCAAGATCCAGAACGCACGTATGCAACTGGCCAGTGACGGTTTGCCAGAAGGAACTGCCACGGGCTTTGAGATGTTGCAGGAGGATCAGGGTTTTGGCACCAGCCAGTTCATCGAGACTGCGCGCTTTCAGCACGCACTGGAGAGCGAGCTCGGACGAACCATTGCCACCCTGAAAGGAGTCGAGAGCGCCCGCGTGCATCTGGCGATCCCGAAGCGCTCGGCCTTTTTGCGTGAACGTGCGAACCCGACAGCCTCGGTGATGCTGCATCTCTATTCGGGACGCAGGCTGGGAGATGAGCAGATCTCCGCGATCATACACCTGGTGTCATCCAGTGTGCCGCATCTTGCGGCCGAAAAAGTCACACTTGCTGATCAGCACGGCAAGTTGCTGAGCAATGGTGGAAATGATACCGGAGCATCCGGGACTTCCAGCCAGTTTTCCTATAACCGCAAGCTTGAATCGACCTACGTCGAACGTATTCGCCAGCTTCTGGAGCCGATCGTGGGTGCCGGGCGAGTACGTGCAACCGTCAACGCCAGTCTTGATTTCACCGTTACCGAGCGTACCCGGGAAAGTTACAACCCCGATCTTCCGGCGCTACGCAGCGAGCAGACCAGTGAAGAGCGTTCAGCGGATGCCAGCGGGCCTTCCGGTGTGCCCGGTGCGCTGAGCAACCAGCCGCCGGAGGCCGGCAGTCTCGCCGATCCGCAGAATCCAGATCCGACGCAGGCGGCGGCGCCTGCTATGCCGCCGTCTGGGCGTAGCAGTAAGCGTAGTGTGCGCAATTATGAACTGGATAAAACGGTCAGCCATACCCGGCTTGCCAGTGGCTCCATTCGGCGTCTGTCCATTGCGGTGGTAATCGATGACAAGCAGGCTGTCGACGACAATGATGAGCCGGTAAGCGCGGCCTGGAGCGATGTGGAACTGATTCGTTTTACCACGCTAGTGAAAGAGGTAGTGGGGTTCGACGCACAGCGCGGTGACAGTATAAACATGATTAACTCGTCCTTTGTACCGCTGCCTGACGCTGAGCCAATGCCGGAGCCAGGCCTGTTACAGCAGCCCTGGGTCAGCAATGTTGCCCGGCAGGCAGCTGGCGCGCTGGGACTGCTGGTTGTGGTGTTTGGCGTGCTCAAACCGGTTATGCGTAGTCTGGCCGTCAAGGGCGCGCAGCCTTTGCCGGCAGGTACTGCGATGGTGGCTGTCGGTGCCGACGGTGTGCCGCTTGCGGCCGCTGAAGATCAGCTCAGTCTGTCGGGTGCCAGCCCGCAACAGGCGCAACTTGAAGCGCCACGTGGCGGATATCAGCAAAATCTGGAGAAGGCGCGAGGTGTTGTCAGTGAAGACCCCAAACGGGTTGCACAGGTAGTCAAGAACTGGGTGAACGAAGATGGCTGATATGCAGTCGAGAATGAACGGAACTGATCGTGCCGCCGTGCTGCTGCTTACGCTGGGTGAAGAGAATGCGGCAGAAGTGCTCAAGCACATGGGGCCGAAGGAAGTGCAGAAAGTCGGGCTGGCTATGGCTGCCATGACCAATGTGCCGCGGGAGCAGGTTTTGAAGGTGCTCGAGGATTTTTCTACTCATGTAGAGGAGCAGACTGCACTTGGCGTTGGTTCGGAAGACTATATTCGCACCGTCATGGTGGAAGCGCTGGGTGAGGACAAGGCTCAGGGTCTCATGGATCGTATTTTGCTTGGTGGCAACACCAAGGGCCTGGAGGCACTGAAGTGGATGGATGCCCGCTCGGTCGCTGAATTGATTCGCCTGGAACATCCACAGATCCAGGCTATTGTCCTGTCCTACCTCGATGATGATCATGCGGCAGAAGTGATCGGCAGCCTTCCCGAACGCACCCGGCACGACGTGTTGTTGCGTATTGCAACACTCGATGGTATCCAGCCTGCTGCACTGCAGGAACTGGACGAGATTCTCGAAGAGCAGTTCCATGGAAACCAGAATGTGCAGTCATCGACCATGGGCGGGGTGCGTTCGGCAGCAGATATTCTTAATTTCGTAGATAGCTCTCTGGAAGGCGACATTATGGAGAGGATCAAGGATATGGATGGTGAACTCGGACAGCAGATACAGGATCTCATGTTCGTGTTCGACAATCTTGTCGAGGTGGATGATCGTGGTATCCAGGCGCTGCTGCGCGAGATTGCCTCGGAAACCCTGATACTTGCGCTCAAGGGTGCGGATGAGGCTATGAAAGAAAAGATCTTCAGCAACATGTCCAGGCGAGCAGCCGAGATGATGCGCGATGATCTGGAGAGCAAGGGGCCGGTGCGCCTGAGTGAGGTAGAAGGCGCACAGAAGGAAATTCTGGCGACAGCTCGCCGGATGTCGGATTCCGGAGAAATCGTGCTCGGTGGCAAGGGAGCGGAGCAGTTTGTCTAGAGTGATTCGTAGCGAGGATGTGGCTGATTGCCAGAGCTGGTGTGTGCCCGAGGTGCAGCAGCAGAGTGCCGAAGGTAGCCAGCCAATGACTGCCCGTCAACTGGAAGAAATGCACGAGCAGGCCCGCCGCGAAGGTTTCGAGCAGGGCTTGCAGGAAGGTCGCGAGGCAGGGCAGAATGAGTTCCGGCAGCGGCTCCGCTTTCTGGAGCAGGCGATAGATAAACTGGATGCCCCGTTCCAGGAGCTCGATGCAGCGGTGGAACAGCAGTTGGCGCAACTGGCCATGCTGGTTGCCCGTCAGCTGGTGCGACGGGAGCTGAAGACCGACCCTTCACAGGTAATTGGCGTAGTGCGCGAGGCGCTGTCGGCGCTGCCATTGGCAGCACGCGATGTACGGCTGGTGTTGCATCCCGATGATGCGGAGCTGGTGCGTGAGGCACTGGCTATTCAGGGCGACAAACAAACACTGCGGCTGGTCGAGGATCCACTGCTGGAACGCGGTGGCTGTCGTATCCTGAGTGAAACCTCGCAGATCGACGCTACCGTCGAGGCGCGGCTCAATGCCGTTATTGCCAATGTGCTCGGTGGCCTGCGCAGCGGTGACTGCAGGGACCGGGATGCTTGATCGCGGCGCAATCTGGAAAGCGGGTCTCGAGCCTTATATCGAACGTGCAGCGCAGGCGCAGCCACTGGTGGTGGCCGGTAAATTAACGCGCATGGTCGGCCTGACGCTGGAAGCGATTGGTTGTCAGGCGGCGATTGGTGGTCGCTGCATGATTGAATCAACCGGCACCAACCCGGTGGAAGCGGAGGTAGTCGGCTTTCACGATGACCGGCTGTATCTGATGCCGATCGGAGAGTTGAAAGGACTGGGGCCGGACGCCAGGGTGATTCCGGCACCCAGTGCCTGTGAAGTTCCGGTCGGAGAGGGTTTGCTGGGCCGGGTACTCGACGGTGCCGGACGCCCGCTGGACGGCATGGCGCCGGTACGGGCAGAACAGCATGTGTCGCTGACCGGTCATGCAATCAACCCGCTGGCGCGCGCCCTGATTCGTGAGCCCCTGGATGTCGGCGTAGCCGCGATCAACGGGCTGCTCAGCGTCGGCCGGGGACAGCGCATGGGTTTGTTTGCCGGCAGTGGTGTTGGCAAGAGTGTGTTGCTGGGCATGATGACGCGTTATACCAACGCCGATGTCATTGTGGTTGGGCTGATCGGTGAACGCGGTCGTGAAGTAAAAGAGTTTGTACAGAAGATTCTTGGCGAAGAGGGACTGGCACGTTCCGTGGTAGTTGCCACGCCGGCCGATACGTCCCCGGTGATGCGTCTGCATGGCGCCATGATGGCAACCAGTATCGCCGAGTATTTTCGGGATCAGGGCAAGCACGTGTTGTTGCTGATGGATTCCCTGACGCGGTACGCACAGGCCCAGCGCGAAGTGGCGCTGGCCATCGGTGAACCGCCGGCTACCAAGGGCTATCCGCCCTCCGTTTTCGCGCGTCTGCCACAACTGGTCGAACGGGCCGGCAACGGGGACCGGGGTGGTTCGATTACGGCTTTCTACACCGTGCTGGCAGAAGGCGACGACCAGAACGACCCCATTGCGGATGCGGCGCGGGCCATTCTGGATGGTCATATCGTGCTGTCACGTGAACTGGCCGATGCCGGGCAATATCCGGCGATCGATATCGAAGCTTCCATAAGCCGTGTCATGGTGGATGTGGTGGAGCCGGAACACGACCAGGCCGCACGTCGCTTCAAACAGATCTACTCCCTGTACCGTCAGAACCGGGATCTCATTCATGTCGGTGCGTACCAGCGGGGCAGTGATCCGCGGGTGGATGAGTCGATCGCCCTGTATCCGCAGCTAAGCCGGTTTTTGCAACAGCCTATGCAGCAGCAGGTAGACTGGAACGAGAGTCTGGCGGGTCTGGCGACAGCGCTTGGTACGACTCCGGTGCCGGCCGATGAGCGGGCTACGGCATGACGCGTTCCAGGCGTATGGAACCGGTTCAGCGTCTGACGCAGGAGCGGGAACAGTCCGCTGCTCGCGAGCTGGGTCAGTGTCAGCAGGAACTGGCGGCCCAGGAGTCACGCTTGCAGGAGCTGCTCGGTTACCGGGAGCAATATTCAAGATCCTTCCAGCATACGGGCTCATCCGGACTGGGGGCGAGAAATCTGCAGGATTACCGGGTATTCCTGGAACGTCTCAATGAGGCTATTCACCAGCAGAAAAACCTGCTCCAGCAATGCCGCGAACGCCAGCAGCAAACACACCGGCAGTGGCTGGAAACACGTTCGCGCAGCCAGGCGATCGGCAAGGTCATGGAAGGCTATCGCCGCGAGACACAGCGTTTGCAGCAACGTCAGGAACAGAAAGATACCGACGAACGCAACAACCGGGCCCACCTCTCTTCCTCTCTGGATGGCTAACGTTATGCGCCAGCGTCCCTGACGTCAGCTCGACGCCATTCGAGTTTAGCGACGATTCCCGGGCTATGCCCCTCACTGGCACGACCATTGCACTGTTACAGGCAGATACTGTTTACCTGATACAGGAGCCGAGGGATGAATGCCTCTTTACCCGATTTTCAGCCGGCCGTGGTGCGTTCCGGCGCCGTAGCTGCAGGCAACACGAATAATCCTGCCGTTCAGCAAGATAGCGAATCGCCGCAAGGTTTTATGCCGATCCTCGAGCAGGCGACAGCGGAGGCATCTGGCCCGTTGTCGGTTGACGGCGGGATATCGCCGGAGGTGGAAAACCTGTTCCGGGAATTGCAGATGTTGCCGGAGGGAGGCAAATTGTTGCCGCAACTACAGCAGGTGCTGGACGATGCGGCGGCTGCCGGAATCGAGCCGGATCAGGTATTGCAGCAGATCGCCGGTAGCGTGCGGCAATTGCAATCAGAACAATCGATATCGGCTGCAGAAGGTCTCATCGCAGTATTGCCGGCGTACCGGAATGACACGTCGCTGCCAACGGGCATGACCGGTCTGGCAGCGGCAACGGCCTCAAGCGGTGATCTGCTGCCATCGGCAGCACTGGTCCGCAGTCAGCAGGGGGCTCTCGCACGGGATGATTCCCGGGCATTGCCGACTACGCGCGCCCTGGCCGACAACGCGCAGCCGGGTGCACCGGTTTCGAACCCCGACAGGTCTGCGTTCGTGCTGCCAACGGCGGTTAGTGATCAGGTACAGCCGGAACAAACGATACTGGCCGCGGCGCTGCGGCAATTCACCCGCATGCAGCAATCTTCAGCTGCAGATACACCGCTCAGGACGGAACCGGTATCGGTTGTGCTGGCGAATCAGCCGCAGGCTGCGGGTCCTGCGCCGGCTGCAGCGATGGCACCGGTTGTCAGCGTGGATCATTCACTGAACCAGCCCGGCTGGGATCAGGCTTTCGGTGAAAAGGTCCAGTGGATGATGAGGCAGGGCATACAGAGTGCGCAAATTCGTCTCAATCCTGCGCAGCTGGGGCCTATGGAAGTAAATATTCAGGTTAAGAACGACCAGGCCAGTATCCAGTTCAGCTCGGCGCATGCGCCGGTGCGCGAAGCGTTGGAAGCGGCCATTCCCCGTTTGCGTGACATGATGGAATCCAGCGGTATCGAGCTGGTGGATGTAGACGTTTCAGGCCAGTCATTTGCGGAACGTCAGACTACCTCCAGCCAGGAACAGATGGCCCGGAGCCGGTTCACTGCGGGTGATGCACCGGAGGCAGAAAATATTATCGAGACCTCCGTAGCAGAACTTGTTTCTGCCGGCCGTCTGGACCTTTTCGCGTGAAATTTCCAGCCGCTGAAAGGCTCCCGCGAGCGCTAAGTTACCGATTTTTCGGCGAACGCAGGAGGCCTTTCGAGTCTATAGACGAACGTCTATTCGGGGCGCTTAACAGATTGATTGTACTTGCATAACGCCTTGTGTTAAGTTGGCCTCCACAATTATAACAACGCAGAAATACTGATGCCGGGACCGCCAAAAAAAATCAGGCGCAGGGATGGGCGAGCGGGTAGTGGCGCGAGTAATCAAAACCCTGTATCTGGCAAAGAATTTAACTATATTCTTCAGCTGACTGAGGAAGATCTGCGGCTGCTCAAACGCTATAAGGATGTACTTGCCCAGGGTGCGGCCGGCTTCGCGGAAACCACCTACAACTACCTGTTCGATAATCCGGACATCGCGGATGTCATGTATGCCTACGAGCGCCAGGGCGGTAATCTGGGGCAACTGGTGCGCCGACAGCTGGAGCATATGCTCGGTCTGCTGGAGGGAGATGTCAGCCAGGAGACTACCGGGCATATCGACGAACTGGGCCGTGAGCATTACAAGTGGGGCATGAAGACCATCTGGTCGCTGGGGGCCTATCGCCTGTACCTGGATCACCTGCATCAACTGGTTGCAACCGATGAGCAAATCGAACCGGACGATCGTAGCAATCTGGATTCCGCGCTTACAAAAGCGGTATTCCGCGGGCTGGGCGTCAGTAACGAGGCCTACTGGCGTGCCCTGGTAGAGGGGTTGACCGAGCAGCGGGATGAGCTGAATAACGAAAACACCCTGGCCGGCGAGATACTGGGCAACATACCCCAGATGCTGTGGACGGTGAATGTCGAGACCAACCGTGTCAGCTATGCCAGCCCGGGTACGCAGGATTTCTGCGGGGATGAACTCGAGGCGCCGATTCCCTGTTTTCACCTTATCCATACCTCAGATCGCGAGCGTCTGCTAACCGCCTGGGAGCAGGTTATCGATGGCAGTACGATATCTCTGGAAGTCCGGCTGGCGTCCGGGGAAAATGACAATCTCTGGTTTCGCATAGCGTATTACCCGGTTGCCAACCGACGTGGGCGTGTGTTGCGGGTACATTGCCTGATGGAGGATGTTACCGACCGTCACCTTGATCGCGAACGGCTGGAACAGTTGTCGACACGCGATGCGGTTACTGGTCTGGCCAATCGCGCCCTGTGGTACGACCGTTTGTCGTCGGCACTTGCTGTAGCACAACGCAATCCGGGAGCTTCGGTGGCTGTCATGCTGCTCGATATCAACCAGTTCAAGATGTACAACGACTCGCTCGGCCATGAAGCGGGCGATGAGTTGTTGCGCCAGATCGCAGGGCGGCTGACCAGAGTGCTGCGTGCCACTGATACGTTGGCCAGGCTCGGTGGTGACGAGTTCGGAATCGTGTTGCCCATGGTCCAGAATGCCGAGAAAGCTGCCGAGCGAATTGCTACCGAAGCCATGAGCTGTCTCAGTGCACCTTTTTCATACGAAGGCAAGGAACTGTGTGTGAGCAGTGCGATTGGCATTGCGGTGTTTCCCCAGCACGGTAGCGATGCACATAGTCTGGTCAGTCATGCCGATAGCGCCATGTATCGCGCCAAGTGGAATTCGGTACCCTATTTGTTCTATCAATCGGAATCGCCGGAGTCCGCGACCGATCACCTGCAGTTCTCCGGGCAGCTGCATGGAGCACTGGAACGTAACGAGTTCGAACTACTCTATCAACCCAAGATCGATCTCTCCAGTGGCCGTGTCTGTGGAGCCGAAGCCCTGTTGCGCTGGCAACATCCGCAGGAGGGCCAGGTGCTGCCGCACAGGTTTATCCAGGTTGCCGAACAACTGGGTATGATCACGCCGATTACCGACTGGGTTCTGGATACTGCCTTGCAACAGAGCAGGGACTGGATCGTGGGCGACCAGCCTTTGCAGATATCAGTGAACGTGTCGGCCCGCTCATTCCAGTCCCCGGGTCTGGTTGAACGCATCGAGAAGGTGCTGCGCAAGACGGGTGTCGCAGGCAGTAATCTTGAAGTGGAAGTTACCGAGAGTACGCTGATGGCCGACCTCGAAGGAGGTATTGCGGTTCTGAAACAGCTGCGGAAACTCGGTGTGTCGATTGCAATCGATGATTTCGGAACCGGATGTTTCTCCATGTCCAGTCTGAAATATCTGCCTGTCGATACCCTCAAGATCGATAATTCTTTTCTGACCGACTTGTCTGCCAATCCTGAAGATGCAGCTATCGTCCGCTCCATTATCGAGCTGGGGCACAGTCTGGGCTGCAAGGTGGTGGCCGAGGGCGTGGAACAGGAAAAGGTAAGCAAGCAATTGCTGGAGCTTGGCTGTGATCTGGGCCAGGGTTTCTATATCAGCAAGCCGCTGTCGCAGGACAGTTTCAACGAGTGGCTGGATAACCGTTAGCCCGCACTTCGTCGTCGTTCCTGTATAAATCCGTCAAAACCATGACGTCCCGCAAAGTGGCGTTTGTAATCCATTGAATTATAATAATAAATAAACCGTTCCCGTCGTGGCACATGTCTTGCTTTCCCTGTTTGGTGAACAAAACAAGGACTGGCTAATGGGAAAAGAAGACGATCTGGAAGTGGGTGGTGACAATGCGGCTGCGGCACCACAAACTAATTCCAAAATGTTTATAATCATTGCGGTGGTGGTCCTGTTCCTGGGTATATCGACTACCGCCACCCTGGTGCTGACCGGTGTCCTCGACACTGACGACGAACAGTCGGCGGCAGCTGAAAACCCGGATAGCAGCAAGGCCACCGGCAAGAAGGCTGCAAAAAAAGCCAGGACTCCCCTCAATTACGTTCCACTCGATCCCGCCTTCGTAGTTAACTTCAGCGGCGACACCGATGTTCGTTTTCTGCAGATCACTGTGGAGCTTGGCACTCGCGATGTCGATGTGAAGGAGCAGATCAGGGAACACCGCCCCGCAATCCGCAACAACCTGGTGATGCTGTTTGGTAGCCAGGATCCCGTTGAACTTAATACCCGTGAAGGCAAGGAAAAACTGCGCGCCGAGACGCTGGCCGAAGTTCAGAAAGTTCTGAAACAGGAGACCGGCGACAAGGGTGTGGAAAAAGTGTTCTTTACCAGCTTTGTCATGCAGTAGGGTGAATCCATGAATGATCTTCTTTCACAGGATGAAATCGATGCGCTGTTGCATGGTGTCAATGGCGGTGAAATAGAAACCGAGATCGATGAAGAAGTCGCTGAAGGGGAAGTTCAGGGCTACGATTTCGCCAGCCAGGACCGGATTGTGCGCGGGCGCATGCCCACGCTGGAGATGATTAACGAGCGTTTCGCCCGTTATTTCCGTATCAGTATTTTCAATATGTTACGCCGTAGCGGCGAAGTGTCGGTATCCGGCGTACAGATGCTGAAGTTCACCGAGTACGTACACAGCCTGTTTGTACCCACCAGCCTTAACCTGGTAAAGCT
>JAUXGZ010000051.1 GCA_030621785.1 Gammaproteobacteria bacterium | reverse complement strand
GAGTACGATCAATATGTTCACTGGCTTCCGGGTGGAAGGTGATGTAGGTAGCTCCGGCACTGGCGAAATCGGGAATAATGCGATCTACCGGCTTGACCATCAGGTGCACGTCGATGTCCGCCGTCACACCGTGCTTGCGCAGCGCGTCGCACACCAGCGGGCCGATGGTAAGGTTGGGTACATAGTGATTATCCATGACGTCGAAATGGACGATATCGGCACCGGACTTGAGTACATTGTCCACTTCCTCGCCCAGACGGGCGAAATCTGCCGATAAAATAGAAGGTGCAATCTTGTAATCTGGCATAATCCGGGCCTCAATTGAAAAAGGTTGTGATCTGCTAGCAAATCGAGACCGGGGACTTTACCCGATCATCGTCATGATTTCAGCAGGCCAGAATGGATATCACCCGAGCAAACCGGCAGCTTCCCGTAGATGACATAATGCGCTTTCGTAAGTTATTAATAATATTTTCTTTTTTTCTCCTGCTCCCCGGCCAGGCAGAAACCGCTTCGGACCTGGAAAAGGAAAAACGCTGGTCGGAACAGATCACAGACAGCCTGCTCGTCGGTGAATCCTGTCCGCTCGATGCGGCCGGCACGCCGTTTATGGGCATTTATGCCGAGGCCAGCGAAGGCTCCACCGGCCGCGCCGTCATCCTGTTGCACGGCATGGGTGCGCATCCGGACTGGCCTGAAGTGATCAACCCGTTGCGCAGCGACCTGCCGGATCACGGCTGGTCCACCCTTTCGATCCAGATGCCGGTGCTGGCCAACGATGCGACTATCAAGGACTATGCCCCGCTGTTCGACGAGACCGGACCACGCATCGAAGCAGCGGTTCGTTTTCTCCACGAACGGGGCAATCGCACCCTGGTGCTGCTCGGCCACAGTCTCGGCGCATCCATGGCGGTAGCCTGGGCTGCCGACAGCCAGACAAAGGATCTCGCCGGACTGGTATTGATCGGGCTCAGCATCATCGACGTGGACCCAAAGATGAACAGCCTGCCGGCACTGGAAAAAATCCACATTCCGGTGCTGGACCTGTACGGCAGTCGCGATCTGGACGGCGTAATTCGTTCGGCAAGGAAACGCCAAACGGCCGCCCACAAGGCAGGCAACGAAAAATACCGGCAACTGCAGATCGAGGGCGCAGACCACTTCTTTGTCGGCCTGGATGAAGATCTGACGCGCCGCGTCTACGGCTGGCTGAAAAGCAACTTTGAAAAGGATAGGAAAATAACACCATGAGCATCGCAATCGCACTACACATCCTGTCTGCCGTCATATGGGTCGGCGGCATGTTTTTCGCCCACCAGGTGCTGCGGCCAATCGCTGCTGCGCAGCTGGCTCCACCGCAGCGACTGCCGCTGTGGTCGGGTGTATTCAAACGCTTCTTTCCCTGGGTATGGCTGTCCATCCTGCTACTGACAGGCACCGGCTACTGGATGATATTCAGCGTTTTCGGCGGTATGCAATCAGTGGGGCTACACGTCCACCTCATGCAGGGGCTTGGCTGGTTGATGATCCTGCTCTACATGCACCTGTACTTCGGCCCGTTCCGGCGCCTCAAGGAAGCCATTATCACGGAAAACTGGCAGGAAGCCGGCAGACGTCTGAACCAGATTCGCCAGGTCGTGGGACTCAACCTGGGGCTGGGGCTGGTCGTTATTGCCGTGGCAGCCGGTGGCCGCTACCTGCCGATATAATCAGGCTCGCGACTTCTTCACCAGCTCCCAGGCTTTCTTGATCTCCTGCGTCTTTTCCGTGGCCAGTTTCATCATTTCTTCCGGCAAGCCTTTTGATACCAGCTTGTCCGGGTGATGCTGATTCATCAGACGCCGGTAGGCTTTTTTCACCTCGGCATCGCTGGCAGTTTCGGAAACACCGAGAATTTCATAGGCCTCCCGCAACACGTCCTGTGCCGACGCCGGTGCTCCCCCGCCGAAACCACCCGCGCCGAAGTGCTGCGCATTGCGCACCAGCGCTTCGAGATGTTGCAACTCAGGGCCTGAAAAGCCGAGTTGCCGGGCAACTGTTTCGAGCACCTGACGTTCGGCCGGATGCACACTGCCATCCGCATAGGCTGCGTGCAGCAGGATTTCGACAAACATCTGCATCAGGTTACGACGCCGGTGACACTCCTTGCGGAACTGCTCCAGCACGTCCATAAAGGGAAAATCAGGCTCCTTGCCCTGATTGAACAGGCTAACGGCCGTGCGCTGCATCTGCTCGTTCAGGTTCATGCGGTGCATGACTTCCCTGGCCTGGCGGATTTCGTCTTCCGATACCCGGCCGTCCACTTTGGCCAGATAGCCCATGACCGAAAACAGGGTAGTAAAGAAGACCGTCTGCACCCGCTCCTGTGCACCGGGATCGAACTGTTCCCGGATATTCCCCATACCTTTGTCAAAATTATGACCCAGCGCCGCACCGAGCACTGCTCCCAACGGGCCGCCAAGCAAGTAACCAAAGGTTCCACCTAGAAATTTTCCCCACCAGCTCAAAACAGCACTCCTGAATGTTCTAAATTAAGAAAATATCAATTTTGCAAAACCTGATCGAGGCAAGCAAGGTCATCAAATTCACTGTCTTGCAAATGTCAGTATACAGGCATATAAAATAGTTCAATCAATAGCAGCAAGCAGCAAGGATAACGCAAACCAGTATCCGCAGTTCTATCGAGGAGGTAAACCCGCAATGAGTGCACTACCACAACCCAGGATCGGCGAATGGTACAAAAACCTGCTCGGCGACGCCTTCGAAATTGTTGCCCAGGATGACGAGGACGAAACCCTGGAATTGCAATACTATGACGGGACCATTGAGGAGCTTGATCGCGAGACATGGGAGACCCTGCGTCCTGAAGCAATTAATGCTCCCGATGACTGGAACGGATCCCTGGATTTATCCAGCGAGGACCGTATTAATCCCGAAGTCTGGTCTGAAACCCAGGACTGGATGGACACCCTCGACCAGATAGATAGAAACTCGATCTAGCCTGTACTTCTCACCAAAGCACCCTCCGCTTTGCCGCGCAGAAGATCGCGCGGCAAATTTATTTTCATTTCTGAAACAACAGCAGAATCCACTGGATAGCTTCGATCTACACATTTTTCGCAGAACCGGCAGGTTCAATATTTAACCGGCAGCGCCGCTAGACTCGATGATGGCAGCATAAGCTGCCCGGCACGCACCGAAGGAGATCTGCCATGACATATATCATCGATATGGCCAGTGGAACGGAATGCGAAGGCGATGCGCTCTATAACAGGCCGCGTCAGCTGAACACTGCAGAAGACGGGCGCAATGAGCTGCGCATCGAATGCACCAGGGTGCAACTTGCGCTGGTCGAAACCGGAATGAGCGAGCCGCAGACCAGCATCGTTCCGCCCGGGCTGGACATCAGTAATCTGCTGGACCCCGCAGACTAGTGCACCACTGCTGACTGCTCAAGTCACAAGAAAAACCTCGTTATCGAAAACCTCTACCAGCACCGGGGTCAGTGATGTGCCACTGCAAGGCCCGCTAACGCACAGCCCGTCATCGATACGAAAACGCGCATCGTGCGTGGCGCACTGAATAAGCTTTCCATCCAGATCCAGAAAATGGTCCGGTACCCAGTCAAGCGGACCACCGGTATGCGGGCAACTGTTGATATAACCCAATACCCGGCCGTCCTTTCGTATCAGAAAAATATCCCGCGCTCCGAACGTCGTTGCAACACTGAAACCACGGCTGCCGCCTTCGCTCAACGTATCCAGCGCACATAGACGCATTCTTTCCCGTGGCACGTTCAGAAGTCCCTCGCAGGAACCGACAGCCCACGAAAACCGGACCGGGCGCACTTGCTGCCGGCAAGATCACAGGAAAAACGCAGCGCCTGCAGAAATGATGCGCCGCGCAGGCGCGCATCAATCATGCCGGCATTGAAGGCATCACCGGCACCGATGGTATCAACTGCCATTATCGGATTGCGTACGCTACAGTCAACGCTATTGCCACCACGCTCCACCCCGGTTGCTCCTTGCTCACCCAGGGCACACACCAGGTCGGCCTGCGGTGCCAGTTGTCCGGCTTGCTGCAGCAACATGGCAGGTGTTATGCCCCGATTCCCGGCAATGGCTTTCGAAAACAGGATCAGACCGGCAAAGGGAAACAGTTTCTCGATGTCGCCCCGTTGCTTCTCCACTTCAAGTGACACCGGCAAGCCCGGAGCATCCCGACGCACCCGTTGCATCATCAGCAGCGTGTCATCGACATTACGCCCTTCGAAATGAATCCAGTCGAAACTTTCCAGTGGAATCCGGGCGAAGGAATCGGCATCGTACTCCGGCAAGTCGCGATAATGCACAATAGTGCGTGTACCCGTAGTCGTATTCAGCGTGATGCAGGAAACCGGCATGTTTCCCTGCACGGCCTTGCGGCAGTAACGCATGCCAATACCGTGAAAGCCCAGGTCTTCAAGAACGGGAGCGGCTTCCGGTCCGTCGCGCCACACGCCCGCCCACTCACAATCGTGACCCAGCTGCCGCAGCACTGCCAGTGAATTGGTTGCATTACCACCGCGCCTGAAACTCTGCGCACGAGCGCGCACCTCGGCATCTTCCGAGGGGTAGCTTTCAACCTCGTTGACGATATCCAGCGTTGCAATGCCAACTGCGAGCACACGTGCCATCGGGTTAAACTAGGACAAACCAGCAGAAAATACCAGTCAGTATTCACGTACCACGCGAAAACCAAGGTTGTCGAGCCGGCTGTCGGGGGCGCGCAGATCGCGGGCCGCGCTGCGCAATTTATCACCAGGACTGGTGTAGCCGCCACCACGAACCACGCGGTTGCCACAGTTCGCCAGTTCGACCGCACCGCCACCGGATGGCATATCGGAATAGTCGGGCTGATAGCAGTCCTGTACCCACTCCATCACATTGCCGGCCATATCATGCAGGCGCCACTCGCTGGGAGCGAAATTACCGACCACGACGGTTTTTACTCCGGCGGCCTCGTTGCCACAGTCAAAACAGTTGGCAAGCTTTTGTTCCAGTTCGTTACCCCACCAGAAGCGTTTGTCACTACCGGTACGGGCAGAGAACTCCCACTCTGTCTCTGTCGGCAGACGATAACGATTGCCTGTCTGCTCTGACAGCCAGTGCGTATAGTCCACCGCATCCTGCCAGCTCACGCCGATCACCGGGCGAGCTCCCCGACCCCAGCCCTCGTCCGCTGGCAAGCGACGCCCGGTAGCCTCGGCAAAACGATCATACTCATCAAAAGTAACTTCGTATTGCCCGATGGCAAAACGCGCCAGTGGTACCTCATGTTGCGGCCGCTCGTCGAAATTTGCCGAAGTCTGTCCACTCCCCATCAGGTAAATATCAGCATTCAACTGCACCATGCGCGGCCCCGAACCGCCATCTGTCAACGAATCGCTGAATATACGCCCCGGCTGGGCAACGACCGGCTCGACCACGGCCGGTACCGGTGCTGGTTCAGGCCTGTCCTCTGCCCCGGACACCACAGCCTGGGGCATCTTTTCTGCGCCACCGCCTGCCTCGGCACCTGGCTCACCGCGGCTGAACGGAGTGACGGCAGGTGCCGGACTAGTCTCTCTGGCCGGTTCAGGTGCAGGCGTCGACCGAGGCAGGGATTCTGCACTGGCCAGCAGATGTTTTTTCTCTGACCGATCAACGGATCTGGCGACGGGTGCGCGCGGCGTGTCAGCCACCGGTGGAACCGTTGGCTGCGGCGCTTTTACCGGGAGAACAACGCGCCCGGTTTGCCGGACTGCAGAAACCGATGCCACTGTCTTCTGCTGACCGGTCAGCCACCAGGAAACCACGAATGCTACGGCGCCCCCGATAAGCAATCCAGCCAGCAGTCCCATCCCGATTCCAGACTTTCCCTTACCCTGGGCGACAGGGGCCGTTGCTGCCGGCACTTCATCCAGCAGTGGTGCAGATACAGTGCTCGGCGGCAACGCCTGTTCGACGGCAGACAACGCGGCAATGGCGGTGTCCATTTCCACCGAGGCGTGCGGATCATCCGCATCCAGAGATGGAATATGCATGGCAGCAGTACCTGGATTGCCAGCCGATGGGGCTGATGCATTCAGCTGCGTGCGCAAACGTTCGACTTCAGCCGCCAGATCCTGTGACTTTTTATCGGCCTGGCTGCGCAGGCGCACCGCAACCTCGACATTCTTTCTTACCTGTTCCAGCTCTTCGCGCAAGGCACTGTCTGAATCACCCGCTGCCTGCATATCGAGCAGGCCGCGTGTTACCTCGGCTTCGGCCAGCAGGCGATCCGCATCCTGGCGCGCCTGCTGTTGTGCGGTCTGCGCTGCCTCCCGTTCGGCTTCGATCGCCCGAATGGATGCCTGCAAAGATTGCAGCTCCAGCTCCCTGGCCTGCAGAGATTGTTCCAGTTGCTGGTTTCCTGCCGACTCCTGCTCCTGCATTTGCTGCAGAGCAACCCGCAGTTCCTGTAACTCCTGCTTCTGCACAGTCAACTGTTCGCTAACCTGATCACGTTCGGAAACGGTCGTTGCCAGGCTTTCGTTCAGAGCCTCCAGTTTCTGCCGGTCAGCGTCCAGCGTACGCTGCAGATTTTTTCGCTCGGTCTCTGCAGTGCAAGCCGACGCTTCGGCCTGCTGCGCATTCTGTTGTCCCAACTCCACTTGCTGCGCCATGTCATCGAGCTGCACCTGCTGCTGCTCCAGCTGCGCACTGCGCTCACCCAATTTAAGTTCCAGATGTTCCCGCTGATCCCTGGCTTCACCCAGCTGCGCCTGCATGGCCTCCAGCTCGGCTGCAATACCCGATCCATCACCACCTTCAGCTTCCTGCAACTCTTTGCGCAAGCGATACACTTCAGCTTCATGCTCGTGGCTTTCACCATCCAGTCTGGATTCTGCCTTGCGCAAGGATTCCATGAGCCGCGACTGCTCGCGTTTGGTATTTTCGCGTTCGTCCTGGGCACGAGCCAGCGCATCGCGAACGCTGTCGATATCCCGTTTGTGCTCCCTGGCCACGCCTGCAAGACTGGCTTCCAGTTCGGCAACTTGCTGTACAGATGCCTGGTTCTGCGCTCCTGCCTCTTCCAGTTGTGCCTGCAACGATTGCTCGCGCTCACCGGCCTCGCTCGCCTGCTGCCCGGCTTCCTGTAGCTGCTGCTCCAGCCGTGTCTCCAGCTGTTTACGCCGGCTTTGCTGATCGGTCAGCTGCTGTGTTTGTTCTTCGAGCTGCGTTTGCAACGCCTGCAGCTGTTCGCCCAGCTCGCCCTGCTCCGCCGAAGCTGCATTCTGTAACTGATCAATTTGCGCCTGCAGGGTCTCCAGTTGCCCGACCAGTTCCTGACGATCTGCCGAGGTGGCGGCACTGGCCTGAACCAGTTCTTCCCGGGCGGCCGTCGCGGCCTGGTCCAGCTGCTCCAGTTGCTCCTGCAACGACTGCTCGCGCTCACCGGCCTCGCTCGTCTGCTGCCCGGCTTCCTGTAGCTGCTGCTCCAGCTGCTCCTGCAGCATATCCACTTCCTGAATGGATTGCGCCAGCTGACCGGACGTTGAATCACGCTCCCTGATCAACTCATTGAACTGCTGGTCACGCTCCTGAGCAGACGTGCGCAAGCCGTCCATTTCCTTCATCAGCTCCCGGTTCTGCAACTCCAGTTCCGAACGCTGCGATGCACGAGTCGCCTGCTCACCGGCAAACGACGCTTCCAGCGTGGCAATGCGCTGCTGCAACTGCTCCTTTTCGCTACCCTGAAGTTCACTGCCGGCAATCAGCCGTTCGATCTGTTGCTGACGATCTTCGATCTCTTGCTGCAATTCAGCATTGGTCAACAGTGCAGTTTCCAGCTGCTCCCGGAACGCGGCATCGTCCGCTGCCGTAGTGTCCGAAGCCTTGATTTCCGGTTGTGCAGTGACGTTCCCGAAAGGAATAATCTCTGCTTCCTGATCCGGCTGTGCGGCGGACACCTGCGGACAATCACCGCTCGTGGCCTCGTCCGGCACATCCATCAATCCGTTGCTCAGCACGTAAACCTGATAGCCCAGCTGACCCAGGATGAAGGCACCGGCCGAACTTCTCCGCCCGGTGTCACAGTACACAACATAGGTACACTGGCTATCCAGTTGATCTGTCTGGCCACGCAATGCAGACAAGGGAACGTTGATGCTGCCCTGGATCGCCCGGTTGCTGAATTCCCCCGGCAGACGAACATCCAGCCAGCACGTGCCGTCATCCACCAGCTTCACGGCCTCTGCATAACTGACTTCGTGCACCAGCGACGCGCGTAACAACTCGTCAAAATCATCCCTGGAGAGCCGCATCAGCCAGCCATCCGTGATCATTCTTACTGTGGCATTACGTTCCGCACCCGAGACCAGCGCATCTTCACCAAAACAATCGCCCTGTCCCAGCTCCGCCAGCATTACCTCATTGCTGCGCGAAGAGGCTTTGCGTGTCACTGCCAGGCGACCACTCTTCACAATGTAGAAGAAATCACCGTCCTGTCCCTGATTGACAATTACGTCGCCGGCCGAGGCTGTGACGGCTTCGAGGCGCATCAGAAGCTGGTGAATACTGGAGGGTGGCAGCTGAACAAAGGCGCGCGACTGCAGCATACGCGTCATCCAGTCATCGTCATCCTCGGCTTCAATATCGACGACATCGTAGCCCGAAGACTCATCCCAGGTCAGCAGGACATCCAGCAGACTGGAATCGATACGCGCCACGGTCGCTTGCCCGGAAGCACGAACTGACAGCTGCCGCGGTTGCTTGTGCGCCAGTGGATGATGTGCCGCCTCGGATCCTGCCCCGACCTTGCCGACGACCTTGCGGCCATCGAGCAACTCCACCTGTCCGTCCAGCAGATAGACCGATTGATTATCCCGATCACCCTTCTTGAAAACGTAACGACCGGATGCCACCTCATCAATAACAGCCTTGGCAAAGACTTCCTCTATGTGTAACGCAGAAAGGGCATTGATTGGAATCATGCCCCCTAACACTTTCTTATCAATATTCTTTTTTACAGCAACCATGGCCTGCCAATGTATCCATTCCGGTTGTGAATCCACCAGGTAGACAGCCACGGGGCAGCTGTCACACTGAAAGTACGTGCACAGTTTTTTATCGACCGGGATCCCCGAATACTTAGCCGGTGGAGCACCGTCAAAACGTGAACCCGATCACACTGTGTGGACGTTAGCAGTGCCTGTAAAACATCGTTCATCCATCATCGCAGACAACATGAAAGGATCGAAATCACGCTGCAAACTATCGCCACCGACGCCCGGCACACGCGTAATACACTTTTTTATCAGGTCGAAATTGACCGGGGTAACGTTTCACACTTGAAAAATAGGTATAAAATCGCCTAAAAGACTTTAACTTTTTTTTCTTTATGCTATCTTTGCGCAGGCTACACTTCCACCACCAATACAAGGAGCACACTGAATGGCCGTAAAGAAAAAAGCCGCCAAGAAGAAAGCTGTTGCCAAAGCGATCAAGAAGCCCACCACCAAAGCTGAAACATTCACCTTTATTGCAGAGAAAACCGGTCTGACCAAGAAAGACGTCGGCGCTGTATTCGAGACGCTCAATACACTCATCAGACGCGACATCCGGCGTACCGGACCTGGCGTTTACACCGTGCCCGGATTAATGAAGGTCAAGGTTGTCCGCAAACCTGCCACCAGAGCTCGCAAAGGCACCAACCCGTTCACCGGTGAACCGATGGTCTTCAAGGCCAAACCGGCTCGCAATGTTGTCAAGGTACTGGCACTGAAAGGTCTGAAAGACATGGTGTGACCCGGGCCTGACCGCCTGAATCAGGGAAACACAAGGTTTTTCCAGGGTCACTCGCAGGAAATCCGAACAAGTAACAACAGACTCGCTCCTTCGAAGGCAGCCACATGGCTGCCTTTTTTATCAGGCCCGTACGAGGTGCTTGGCGCGGATAAAGTCCCGGTGCGGCACGTACAGAAGATCTGATATCTTGCGTACCAGTGCCTCCTCGTAGCGGTCCAGTTGTCCGTCGGCGTACGCCACCTGCCACAACATTTCCACCACACGCACTCGCTGCCTGGCGGAAAAATGCCGGTTAACCAGACTGGTAAACTGATGCAGTGACACGGATTCTTCGGCTTCACGGCGAGCCAGTTCGAGCAGTTCTGCTGTTTCTGCCTTGCTGAGGGAGAACACATCCTGCAGCGCCTTCTCGATGGCTGCCGCTTCGTCCGGATGCTCCTCGTTGTCTGCACGCAACATCTCGAACAGCAGGGCTGCGGTCGCCAGATGCAGGGCATGCGCATCATCACCCGATGCGCATTCTGCGTCGATGCGGGTAAAAAAGAATTCCTGAATTGCGCGAATCAAGACTGACGCCAGGCCAGACCGCCGAACCCGCCCAGGACAAGTAGCATCAGAAGTGGATCAAAAGAACCAACCCCGGTCATGGAGCAGCCACCACCCCCCCCACCGCCATCACTGCTCTCGCCGGTATTGGCTTTGGCACCCAGGATCGGAGCCGGATCCAGTGCACCGAAAAAAGCAGCCAATGCATCCAGAATGCCGCTACCACAGTTATTCGTATTGCAGGACGCATCCGGAAAAGCGCGCGTCGTCCGCCGTAGCAGGTCCTCAACCATGTCCGGCGTCAGCACAGCGTCCAGGGAGAACATCATTGAGGCAATAGCCGATACCTGGGCCGTTGTGTAACTGGTACCGATGACAACACCGACAATATCATTGCCGGCATTCTTTATTCCATTGTTCGACAAGGTCAGGATCCCGTCACCACTTTCCCCGCCCGGAGCACTGAGATCGAGTTGTTCACCAAAATTGGAATAGGAAGTTCTGGAGCCGGCGCGATTTGTCGCTCCGACAACGATGACGTTATCGCAATTTGCGGGACTCTGTGTTGCCACATCCTCACCCTCGTTACCGGCGGCCACTACGACCACGGCACCCGCATTGACTGCATCATTGATGGCACGCTGCTCACTGGAAGAACAATCGCCGGGTCCGCTCAGGCTGAGGTTCAACACCCGGGCAGGCGACGGATTGTCCGGCACCCCGGCAATGTGCAGACCGACTGACCAGCGAATAGCATCCACAATATCCGACACCAGACCACCGCACTTGCCCAGTACCCGCACTGGCAGCACATGGGCAAAGAAATCGATACCGGCTATGTCCAGATCGTTATCAGATTCGGCCACCATAATCCCGGCCACGGTCAGACCGTGCCAGGAACTGTTGGCAGCGGATGATCCCTGGCCGCATTCATCTGCCACGACTGCGTCGCCGGCATCCGTCGGGTTCGGGTCACGTCCATCACCGTCGTTGGCCGTATCCGGGTCCGAGATAAAGTCGTATCCGGCTTCGATGCGTGCTGCGTTGAGATCACGGTGCGGCAGAATCCCGGTATCGAGCAAGGCAATAATGACAGCCGATGAACCGGTGGTAGTGTCCCAGGCCGCCTGCATACGAATACCGCCAGCATCCTCGAACAGATTCCACTGGTTAAGAAAGTTGGGTGGCAAGCCCAGATAACCGGGATCATTCGGCACCAGTGCCGGATACCGGTACCCGTCCACCTCGGCGGACAAAATTTCAGGTTTAGCCGCCATCTGACGCGCCAGCTCGGTCGCGGCTTCAGCACCCACTGCAGCCGGCAGGCGCACCACGACCTCATTGCCGTCCCCACTGAGGCGGCGAATATAACGCAGCGGCGTACCATCCGGCAGCCGGAGATCCGGAGCCATCTGTTGCTCCTGAACCGACTGAATACGCCGCATACCGTCATCGGCCATGCGTAGAATAAGCTGGTTGGTTGCACCACGTCCGGCAACCGTTGCTGGCGCAGCCAGCACGCCGACACACAGGAGCAACACCAAAAAGACTTGATTTATTTTATTTATCATTAGCTTACCAGACAGCTCGTTATTGTGCTTGTACGCGGAATCGCTGCCCCCGCAAAGACAGAATGACGCCTTCTGGAGTTATTTCGTCCAGCACCGGCCCTTCCTGAAGCCGCTCACCCTCATAATACTTGCGCATATTAATTAGTACAAAACGGTTTTGCGACACATTGGCATATACGTGTACGTCCAGATGCAGCCCGCCGGACAATTGGCCGAACAGGCTTTGCGGGATCTGCGGCCAGACCGGAAGCTTGCGGCTGGCCGCCGGTGGTGTCTGCGTCACCGGCTCTGGCAGCGGTTGCGAAACCACAGGCAAACCGTCCTCCGCGGCCGGCAACAGCGACCGTGCCAGCGCCAGACGGGCCGCATCGGGATCGATTTCCGGCTGCACGACCGAAGCGGGGGCCGGAATCGGCTTGAGGATGCGTTGCGCTGGACGCGGTGGCGGTGGTTCAATCGGCTGCACGGGAGCATACGCTTCCACCTCAGGTGCCACCGCTATCAGCGGATCAGACCCAATGTCCGCCGTTTCTTCCGGCCAGAACAGCACCGTCAGCACCAGTGCATTCATCAGTAGTACCGCCACAATAATCCACAACCAGTAACGGCCGAGTGCCCGTTTACCGGTATCGTGGCCGGTATCGATGCCGGGAACCTTGCCCAGTTCGCGTTGTTGGTCTGCTTTTTTGAGTGCTTCGAGTATATAGGACATGACGGTAACGTGAATTCATTCCATCGCTGTTGCCGACATCAACCGGGGTATATCCGGCTGCTGGTGCAAATTATTAAGATGAATGAAGGTCTGTGCACCCGCGATACCATCGGTGTTCAGCCCCCGGCTACGCTGGAAAGACTCCACCAGGGATTTCAGGCTGGCATCGTACAATTCAGGTTCGGACACAATAGATGTCATGCCTGTGACCAGGTGGAGCTGATCACGAAGCCATCGCACATCCGGGTTCCTGGTGCCTGGATGCAACACCATATGTCCCTGCGGTGGCGTCTGCCATAGCAGACGGTAGGCGCCGTACCAGTGCTGTTCCAGGGCATCGACAGGGACTTCCAGTGACTGCCCATCGACCAGAATCCTTGCCTGTTCTCCCTGAACCGATTCCAGTACCACCGGCACCTGCCGCCCCTCCGGCGCAGTAAGCAAAAGCACCGCCGGCCGATCATAACTGCGTAATACTGTCCAGCTGCCGGCGCCCTGCAAACAGCGGAGCCCCACGGATGCTGCCTGCACACAGGCCTGTTCGTCACTAATTGCTGCTGACTGATAACCCCACAGGCGATAGAGCCCGGACCAGGCCCGTGCCACAGCATCCGGCCCCGCCTGGGCAAGCAACTGCTCCAGTTCCGGCCCGCCCGGTGGCTCAACAATCGGCTCGGGAAGCTCTGCTGGTGCCGGGAGCTCAGCAGGCTGCGAAGGCTCATCCTCTTCTCGCTGTGCGCTGTCGGGAGCGGCCGGAACAGCCAGCGGCCCGGCGTTCTCCAGGGAACTGCTCAGTACGAGCGGCGAGCGGGCAATAGCGGGCCACCAGGGCGCCGCGGTAAAATAATTAACCAGCAACAGGGCCGGCACCACCACAACCAATGCCGACAAGGCCCACCAAGCAGAGCTCCACCCCCGCCGGTCAACACCTTCCTCGGGGAGCACTTCCCGCGCCGCCTTGCGCACAATAGGCGGTTCGATGCGTCGCTTGCCCTCGACAAAAGCTCCCAGCATGGCGCGATCACAGAGCACATTAATCAGCCTTGGTACACCCGCTGACAGTTTCTGGATCTGGTCGATAGCGCGCTCGCTGAACAGTGTCTCGGTCGCGCCACAGACATCCAGACGATGGGAGATATACGCTGCAATTTCATCGCGCCGAATCGGTTCAAGGTGATAACGTGCGGTAATACGCTGCGACAGCTGGCGTAGTTCCTGCCTGGCCAGCACTTCACGCAGCTCTGGCTGGCCTATGAGGATAATCTGCAGCAGTTTTTCCCGTGTGGTCTCAAGATTGGTCAACAGACGAACCTGCTCCAGCGCTTCGGAACCCAGATTCTGGGCCTCATCAATCACCAGCACCGTACGGCGCCCGCGGGAATGCGCCTCCAGCAAATACCGGTTGAGAATATCGGTCAGGGTCTTGATGCTGGTGGTTTCGGAATCGTAGTCGATGCGCAGCTCGTCGCACAAACTGGCCAGCAGCTCCAGCGCGGTTACACGCGTATTGAGGATCAGCGCCACATCCACGTTCGGCGGCAACTGTTCCAGCAGGCAACGACTGATGGTAGTCTTGCCGGTTCCGACCTCACCGGTCAGCTGTACGAACCCGCCACCGTCGCCGACTCCATACAGAAGGTGCGCAAGTGCCTCCCGGTGCTGCCGACTCATGTACAGAAAACGCGGATCGGGAGCGATCGAGAAGGGTCGTTCTGTCAGTCTGAAATGCTTTTCATACATGGCTGAATTTGCCGTACTGCCGGCGGGCCGGTTAGTATGACCCCGTATTGTCGTCTGCCGGATCGGCAATCACTAAAGTGCCGGGCACCGCCCTGCACCGGACAAGTATACTGATTCACCAACAATAAAACCCGGAGAAAGCGTGAAAAAACTGTTTTGGGGATTCCTGCTGGTCATTCTGGCCACCAGCTCATTCTACGGGTACCTGCTATGGCAGAATAACCGCCTGGCAACGGCCATGGACCAGGAGGAAAGCCATGCTGTGCTGGAAAACGGTATTCGCTGGCTCGAAGAACATCGCGAAGAGGTGCTCGCGCAGTCCAACCCCATGCTCTGGTACATGCTGCAGAATGCCGCTGCTATCAGTGACGACGAACGCCTGAAAGCACTCTTCTCCCGCTATGAGGAACGCTATCTGGAAAAGAATTATGGCAACCTCTGGCGCACCCTGTTCTACCCGGACACCTGGGTATCCGTGCGCTATGAGGATATCCGCAACTACCCGTACTACAACTGGCACTTTATGTACGGTCTCACCTGCGATGCAGAATTGGCCCTGGTGCCCGAAATCGCGGCACAGAATGATCCTGCATTCTGTAACAGTCACCCATTACGCCCCGCCTGCGTAACCCACCAGCTGATGGGCATCCGCCTGCTGCAACGCGCCAAATGCGGCGACCAGCAGGCACTCGACAGCGCAGAACAAAAGCTTGAAACACGCATCTACCGACAACTGACCTGGGATCCTCGCCAGGTAGACGTTTACATTCAGCGCGTACTGATGCTGGCTGAATCCGCCCACCCCGACATCATTAAGCCGGTATGGATCCGGCGCATTGCCGCGGCCCAGCAACCCGATGGTGGCTGGAGTCCGTTCGATCCACTGCTGCCATTCGGCAGCGACCGCTACCTCGGTTTCAGTGGCAAGGGATTATCCACGGGCCGGCCAAAATCAAGCTTCCATGCCACCGCGCAGGGCGTATTGCTGTTCAGCATTCTCGAAAGCCGCGCTGCTGCCGCGGCGGATTCCTGGCAAATAAAACCCTGATAAAATTGCCGTTGAATAGTATATTAGAATCTAGTTAAATACTATTTCACTGACCGGCAACGGCAGTTTCCCCGGAAAGGGGCGCCAACCAAAACCAATCAGGGCAGACCTTATGAATGCAAAAATTGAAAGGAAAATCAATGGCCTGAACGTTAGCGCAAAGCCGGTATTCAAGGGTGGCGTATTACCGGCATACTGGGCCTGTGCGATTGATGAACTCATGATCGACAGAACCTTTGAATCTGCCCGCGAGGTGTTCCGTTTCGCTGAAAAGCTGCACAGTCCGCAGCAATCCATACAGTAACCAGTAGTCCTTCACCCGACCGGCCAGGTATCCAGTATTACCTGTTTCAAATCGTTCAGGCGGCCATGAAAGAAATGGCTGGCCCCCTCCACAATGACCAGCTTCGGCTGTGAAGGCAAGGATTCGGCCCAGCGCACAACCGTGTCGGCAGGCACAACCTCATCATCATCCCCCTGCACCAGCAGCCAGTCCGTGCCGGACAGGTCGGCATCCGCGGTCGGAAAGAAGCTTACTGCCGGCGCCACAGTCACCAGTCGCTTCGGCTGCAGGCTTACGGCGGCCTGGATAGCGACGAACCCACCAAAAGAAAAACCACCCAGCCAGAGTTCCGGTTGTGGCCAGTTCTGTCTGGCCCAGTCCACGACGGCCAGTAGATCGGCCTGCTCCCCGTGCCCGTTGTCGAACACCCCGTCGCTTTCTCCGACGCCCCGGAAATTAAACCGCACGCAGATCGCGCCCTGTTCCAGAAAGGTACGCGCCAGCTGATGGACGATCTTGCTGGTCAGCGAGCCACCATACAGGGAATGAGGGTGACAGATTACAGCCAGCGCCACCGGTGGCGAATCAGGCTCTTCCACCAACACGTCCAGGCTGCCGGCAGGTCCCTGAATCAGCTGACGCATCAGTAATTTCTGGTGTTCGAATCCTGGCGGCGACGTCTCTCCACCCGGTGAGAATGCAGCGTCAAATCAAGGCGAAACCAGCCTTCCATGTTTACAAGCTGACGCTTGCCGTTGATGTTTTCAACAGCCACCCGGCAACGCTCGCTGTTGCGGTAGAGTACGACACGCACCTGCTGCAGCCGACCGAGCGGGTTGGCGTACCAGTATCCGGGCAATGGTTGATGTACCAGCATGTAGGACCCCCTGAAATCCGTACTGTTAAAATTCAGAAATAACCCGGCTGCAATGCATTCAACCGCATTTTGACTCACCACAGTTCAGACAGGTCAGGCAACCGTCCATCTGGATTGCCGCCCTGGTATTACACTTGATGCACAGCTGGGAGCCTTCCGGAAAATCTCCCGCATCGACTTCGTCCTTGCAGTGGATGGCACTTTCGTACTGGGCTCTTTTCTCTGCCAGTATCTGCTTGCGGTGCTCGTCCAGGCCTTCATCACTGAGCATGCCGATCATGCGCAGGTGACACTCGATGGCATCACCGATCTCGGCCACCAGCGACGGCATGTAACGACCGCCTTTTTTAAAATAGCCACCGCGCGGATCGAATACCGAGCGTAACTCCTCAACCAGGAAGGTAACGTCACCACCCTTGCGGAACACGGCCGAGATGATTCGCGTCAGCGCCACGATCCACTGGAAATGATCCATGTTCTTGGAGTTGATGAAAATCTCGAACGGTCGGCGCAGTTCATGCCGGGTGCCAGGATTCAGGACCACATCGTTGATGGTGATATACAGGGCGTGCTCGGATAGCGGCGTCTTGACCTTGTAGGTCGAGCCCAGCAACATCTCTGGACGCTCCAGCTTTTCGTGCAGATGAACGATCTTTTCTTCTTCGGCTTCTGCAACAGGCGCATCGTCCTTCACTACTTCGTAGTCTACAATTTTCTGCTCAATTTTCTTTACCATTTCAATACTCCTCTGGCA
>JAUXGZ010000101.1 GCA_030621785.1 Gammaproteobacteria bacterium | reverse complement strand
AGCTTTCTGGCGTAGATTTGTTGCACAGAGGGATTATCGTCTAACAGGAGGGCCCGTTAACGTAAGTCTTTGATAAATGGCGGAGAGGGTGGGGTTCGAACCCACGTGGGGCTAACGCCCCCAACCGATTTCGAGTCGGTGCCGGTATGACCGCTTCGGTACCTCTCCGGAAACTGATTTTTTCTTGATAATCAAACGGAACTGGAACAAGCTACGCCGCTGTTCCGGCGCGGTGGTATTGTACCCATGATTACGCCGGAAGGCTAAAAATTCGGCTGCGGTATCTATCGGCGTTGGGAACCAGACTACATACCAGGACAGGTAGCTTGTTGCATACACTGCGGCACTTGCTCTTTTTTTCGGCTTACCTGCTGTTGGTCGGCTGCAACTCGCCCCCTCAACCGGCCCTGCAGCGAGTGCTGGATCGCGGCGAACTGCGCGTGCTGACTCGCAACAGTCCCACCACTTTCTATGAAGGCGTCGATGGTCCGACCGGACTGGAATATGAACTGGCTGCCGGTTTTGCCGACTTTCTCGGTGTCGAGCTTTCTATCGAGGTGCCGGACACCTTCTCCGGACTGCTCGACGAAATCAGGGAAGCCAATGCCGATCTGGCGGCAGCCGGGCTGACGGTCACCGGGGAACGCCGGAAACGCATCAATTTCGGCCCGGCATACCAGCACATCACCGCCCAGCTGGTCTACCGGAGCAACCACAAGGCCCCCGGGGATCCTGGCGACCTGCACGGTAGTCTTGAGGTCGTTGCCAACAGCAGTCACGCCGAACGTCTCAGGCAACTGCAGACGGAATATCCGCAACTCTCGTTCACCGAGAATCCCCGCCTGGAGAGCGAGAACCTGTTACGCATGGTATGGGAACAGGATCTCGATTACACCATCGCCGATTCGAACGAGATCACCATCAACCAGCGGTTCTACCCGGAGCTGCGGGTCGCGTTCGATATCAGCCCCCGGGAACCACTGGCCTGGGCCTTCCCTCCGGGCAAGGACCACAGCCTGATCGACAAGGCGGAAGAATACTTCACCCTGCTCACCACCAGCGGCAAGCTGGAACAGCTGCTGGAACGCTATTACGGACACATTGCCAGCTTCGACTACGTTAGCACCCGTCGCTACCTCAGGCACATCGAGGAACGGCTGCCACGTTATCGTGCCTGGTTCGAGGAAGCCGCTCAGGAAACCGGACTGGACTGGCGTTTGCTGGCCGCTATCGGCTACCAGGAGTCGCACTGGGATCCAGACGCGGTTTCGCCCACGGGCGTTCGCGGCATCATGATGCTGACCAAAGGCGCCATGCAACAGCTCGGCATTCGCGGCGACCGGCAGGATGCCAGGACCAGCATCCTGGGTGGCACGCGCTACCTGGTACGCTCCAAAAAGAAAATTCCGGCCCGTATTACCGAACCGGACCGTACCTGGATGGCACTGGCGACCTACAACATCGGTTATGGCCATCTGGAGGACGCGCGCATACTGACGCAAAAGGCGGGCGACAGTCCGGATCTATGGATCGATGTAAAAAAATTCCTGCCGCTGCTGAACCAGAAAAAATGGTACGAACAGACCCGCCACGGGTATGCCCAAGGCCAGGCACCGGTCCGTTATATCGAGAATGTCCGCAGTTATCACGATGTCCTGATCTGGCTGGACACGCGCGAACAGGAACAGAAGCAGAAACCGGCATCGCCGGCACTGGACATCACTTCACCGGCACTCTGATTCGAATGTTATCGATAAGCCGGGCACTGCCCAGCCGCGCCGCCGCCAGCAGCACGATATCCCCGTCTTTCGATGTTGCCGGGCGCAGGGTATCCGGGTTACGAGCACTCACATACTCGGGCTGGAAACCGGACTCTGCCAACGCCCTGCTGGCAACGGCCTCCAGCTCAGCAATCGTATCTTCCTGCCGACGCAGCGCTTCACCAAGCTCGTACAAGGTGCGATACAGCAACGGCGCAACACGCCTTTCATCCGTACTTAGGTACCGGTTCCTGGAACTCATCGCCAGGCCATCCGGCTCACGCACAGTGGCTACGCCGACGATTTCGATGGACCAGCACAGGTCGCGTGTCATCTGACGAATGACCGCCAGTTGCTGATAGTCCTTTTCACCGAAAACCGCCACATCCGGTTGCACCAGGTTGAACAGCCTGGCCACCACCGTCGCCACGCCAGTGAAATGACCGGGGCGGGAATCACTACACAGTCCCCGGCTCGGCTCCGGCACCTCGACCCGGGTGGTCTTTGCCAGTCCGCGCGGATAGAGAGTCTCCACGTCAGGGCTAAACAACAGATCGACGCCTTCCCGTTCCAGTTTTATCCGGTCCTCGTCCGGTGTGCGCGGATAGCTGGAAAAATCCTCGTTGGGACCAAACTGCATGGGATTGACGAAAATACTGACCACCACTCGTTCGCCCCGCTGGCTTGCCTGCCGCACCAGCTCAATGTGCCCCTCGTGCAGGTTACCCATGGTCGGCACGAAGGCGATACGGTCACCAGCCATACGCCAGTCAGCCAGCATGGCGCGAAGATCGGCAACCGAAGTCACCCTCTTCAGGAAAGAAACCTTCATTTGCTCAGGAGAAACTGTGTTCTGCATCAGGAAAGCGTTCCTCTTTAACATCGCGCACAAAAGCTCGCAGTGCTTCCGGGACATCCGCTGCATGCTGCAGGAAGTCATGCGAAAAACGCGGCTTGCGGCCCGGCGTTATGCCCAGCAGATCATAGAGTACCAGCACCTGTCCATCGCAGTCCGGTCCGGCACCGATGCCAATGGTCGGTATATGCAGCTGCGCACTGATCCTGCGCCCCAGGTCCACCGGTATGCATTCCAGCACCAGCACCGAGGCACCGGCCTGCTCGAGTAGTACGGCATCTTCCTGCATACGGTTGGCAGTTTCGTCATCGCGTCCCTGCATACGGTAGCCACCGAGCTGATGCACCGACTGTGGCGTCAACCCCAGATGCGCACACACCGGAATGCCGCGTTCGGTCAGCGCCTGGACAACCTCTGCAATCACCCGCCCGCCTTCCAGCTTGACCATGTGAGCACCACCCTCGCTCATTAGTCGCGCGGCATTCTCCAGTGCCTGCCCGACACTGGCGTAGCTCATGAACGGCATGTCGACGATCCGCAACGCTGATTTCCCGACGCGCGCCACACAGGCCGCGTGATAGATCATATCCGTCAACCTGACCGGCAACGTGGACTCGTGCCCCTGGATCACCATGCCCAGGGAATCCCCGACCAGCAGCACCTCTACACCAGCCTCTTCCAGCTGCACGGCAAAGCTGGCATCGTACGCCGTTACGCAGACAATCTTCTCGCCACGTTGTTTCATACGCAGCAGGGAACGACTGCTGATCGAGGCCCGCTCAGCCATGTTCCTCACCTGTTGCTGCCATGCGAAGAACCTCCGGCATGGGGTTGAAATACTGGCGACCACTCCTGACGCCCCCTATCTGCTCCAGCAGTGCCTGGTAATCGGATTCGTTATCCACCAGATTGATCTCCGCTGCATTCACAATCAACAAGGGTGCCGCATCATAAAAGTGAAAAAATCGTGTATAGGTCTCGCACAGACTTTGCAGGTAACCCGACCCCATGTTGCGTTCGCAGGCGGTACCACGCTGCGCGACCCGCTTCATCAGCACATCGACCGGCGCCTGCAGATAGATCACCAGATCGGGAACCGGAACATCCCGCGTCAGGTGAGAATATACCTGTTCGTATAACTTGAGTTCCTCATGGTCCAGGGTCAGCCGGGCAAAGATCCGGTCCTTGTCCATGAGAAAATCAGACACGCGCACCGGTTCGAACATATCGCCCTGGCGAAGTTCCTGCATCTGCTGGGTACGCTGCAACAGAAAAAACAACTGGGTCTGCAACGCATTGGCCAGGGGATTGCGATAAAAACGCTCCAGAAAGGGATTGTCCGCAGCGCCTTCGAGCAACAGATCGCTGCCGAAGGTATTCGCCAGGCGACGCGCAAGACTGGTTTTTCCGACCCCGATCGGACCTTCGATGACAATGTATCCCGGATTTTTCATTCTGTCCTTTTTAACACTCACACCGTGGCAGACACGCTATCATCCAGTCGCTCCAGGCCATCGCTCGCGCATTGCTGCAGCAGCGATTCCAGTGATGCCAGTCCCGGGATCGACAACCCCGGTGCAATCTCCGCCAGCGGATAAAGCACGAAGCTTCGTTGCCCGATACCGGGATGCGGAATCTGTAGCCGGGGCGTTCCAATACGACCCACACCATACAACAGGATATCCAGATCCAGGGTTCGCGGCCCCCAGTGCCCGGCACGCACACGCCGGTGCTGCCGCTCGATATCCTGGAGAGCATCAAGCAACGATTCTGCCGCCAGACCCGTTTCCAGTTCAACCACCGCATTGATATAGTCGGGCTGTTCTGCAGGCCCCATCGGTGGACTGCGATACAATGATGAACAAGCCTTCAGCCGACTTTCCGGAAACAGCGCCAGTTCCTGTATTGCGCGTCGCAACTGTTGCGGCGGGTTATCCAGGTTACTGCCAAGCCCGATATAGGTTGCAACCCGCATGTTTCACCAATGCAATTTAATGATCAGACGCCGCGGCAGGCTTGCGTTTACGCGGCCGGCGCCGACGACTTTTAGGCTTCGGAGCAGTCTCCACCATTCCGGAACGGTCTGACGGATTTTGTTCCTGGAATTCAGTCCACCACTCCGCCAGTTCCACCGGCGCCTCGCCGACTTCGGCTCTCAACAACAGGAAATCGTAAGCCGCGCGGAAACGCGGGTGGTCGAGCGTCCTGAACGGCGTCTTGCCTCGCCGGCGCTCCAGCCGGGGCTGCAACATCCAGATCTCGCGCATGGGGAAGCTGAAACGCTTTGGCAACGAGGTATGATCTGCCTGTTGCGACACCATGCGATTACCTGCGACCTGGATCGCTTCCAGCGGAGAAGCTCCCCCGGCTTCCAGTTCCCGCGCTTGCTTGCGCATCGGCTCCCACAGCAGGGCGGCATACAGGAAGGCCGGAGTTACCGGCTTGCCCTGTGCGAGTCGGGCATCGGTATTATCCAGCGCCCGGCTGACGAAAGTGATCGGAAAACCATCCTCCTCCCCGGCCAGGACCGCATCCGTGTGCGGAAACAGGTAACGGAACAGGTCATAGTGGCGCAACAGCTCGAAAGTATTCAGGGCGCAACCGCCCAGGAACAGCTTCATAACTTCCTCATACAGGCGCGCTGCCGGAATATCCTCCAGCAGGTAACCCAGCTCCCACAGTAGTTTTTCACTGTCTTCGTGGACGCGGAAACCCAGCCTGGTCGCGAATCGTACCGCCCTCAGCATCCGAACCGGATCTTCCCGGTAGCGCTGTTCTGGATCTCCGATCACACGCAGCGTGCCGGAGTTCAGGTCTTCCAGGCCATTCACATAATCGACAATGGAAAAATCCCGGATATCGTAGTACAGCGCATTGACGGTAAAGTCGCGCCGCCAGACATCGTCCTCGATACTTCCGTAGACGTTGTCCCGGAGAATGCGCCCCTCGTCGGAGTGCGCACCGGCCTCGTTATCACTTGAATCCGGATCGTGCCGGGCTCGAAACGTCGCCACCTCGATAATCTCACGGCCGAAGCGCACATGCGCCAGCCGGAAACGACGCCCGATCAGGCGCGCATTGCGAAACAGCTTGCGCACCTCGTCCGGGTGCGCATTGGTGCCTATGTCGAAATCCTTGGGCTCGCGCCCCAGTAGCAGGTCACGTACACCACCCCCGACCAGAAAACTCTCGAATCCGGCTTCCTTCAGCCGGTACAGCACCTTCAATGCGCTGGAACTGATGTTAGCCCGCGAAATTGTGTGCTCGGGTCTGGGAATGATGACGGGCTGGACGCTTGCGGAATCGATATCGCCTTGATTCTTCACTCTAATTCGCTTGTCCCTGGGTCAATGCCGGGTATAATACCACTGCGCTGATTTCCGTACAGCGTTCTCTTTGCTCCCTTCGTCTAGCGGTCAGGACACTGGCCTCTCACGCCGGTAACAGGGGTTCGATTCCCCTAGGGAGCACCAT
>JAUXGZ010000005.1 GCA_030621785.1 Gammaproteobacteria bacterium | reverse complement strand
GGGGTCCGCACCACAAACCCTGCCGAGCGGAGTTATGTTTAATGCCTACCCTGACAGCATTGGCAGAAAACTTGCGGACACGGTGGAGTTACTGAAAAGAGCCGAGTTCAAGGATGCCTTCTCGCTGTTCTACATTCTGCCCACCTTTTTCCACAGTGACCTGGATCGTGGTTTTTCCATCATCGACTACGATCTCAACGAAGAGTTGGTAAGCCCTGAAGATCTCGCTGAACTGAACCGGCTGGGTATCCATATCAAGCTGGATCTGGTGCTGAATCACCTTTCTGTACGTTCACTACAGTTTGTCGATTTGCTGGAAAAAGGCAAGGAATCACCCTACCGGAATTTTTTCATCGACTGGAACGAATTCTGGAAAGATCACGGTACCATGGGGGACAACGATCACGTAGTACCGGATCAGGAATGCCTGGACAAGCTGTTCATGAGAAAACCGGGACTGCCGATCCTGAAAATGCGCTTTCCGGATGGCAGTCTACAGACTTACTGGAACACTTTTTATCAGAAAATCGAGTTCGACGAGATAACAGCGCATGATTTTGAGCATATCAGGGGAATGGATCCGCAGGCAGCATCCGATTTCGCAGATCACATCAAGGTCGTCATCAAGGCCAAGGGGCAGCTGGAATCCGCGGATATGGAATGTATCGCGCAATACGGTGACGAGGTGAGCAGGGACGAACTGATCGCTGTTGTGTGCCACAAGCGTGAATTCCTGGGTCAGATGGATCTCAATGCCCGTTCCGAACTGGTCTGGGACTTCTACGATGAGACACTTCGCAAACTCAGCGAGTTTGGCGCAGCGATAATACGCCTCGATGCCTTCGCCTACCTGCACAAGGCACCCGGTCAGCCGAATTTTTTCAATCGACCCGGTACCTGGGATTATCTCGAGCGCCTGCGTGGCATTGCCCGCAAGTACAAGCTGACCATCTTCCCCGAGATCCATGCCGAGTACGGCGCCGGTATTCACGAAGAAATTGCGCAGGAAGGCTATCCCGTCTATGACTTCTTCCTTCCCGGATTACTGATCGATGCCCTGGACAACGGCCGTAACGAGGCTCTGTTACGCTGGATCGCAGACATCAGGGCCGGGGGGCTGCAGACGATCAACATGCTCGGCAGCCACGACGGGATACCCGTACTCGACCTCAGGGGCAAGCAGGTCAACGATGTCTTCAGGCCTGGTCTGCTTGACGATGAGCAGATTGAGGCCAACGTAGAGCGAATTATTGAGCGTGGTGGAAAGACCAAGAACCTGTATGACGCCGAGGGCAGGAAAATCGACTACTACCAGGTCAATGCGACATTTTTCAGTGCCCTG
Source organism: Gammaproteobacteria bacterium (assembly GCA_030621785.1). GTDB lineage: Bacteria > Pseudomonadota > Gammaproteobacteria > DSM-19610 > DSM-19610 > Thiogranum. The sequence goes on along the minus strand of JAUXGZ010000005.1, from coordinate 48,872 downwards.
GGAGAGGATGAGCAAAAGCTGCGCCTGGCTCGTGCTATCCAGATGTTTATGCCCGGTGTTCCCCAGGTGTGGTACCTCGACCTGTTTGCGGGTACCAACGACTACGCGGCAGCGGAAAGGGGGCGTACTGCGGGACACAAGGAGATCAACCGTACCACCCTGAAACTGATCGATATCGAGACCGGCCTGAAACGTTCCATCGTGCTCGACCAGCTCGATCTGATCCGGCTACGCAACCTTTCACCGGCATTCGCAGGCGAAATGAAGGTGTTCGAGACCGAGCCCCACCGGTTGCACATCTCCTGGCAACATCCTGATGCCACTGCAACCCTGAAGGCCGATCTACGCAATCACAGCTTTACGGTTTACCAGGGCGATGGCAGTAAGGAAGATGTCCTGATGTCTTTCGAACCCCAGGGTCCTTCTGACGGAGCACGATTATGAGAATCCTTGCAACCGATCTGGACCGGACATTACTGCCCAACGGCAGCTGGCCGCCGGATGCCGGCGCTATCGACCTCTTCAATAAACTCACGCAAACACATGCTGTGCTGCTCGTCTATGTGACCGGAAGGAATCTCGACCTGACCGAGAAAGCGATCAGGGAATTCGGTATCCGTTATCCCAATGTGCTTATCGGCGACGTCGGCACCTCTATCCGCAAGTACGGGCAGGACGGGTGGACGTCTTACAACGGTTGGGATACCCACGTGAAGAAAGCCAGTCCCAGGTGGGATGCAGACGGGGTGCGCCGCGCCGTAACAGGAATCGATGGCCTGACCGAACAGGAAGGCGAGCATTGTGGACTGTTCAAGCAAAGCTACTATGTGGACCATGACAGAAACGAGGCGATACTGAAAGCAGTCGACGATCGGGTCAAAGGCAGGTTCGATGAAGTCATTGTTTACAGTTTTGACTCCCAAACCGGCAAGGGCCTGCTCGACTTTCTCCCTCATAGCGCGACAAAACAGACCGCACTCGAATATATCGCTGACGAACTTGGCGAGAACAAGTCGGATGTCGTCTTCTGCGGTGACAGCGGTAACGACGTTTTTCCGCTTACTGCGGGCTTTTCCGGTGTCCTCGTGCGGAACGCGGACGAGCAACTCGTGGCCGGTGTCAGGCAGGCGCTGCAGGCGCATCCCGAGCTGAAGGTTTACTTTGCCAAAGGCGACTTCCAGGGCCTGAGCGGTTTTTATACCAGTGGCGTCATCGAGGGAGCCTACCATTACGGAATCTTCTGAACTTCCGGAAACAGTACATTTATTTCCAGGCTGCCGGAAACCGGGTGACAGAACGCTTCAGGAATCAGGTATACTATCCCCCGAATTTCCTGATTCACACGGAACCATGGTAGTCACGCAGCTGAACATCCATTCCCTGGAGATCTTTCCGGTCATATGAGAATTCTCGGTATTTCCGCCTATTATCACGACAGCGCAGCGGCTTTGGTTGACGCAGGCAGCCCGTTGGCGGCGGCCCAGGAAGAACGGTTTTCGCGCAAGAAGCAGGATGCCCGTTTCCCGGTCAATGCTGTGAACTACTGCTTGTCCGAGGCAGGCCTGAAACTGACCGAACTCGACTATATCGTTTTCTACGACAAACCCCTGATCAAGTTCGAACGGTTGCTGGAGACCTATCTGGCCTACGCACCCGACGGGTTTCGCTCTTTTGTCGCGGCTATGCCGGTTTGGCTGAAAGAGAAGCTGTTTCTCAAAGACCTGCTGAAAAAAGAACTGGCGGCCCTGGCCGGGTGCAAGGTCGATGCTCTGCCGCCGCTTTTATTCACCGAACACCACCAGTCCCATGCCGCCTCGGCGTTCTTCGCCAGTCCTTTCGAAAAGGCTGCGGTGTTGTGCATGGATGGTGTTGGCGAGTGGGCGACCACCTCAGTATGGCTGGGGAAGGGCAATACACTGGAGCCCCTTTGGGAGATTGATTTTCCGCACTCGCTCGGGCTCCTGTATTCAGCATTTACCTATTTCGCCGGTTTCAAGGTGAACTCGGGGGAATACAAACTGATGGGGCTGGCTCCCTACGGCGAGCCGAGGTACAAGGATCTGATACTCGACAAGCTGCTGTCGCTGAAAGCCGATGGCAGCTTCCGCATGGATATGCGTTATTTCAACTACGCCAACGGGCTGACCATGACCAACCGGCGTTTCGATGCGTTGTTCGGTGGGCCGCCGCGGCGCGCGGAGTCACCGGTTACCCAGCGCGAGATGGATATCGCCAGCTCGATCCAGGCGGTGACCGAGGAAGTGGTGCTGCGGCTGGGGCGCTCGGTGCAACAGGAGACCGGTGCCGATTACCTGTGCCTGGCAGGGGGGGTGGCGCTCAACTGCGTGGCCAACGGCCGGCTGCTGCGTGAGGGACCCTTCAAGGATATCTGGATCCAGCCGGCGGCCGGTGACGCCGGCGGCGCGTTGGGTGCGGCGCTGTCGGTATGGCATGAATACCTGGAAAATCCGCGCCAGGTGAATGGCAGTGACAAGATGTCGGGTTCCTACCTGGGACCACGCTTTTCCGATCAGGAAATAACCGCGTACCTCGATTCGGTAAATGCCCGCTATGTACGCCTGGATGACGATAAATTGATGCCGAGGCTGGCGGAGATCCTGGATAAGGAGAATGTGGTGGGCTGGTTTCAGGGGCGCATGGAATTCGGCCCGCGTGCGCTGGGTGGTCGATCCATCATCGGCGATCCCCGCAGCCAGGCCATGCAGTCGGTGATGAACCTGAAGATCAAGTACCGGGAATCCTTTCGGCCATTTGCTCCATCGGTGCTGGCCGAACGGGTGTCGGACTACTTCGGGTTGCAGGGCAGTAGTCCCTATATGCTGCTGGTAGCGCCGGTGCATGAGGATATTCGCTTGCCAATGAGCGCAGCGCAGCAGCAGTTGTTCGGCATCGAAAAGCTGAATGTGCCGCGCTCGAAGATCCCCGCCATTACCCACGTGGATTACTCGGCGCGCGTGCAGACGGTGCACCCCGAGACCAATCCCCGCTACTACGACCTGATTAAACACTTCGAGCAGCGCACCGGCTGCCCGGTCGTCGTCAATACCTCGTTCAACGTGCGCGGCGAGCCGATCGTATGCACCCCGGAGGATGCTTACCGCTGCTTCATGCGCACCGAAATGGACTACCTGGTGCTGGAGAATTTCCTGCTGGCCAAGCCCGAGCAGCCGGAGTGGGAAAAGAACGATGCGTGGCAGGACGAGTTCGAGCTGGATTAATTATGACAGGCATGCACGACATACCCAAACTGGACCGTAAAGGGTTGCGCGAATTTGCCCTTGTGACCGGCGGCATCCTGGCGCTGCTGTTCGGTCTGTTTTTCCCCTGGTTGCTGGAGAAAAGTTACCCGCTCTGGCCCTGGATAGTCGCCGGTGTGCTGGGAGCCTGGGGACTTGCTGCGCCCATGTCGCTGCAACCGGTCTACCATGGCTGGATGAAATTCGGCCTGCTGCTCAGTCGGGTCACCACGCCGCTGATCCTGGGTATCGTATTTTACGGGGTGATTATGCCGATGGGGTTGGTGATGCGTCTTATGGGACGCGATCCGATGATGCGGCGCTTCGATGATGCGGCGGAGAGCTACCGGGTGATACATGAAAAACCGCCGAGAAAAAACGTGGAGAGACCTTTCTGATGTTCGAACTTGTAAAAGACCTTTGGGCATTCATGCGCGAGCGCAAGAAGTTCTGGTTGTTGCCGATCATCATCGTCATGCTGCTACTGGGCATGTTGATTGTACTGGCCCAGGGTTCTGCGGTGGCACCGTTTATCTACACACTGTTCTGAAAAATGAATGAACGGCGTAACAGGATGCTGTTTTAAACCTCAGGCATCTCGTAAGCAGGCCACAGAGTGTAGGTTAGGCTGAGCGAAGCGAAGCCCAACACAGGGCTATCGGCTGCCGCATATCGTTGGGCTTCGCAGGCTCAGCCCAACCTGCGCAGCTGATCCCGTGTCCTCAAGTGAATAGTTTGTTCGTTACAGTACACCTGCCATTCAGCTTTATTGTCCCGGAGGTCGGTCGGTATGTTCGAAGATTCATCCGGCAGTGACCAGCGACGTATCCTGTTGCTGACTATTGCACTGATGACAGCAGTATCCGTGGTGGTGGTGGCCTTTACCCTGTGGATGCTGTACCGCGCCAACTTCGATCAGCGGGTCAACGAACTAACAGCCATGATCGAGGGTCAGGTGAGTCTCATCGACGCCGTTGCCAGGTTCGACAGGGAATTCAGTGAGCATGCTTATGCAGCCGGCTCCAGAGCTGCCACGCTTCAGCAGGTCACCGAGGCTTATACCAATCTTGGTGGTTTCGGCGAGACAGGCGAATTTGTTCTCGGGATTCGCGAGGACGATCGGATCAAGTTCCTGTCGGACTTTCGTTTCCCGGAAAAAGATACCCGCAGGGTCGTGCCGTTTACGACAGACCGCGCAGCGCCGATGCGCCGTGCGCTGTCTAATGAACACGGCTGGATGATCGGGCCGGATTACCGTGGCGAACCGGTTCTGGCGGCTTTCGAGCCGATCCCCGAGTTGGGTATTGGTCTGGTTGCCAAGGTTGATATGGCCGAGGTCACGGCGCCGTTCATGAAAGCCGCACTCACGGCGATGGCGATTGCAATACTGGCTGTTTTCCTCGGTGCACTGGTGGTACTGCGTCGCGCAAGACCGATCCTGCAACGTGTTGCTGAAAGCCAGGCGCGATTCCGCACACTGCTGGAATCGGCGCCGGATGCCATGGTGATCATCGACGAGTCACGTGACATCGTTATGATCAATCGTCGTACCGAGGAACTGTTTGGCTATGCGCGCGACGAGCTGGTGGGCAAACCCATCGAGGTGCTGCTGCCGTTACGTTATCGCGAGAAGCATCCCCGGCAGGTGCAATCGTTTTTTTCCAATCCGTCTACGCGTCCTATGGGATCGGGCGTTGACCTCGCCGGGCTGACCAGGAACGGTAACGAGTTTCCTGTAGAAATCAGCCTCAGCCCGATAGAAACCGGGGACGGGCTGCTGGTAGCCAGTTCGCTGAGGGATATCACTGAACGCAGGGATACCGAGGAATCGCTGAAGCGCCTCAACGAGGATATAGAACGCCAGCGCAAGATCGAGACAGCGCTCAACGAACTGTCTGGAGTGCTGCGCTGCCAGCAGGAAATGGAGCCACTGGCAGACGCAGTCACGCGTCAGCTGGTAAAAACACTGGACCTGCAATTTGTCGCGCTGTTTATTCTCGAAGATGATGGCGGCTACAGGCGCATGGCCGAGTACGGATATCCGCAGGCGGGCGGCATCGAGCGCTTTGAAAAAGGCGATGGACTGCTCGGGCAGGTGGCCCGGGATGCCGCGCCGGTGACACTCGATGACGTACCCGAGTATGCACAGCTGGTGCTTGGCATTGGTAAGGTGTCGCCAAAAAACCTGCAAATCTATCCGCTGATCCAGGACGAGCAGGTACTGGGCGTGCTGGAACTCGGCGCGCTTAAACCCCTCGATGAAGCGCAACTGGAGTGGTTGGGCAAGGCAGGCGAAGACGTGGCGATTGCCATACGTATCGTGCTCGATCTTCAACGCCGCGCCCGTACGGAAGTGGAACTGGCCGAGGCGAAGGAATCTGCTGATGCCGCTAACCAGGCCAAGAGCGACTTCCTGGCCAACATGTCGCACGAAATACGCACGCCGATGAATGCCATCATCGGTATGTCGTATCTGGCGTTGAAAACCGAGCTGGACCGCAAGCAGCGTAACTATCTCGAAAAGGTACACCGTTCTGCAGAATCGCTGCTCGGTATCATCAATGACATTCTCGATTTCTCCAAGATCGAGGCTGGCAAGATGGATATAGAGTCGGTGGATTTTCGTCTCGAAGACGTGCTTGATAATCTCGCCAACCTGGTCGGGCTGAAGGCCGAAGACAAGGGCATTGAACTGTTGCTGGATATTAGCCACGAAGTCCCTATGGGGCTGATCGGGGATGCGTTGCGCCTGGGACAGGTACTGGTGAATCTTGGTAATAATGCCGTCAAGTTTACGGACAAGGGCGAAATCGTGGTCAGTATTTCGGTCAGGGAAAAGACAGCAGACGGTGTGATGTTGTATTTCAGCGTGAAGGACAGCGGCATCGGCATGACCACAGGACAGACGGAAAAACTGTTCCAGTCGTTCAGCCAGGCGGAGGCTTCTACCACCCGCAAGTATGGTGGCACCGGGCTTGGCCTGGCCATATCGAAAAAGCTCTCCTCCCTGATGCAAGGCGAGATATGGGTTGATAGCGAACCCGGCAAGGGTAGTAACTTCCAGTTTACGGCACGGTTTGGTTTACAGGCAGTCTCTGGGCAAGCGCGTCAGGAGAGCGGCGCAGACCTGCGTGATATCAAGGTGCTGGTCGCCGACGATAACCGCTCGGCTCGTGAAATACTGGGACAGATGCTGGAAGACCTGGGACTCAAAGCGGGTTATGCCGCCGATGGCAATGCAGCGGTTGAAGAGGTTATCTCTGCCGCGAGGCAGGGAGATCCCTACCGATTATTGATGCTGGACTGGCAAATGCCCGGGCTCAGTGGCATCGATGTCGCCCGAGCCCTGCGGCAGCGTGCTGACCTCGCGGAGAAGCCGGTGGTTGTGATCGTCACCGCCTATGGTCGTGAGGAGGCAGCCGAAGCGGCCCAGGACGTGATTATCAAGGGTGTCCTGAACAAGCCGGTATTGCCGGCCATGCTGCTCGATACGTTACAGCTGGCGTTTGGCGATCCAGCATCAATCGCGGTAGGCCGAAAATCGACGCAAGATGAAAATGCCGCAGCACTGGCAATTTTGCGCGGTGCACACGTACTGGTGGTGGAGGATAATGAAATCAACCAGGAACTGGCGCTGGAGTTGCTGGTGAGTAACGGTCTGAGTGTCGAAGTGGCAGGTAATGGTCAGGTTGCACTGGATATGCTGGAACAGAACCGCTACGACGGCGTGCTGATGGATTGCCAGATGCCGGTGATGGACGGTTACGCAGCGACCCGTGCCATTCGCCAACGCCCCGGACTTGAACAGCTGCCGGTAATCGCCATGACAGCCAACGCCATGTCCGGCGATCGCGAGAAAGTGCTCGAAGCGGGCATGAACGATCACATAGCCAAACCCGTTAACGTGCGCGACATGTTCTCCACCATGGCAAAGTGGATCAGACCCTCCGGGATCGGACCAGACAAGGTAGTCGTGGACGACGCTGTGCAAGTGGCGGCAGAGGCGGATATACCGAACCTGAAAGGTATCAATACGCGTGTCGGGCTGGCCATTGTGCAGGGTAATGTTTCTTTATATCGCAAGCTACTGGGCAAGTTTCGTGACAGCCAGTCTGATTTTGTCAGTCGTTTTCAGGCAACAGTCGAGGATGCCACTGAATGTGAACGATTAGCGCATACTCTCAAGGGAGTGGCTGGCAGCATTGGCGCCGGTGGAGTGCAGGCCGAAGCTTCGGCGCTTGAACAGGCCTGCCGGGAGCAGCAAGGTAGGGATGTCATAGGGCAGTGCCTTGACCGGGTGGCCAATGAACTGGCCGTGATCATCCCTTCGCTGTCGACGTTGCCCGGAGCCGGGACAGGTTCACCGGATACAGCGCTGTTGAATGACATCGACTGGCCAGTGGTTGTCGCGAAACTTCGCGCTTCACTCAAGGCGTCTGACATGGATGCAGTTGAGCTGGCCCGGAAGCTGGAACAGTCACTAACCGATACCGGGAAAAAGGAGCTGGTCAGGCGACTCATTGATGCTATCGAGGACTACGAGTTCGCTGCCGCACAACGCCTGCTTGAAGAACTCCACCTCAAAGAGGACCGGCCTGAGTGAGCAGCTGTTTCCCCTGCTTGCCATCATCGCCCGGGCATTTGGCGTCGTCGGACAAGTAATTGTCGCCTGCGGATTAACGTGTACAGGCAGTGAAGCGGTACGATTTACCGGAATTGTTGCTTAACAGGGAGATGTAATGAACAAGCGATATGATTCTGGCGAAAGCAGGACCAAGCATACGGTAAGTAACTGGATCGCAACGGTAGCGCTTGGTTGTGCGATTGTGTTTGCAATGGCTACCACCTCAAGTATCACCTGAGTGGTCTGCCGTCCCTGGCGATATTGATTAATCCTTGTGACGGTAGATCAGTCCCGGTTCGACCAGTAGCTCGTTTGCGCTAAGCCGGTCGAGCGGGAACTCATCGTCTTCGTACTGTGCGATCCGGTCGAAGACGTAGGTATCTTCCTGTACTTCGATCAATTCGAAAATCGGCTTGCCCAGATAGGTGCCGATGGCATGTCCATGGTGACTCACTGTTTATTCCCCCCTGGTATTGATATTGCCCTCCTGGATGAAGGAGGCCATTTAGCTAACGGCGTCTACCGGGGACTCTTTAGGGTATTCAGTATCCGGTAATGCGGGCTTCTGAATATGGATTATTTCTATAATCCATATTAGATATAATCAGTAACTAACTGATAAGTATATGGAGTAAGGATAAATGTCATTTGTTAATGTACTAAAGTTCAGGTATAATTTCCCGCTAAACCTGTATGGCACAGATGTACGTGTGGGGATTTATGACTGATCATTATCGTAACGCTCGTCATATGAGCGCTCATCACCCTGCACGTCGCAGGTTTCTCCAGACGGTTCTGGGAACATCGGCCGCCCTGACAACGTCGCCGTTATGGGCGTCGCTGCACCCGGTAGCGGAGCGCCGCCTGGAGTTCACTAATCTGCACACCGGCGAGGCGCTGCGGGCGACCTTCTGGGTGGATGGTCAGTATCAGAAGGCCGAGCTGACAGCCGTCAACCGTCTGCTGCGCGATCACCGCTCAGGTGATGTACATCCCATTGATCTGAAGCTGCTGGACCAGTTGTATTTGTTACAGCAGTCCGTAGGCGTGAGCGGTGCGTTCCATGTAATTTCCGGCTATCGTTCTCCGAAGACCAATGCAAAACTGCATAACCAGAGCAGTGGGGTGGCAAAGAAAAGTCTGCACATGCAGGGCAGGGCGATCGATATCCGGCTGCCCGGCTGCAAGCTGAAGCATCTGCGTCAGGCCGCGCTCGACCTCGGTGCGGGTGGTGTCGGTTATTACCCGAAGTCGGACTTCATTCACGTCGATACCGGTCGCGTGCGTCGCTGGTAGTCGCGTACTGTCCCGGCAGTAGTTCCCCGAGTTCCCATTCTCCAACCCGGGAACGGATCAGGCGCAGGGTCGGGAAGCCGATGTGCGCGGTCATGCGCCTTACCTGACGATTGCGGCCTTCGCGTATGACGATTTTCAGCCAGCTTGTAGGGATATTCCTGCGTTCGCGGATCGGTGGCACGCGTTCCGGGACGTCGGGTTCCGTCACGCGCTCGATGCGCGCCGGGCGGGTCGCCCCGTCTTTAAGGGTGACGCCCTTGCGCAACGGCTCCAGCTGCTGTTCATCTGGTATGCCTTCGACCTGAACGAGGTATTCCTTGTCCTTGCCGTATCTCGGGTTGGCGATGCGCTGCTGCATCCGGCCATCGTCGGTCAGGATCAGCAAACCTTCGCTGTCATAGTCCAGACGTCCCGCCGGGTATACATTTTTGATGTCGATGAAATCTGCCAGTGTCTTCCTGTCGCCTTCGGTGGTGAACTGCGACAGCACGTGGAAGGGCTTGTTGAACAGCAGAATCATTTATCAAACAGCAGGGGTACCACGTCGGTGAATCGGTCCGCAAAGTGTACCGTTACACCCTCGCGGATATAGTCAGGAATCTCCTCGTAATCCCCCCGGTTGGCTTCCGGCAGGAGCAGTTCCCTGATGTTTGCCCGGCGAGCAGCGATGACCTTTTCCCGTATTCCACCGACCGGCAGAACCTGTCCGGTCAGGGTCAGCTCTCCCGTCATGGCGAGGTTGCGCACCAGGCGACGATTTCTTGCCAGCGACAGCAAGGCGCTGGCCATGGTAATGCCGGCACTGGGTCCATCCTTGGGAGTGGCCCCGGCCGGTACATGCAGGTGAATCAGCGAATGCTCGAAGAATTTCGTTGATGCATCCCAGCGTTCGGCATTGGCAAGGATGTAACTGTAGGCAATCTCGGCGGATTCACGCATCACGTCACCGAGCTGGCCGGTCAGTTTGAATCCACGGTTAAAACTGTGAACGCGCGTGGCCTCGATACTCAGGGTTGCACCACCCATGGTGGTCCAGGCCAGGCCGGTAATGATGCCTACGCCCGACATGCGTTTTTCCTTCTCGAAAACCGGCTGGCCCAGATACTCCTCGACATCCCTTGCACGCACCCGTATCGGCGTCTTCTCGCCGTGGATAATCTTTACCACGGCCTTGCGTGCGATCTTGCCCAGGTACTTCTCCAGACGCCGTACACCGGCTTCACGTGCATACTGTTCCACAATCTTGCGCAGTGCAGCCTTTTCCACCCGCAGCTGGCCACGTGGCTTGAGACCTGCGCGTTCAATCTGCCGCGGCAGCAGGTGATTTTTCGCAATTTCCATTTTCTCGCTGGCCAGATAACCCGATAGCGAGATGATTTCCATCCGGTCCAGCAGCGGGCCGGGGATGGTGTCGAGCTGGTTAGCCGTACTGATGAACAGGGTCCTGGACAGGTCGAAGGGTACATCCAGATAGTGATCGAGGAAGTCACTGTTCTGTTCGGGATCGAGTACTTCCAGCAGCGCGGAGGCGGGGTCACCCTGGTAAGAAGCGCCCACCTTGTCAATTTCGTCCAGCATGATTACCGGGTTTGCAGACTGGGTGTCTTTTATGGCCTGGATGAATTTGCCGGGCATGGCGCCTACATAGGTGCGCCGGTGGCCCTTGATCTCTGCCTCGTCGCGCATGCCGCCCAGTGAGAAGCGGAAGAAGCGGCGCCCCAGGGAGCGGGCGATGGATCGCCCCAGCGAGGTCTTGCCGACCCCTGGAGGGCCGACGAACAGGATAATGGAGCCGGCTACTTCGCCTTTCATGATGCCGACACCGATGAATTCCAGAATTCGTTGTTTAATGTCTTCGAGACCGTCATGGTCTTCGTCGAGAATTTTTCTGGCCTTTTTCAGGTTTAACTGGTCACTGGTGTATTTTCCCCAGGGAAGTTGCGTCAGCCAGTCAAGATAGTTACGTGTGGTGGCGTATTCGGGAGACCCGGTTTCCAGTATCGAGAATTTCTGTAGCTCCTCGTCGATGCGTTTTTGTGCAGCTTCCGGGAGCTCCAGTGTCTCGATACGTTCCTTGAATCGGTCGCTTTCGGCGGTGCGGTCATCCTTCGAGATTCCCAGTTCTTTCTGTATTACCTTCAGCTGTTCACGCAGGATCATATCGCGCTGGTGGTCCTGCATTTCCTCCTCGACCTGGGTACGGATGAAGGCCTGTGTCTTGGCGACTTCCAGTTCCTTGTTGATGAGGATGTGAACGCGTGTCAGGCGGGTGAGCAGATCGATCGCCTCCAGGACTTCCTGCTGTTCTTCCCTGGCCGATGTGGTCAGGCTGGCGGCGAAGTCTGCAAGGTGCGAGGGATCGTTGGGGTGGAAGTTGTCCAGGAACAGCTTGAATTCTTCACCGTACAGCGGGTTTAGCGGGACCAGTTCCTTGATGGTATTGATTACCGCCACGGCATAGGCCTTGATCTCGGCAGTTTCTTCATAGTGCTCTTCAGGGGAATAGCGCACCCGGGCGGAAAAAGGCGCCGAGGTGTTCAGCCAGCCGGTAACCTTGAACCGCTGCAGACCTTCCAGCAGTACCTGCATACGGCCGTCCTGCCGGCTGATACGATGGACCCGGCAGGCTGTGCCCATGGTGTAGAAGTCATCCACAGTCGCCTGCTCCGAGCGCTGTACCCTGGCCAGCAGGAGCCCGATGACATTGTTTGTTTTTTCCTGTGCGCAGCGGATGGTCTCGCCCCATATTTCTTCATTGACCAGCAAGGGGATTGCCTGCCCGGGAAAAAAGGGTCTTTCGGTCTGCGGCAGTATCGGAATGACACCCGGTAGTACATCCTGGGCAGGTACCAGTTCACTGGTCGCTGGCGTGCTTTCTGTGTCTTTTTCCTCTGGATGATCTATATCGATGGGTGTCATTTGTTTGTGCCGGTCCGATTGTGTAGATAGCTGGTTATGTCAGCGATTTTGCCCTGAAAGTTTTCCACAGAAGCTGTGGATAACTTTGTGGATGAATCGCGGGAAAAGTGCTCCGGGTACTAAAAATGCAGTGTTCCCGTTAAATCGGTTATTTTAGCAACGATTCTAATAAATAGTTTAATAACAATTAGTTGCAATGCCTAGCTAGATGCGCCGTCAAGTTGTGGCCGCTTTGAACGGCCATTCTCTTACGACTTTGTTACGGTGTGCATAACAGCTGATGACAGATGATTGTCCCTGACGAAATGTCAATAGCCAATGTTGAGAAATTTCGTGCCTGTCAGTACGCCGTATTCAGGCTGGCCGTATCGATTGTGGCCGTCTCCTGGTGCGGAATAACATGCAACTCAACCCTGCGGTTGCGGGTCAGTCCTTCCCAGGTGTGATTATCTGCAATCGGCTGATTGCCGCCGTAACCACGCGCTACCAGTCGTTCACCATCGACTCCACGGGTTACCAGGTAGTCTCTGACGGCGTTTGCACGCTGCAGGGAAAGCCACAGGTTGTAGGCAGCATTACCCTGGCTGTCGGTGTGGCCGGCGACTTCGTGGGTCAGCGTCGGTTGCTGGATGAGGGTTGCGGCCGCCCGATCCAGTACGATGCGTGATTCCTGCTCCAGGTCGGCAGAGTCATAACGGAATTTCACGCCTTCCAGCGATATGTCAGGTTCTGACGAACAGTCAGCGGACGGGCTGTCGGTAGCATCGGTGTCATCGCAGGATACATCGCCATCGTCCAGGTGTGTGCTTTCCTGTTTTTCCGGTGTTGTAGTTTCTGCCGGCAGGCTTTCCGTAGCGGGCGGTGTCTCGATATTCATCTGTGCAGGAGCTTCGTCCGGCAGAGCTTGCGGAGCGCCGACGGGTTCCATGGATGCGAAGCTGGCACGTACCTGACTGAGGTTGGCGTTACAGGCGGATAAACGGTTTTGCAGCATATTTCGTATGTGTACGGTCGTTGACAGTGATTGCTGTGCCGCAGCTACCGTAATGTTCAGTCTGTCGAGTTTGCTGCGGAAGTCGCCCCACTGGTTCTGGCACACTTCGTACTGAGTGTGCACCTGATAGAGGTTTCGCTGGCTTGTGACGGCATTCTCTTCTGCACGTTGCAGCGCACCCCGGGTAGTCTGAAGTTCACCTTCCAGCGTAGACAGTCGCTGGTCACGCGACGCCAGTGCCTGCTGCAACTGGTCGCGCTCCCTCTGCAGTGCGCGTATCTGTGTCCGGTAGCGTTCCAGTTCCTGGCTGTCGGCAGCGGCCGCTGCATCGGCTGCCGTCCTGTCGCTGGCCAGACGTTGCGCGGATTGCGCACGTACGCTGGCGAGTTTTTGTTCGAGTGTGTGCTGCACCGCCAGCGTTTGCTCGTGCTGGGCCTGAGCGAGGTACAGGGTTTCGCCGACGTGCTGCAGCAGTTCCTGTGCCCAAATCAGTTTTTCACGTACCTTGTCCAGCTCGTTGCGATTCGTTTCCAGGCTCTGTCCCATCTGGTCCAGTTGTGATGCCGTCGTGGTGGCCGCTTCCGGCGGACCCGACCAGGCCAGTTCGGCCCGGGCTGTGAGCAGGCCCACGGTAGTCAGCAGCACGGCTGTCCCGAGCCGGCTACGGCCGCGAATATTTTTCCAGGTGCTGACAGTGTGTGCTGACGCTCGGCGGGCATGGTTCATGATGAGTGTTCATTCCTTTGGAGGTGACCGACGGGCGTGATTGTAACGCAATATGGGGGTCGGGATAAATTCGGTTAGACTGGTCCCTGGATGGTCATCGGTACAGAAATGTCAGCGAAGAGTAAATGGCTTGCAGTACTTGCACTTGGGTGGGCCGGAGGCTGGTTCAGCCACCAGTATCTGGCATCACCCGGCCCCGGCCCGGGCCGGGCACCGGTTGCCGGAGCGATCGACCCGCAGGGAACTGACAGCCTGGTGCCTGCGCAGACCGTGCCGGGCAAGGTGCAGGAAGCGGGTGAAAGTATCGGAACCATGCTGCGCAAAGGCCGTTACCATGAGGCGGTCGAGCGCTTCTCGAATGCCCCGTCGGACAGCGCAGCGGAAGGGGCAAGAGCGGAGATCATCAGACACCTGAACGCCCTGCTGGAGCGTAAGGATTACCCGAATCTCGACCGGCTTCTGTCTGTTTACCTGGCACAGGAATACCGTGATGTCGATGTTCTGCTGATTCGTGCCCGTTCGCAGCAGGCGCAGGGCGACTATCGATCGGCAATAAATACCCTGTATGAGATATTGTCCCGGGAATACCGGGCTGCAGCGATAAACCGGCTCCGTGCGCAGATTCGCTCTTTGGTCGATGTGCGGGACACACAATTGCAAAAGTCCCGGGACAACCGGCAGCGGCTGGCGCTGTACGAAGAGCTGGTGCGGCTGGAGCCTGACTATGCGCCCTGGTTTCTGCGCCTGGCAAAAGTGCAGATTGAGTTGCATGAGCTGGATGCCGCCCGCCAGTCCCTGGTGCTGATCGAGTCGGATCCGCGCGTGGCGCAGCAGGTGCGCGGGCTGCTCGACGAGATCGAGGATACGGTTAGCTTCGAGCAGCAGATGCCGGTCAGTGTGCCGCTGATCCGGGCGGGCAACCACTTTATCGTGCAGGGCTGGTTGAACGATACCCTGCCGGTACGGTTGCTGATCGATACCGGTGCATCGATGACGCTGCTGAAAACCGACATCTTGCGGGCGGTCGGCCTGGATGCGGCATCGGCAAGCGCCGTGCAGATATTCAACACGGCCAATGGCCCGGTTCGGGGAGCGGTCTACCGGGTCAATAGTTTTGCCATCGGCAACCAGGAAGCACGTAACCTGGAGATTGCCGGCCTGGAATTACCGGAAATGGAAACGGTCGATGGATTGCTGGGCATGAACTACCTGGCGCGTTTCCGGTTCTATATCGACCAGGAACGTCAGGAACTGCGTCTCTCTGCACCGCAGTAAGGGGCCGCGAAGGGCTCTACCGTATGCCGGGAATCTCCAGCAGCTCGGCAATTTCCACACGTGCATCCAGACCATCGCGGTAACCCAGTTCCATCAGTTCCTGGCAAAACGGAGCTTCGAAGAGCAGGTAGCTGATTAGTGGTCGGCCTTCGTGCGATAGTGCTCCCAGCCCCTTGAGCAACAGCCGTACCGAACGTGGGAAATCATTAATGTGTCGTTCTGCGATTTCCCGCACATCCTTGCTGGGAGAGATCATCAGGAAGTCAATGCAGCGTAATTCGCTGGCTCCGGCGCTGAGTGATCTGGTACCGGAATCTGCAATCATGTGATTGATACGGCTCATGCGTTCAATGTCTGCGTCCAGGCTGTCCATGAACAGGGTGTCCAGCATGTAGCCCGAAATCTGGCCCACGCTGGGATAGGGCGCCTTGTTGTCGCCAGAGGGTATCTGGTCCGGCACCATGTTGCGTACCCCGATAATCAGCAGTCGGTCGGCACCCAGGTGAATCGCCGGGCTCAACGGGGCACTCTCGCGCATTGAACCGTCGCCATAATATTCGTTGTCCAGCCAGACGGCCGGGAACACGATGGGAATGGCCGTGGAGGCCATGAGATGATCGATGGTAATTTCTTCCTGTACGCCAATACGCCGGGTACGCTGCCAGGGCTGCAGATCACTCGCCCCCTGGTAGAAGCAGATAGAGCGGCCGCTGCTGTAGCCCGACGTGGTAATGGCCAGCGCACGCAGTGCACCGCTATCGATGGCCTGCTGAATACGCGCCAGTCGAATGTGACTTTCGATGAATTCGCGCTGGGGACTGTTGTTGAGTACCGAACGCGGCCCGCTGCCCATGCCCGCAGTAGCAAAGGAGGAGGCCCAGCGCAGGCCGCTCTTGAGCGCCGTCCAGGAATCGGCCTGAAAGACCTTGCCGCAGTGGAAATTGGACCAGATTCCGCATACGCGATTAATGCCTTCGCAGAACTTGATCGCGTTGCTGGCGAGCACGGCGGCGTTCAGGGCGCCGGAAGAGGTTCCGCTGATGACTGGAAAAGGGTTGTCCGATCCAGCGGGCAGAATTTCGCCGATGGCTTTCAGAACGCCGGCCTGGTACGCGTTGCGAGCCCCGCCTCCCGGGAGAATCAGCCCGGTGACCGGTTTTGTCTGTTCTTTTTTGCTCGTGAACCAGTACATGCCGGAACTCCATGCCAGCGGGAAAGTGTGATTTCCCGGATTTACTAATGTGTACGCTGCTTATCCATCATCGGCGTCGGAACCACTTTTCTCAAGCATGGGTACGGGCGTAAAGGGCCCAAGTGCCTCACGTTGCCACCATTGCCCGGTTTGCTCGCGCCGCTCGGGACTGCTGAAACGGTAACGCCAGGCCTGCACGCGGATGTAGCGGGGCGGATCTCCCGCAAACGGGTTATCGGCCAGCAGCGCGGTGACTGCAGTCGACCCGTCCAGCAGCGTCTGGAGGAAGCGCTGGAACCAGGGCAGGTATTTCGGGCTGAGCGTGACAAACCACATTTCCCAGTCCAGGCGAGGCTGAAAAGGCAACACCACGGACGGGCGCTTCTTCGGGTCACCCGGTCTGTATTTGAACCGGTAGGTCTTCCAGTGTACCCCGTCCCGTGAACCGGACAGCTCAAGTTCGATCCGTTGCGTCGTCATGTTCGGGAATACGTGGTACTTGTTGACCACCCGCCAGGCTTCGGTGTAATCCAGTAGTCCGCCGGCAATTCCCGAGGCCGGTTGCTGCGTGACCAGTTCCCGGAAATGCGCACCACTGGCCAGCAGGACAACAGTGGCCAACGCCGCGGTTGCTGTCGGTCTCAGGAGGAGGAATTTCACCGGCCGGACCGGAGTCGCCGGTTGCAGCGCATCCAGAAACCGGGCCGGAAGCGTATTGCGCAACGCCCGGTCGTCGAACAGGAACAGGCACAGGATGATGGTCAGGAAGTTGAACCAGTTATGATTGCTGGTGAGAATAATGAGCACCTGCCACAGGATGGTGATCCAGGCAGCGGTAAAACGCCAGCGGCGAGGCAGGAACATCATGAACGGCACCAGCAGTTCGACCGCCAGTGTACCCAGGGTGCCGGTGCGCAGTAACCATTCGGGAAGCTGGTGCGCGTACCATGCCAGCGGGGTGGGCAGTGGCTGGACCTCGAAATAGTAGTCCAGTGCCGTCAGGTTGGCCCAGGACGGGTCGTGCATGGTCAGCTTGGATAGTCCGGAACTGAAGCGCAAGCGAAACAGCAGCCAGCGAAACAGCAGAATGACTACCCGGGAGCGGGGCGTTAAAAACAGGGCGAGAAAACCCGCTTCCAGCAGCAAGCCATCCCACTGGAAATTCATGAACAATGCGCCTGCCTGATACAGCGACAGATAGAACACGAAAGCTGCAACCAGTGCGGGCCTGGTCAGATGGTCAGCAATGATCAGTAGCGACACCAGGATGCCGGCAATTGCAACCCCGGTCAGGGCTGCATCGCTGGCATTCAGCCAGAACAGGGTCGGAACCCGGAACCAGCGAGTGAGGTCGCCTTCAGCATTGAGCCAGGCCAGCTTGTCCGCAAAAGGCAGGATACCCTGGCTTCCCGCCAGCCCCTCGATCTGTGTGCTGATGGACAGGAAGGCGATCAGGTATATAACGCCCAGCAGGCGTGAAAACAACGCCGCGATCAGCTGGTAATGAGAGTCGGGGAGGACAGTCATACCCGTGGATTATAGTAGGAATGAGCCGCGAAGGGCTCGCGTCAAAATTAATTCACATCGCCGGAAGAAAAGCCCCGCTTGAGCGGGGCTTCGCCATCTGTAACTTCGTTCTTATGCAGCCCGGGTAATGTGTTTGCGTCTGGCGATCCCGGCCAGACCCAGCAAACCGGAGCCGAACAACCATACGGCGGCAGGTACCGGAACCGGGCTTGCAACCCCGTGTACTGTCCAGGTCACGAAGGATCCGAAAGCCGGATGCCGGGGGTCGTTCAGGGCCACCGTCCAGGCCATTTGATAGTCGCCGGTCGCGGAATTCCACAGGCCCGTTGCAGTGCCCCCCAGGTTTTGGTCGAAAGGTCCGTGGTCGGAGAACCAGCTGGACATGTCGACCTCAATGGTGCCAGCTACGTCATCCACCGTGCCTGATGGTACCGGTCCACCCGGTACGCTACCGGCGGGGGGGCCCATGCCGTTAGGGTCTGTATTGCTGGCAGCGGTGTACACGAACTGGTCAGCGCCACCGATGCTGGTTACGGCAATCGATGCGTAAGCGGCGAGAATGTTGGTGCTCGGGTCCAGGATATCCAGGTCGACGGTGAAGCCCGGAACCGGCGTACCGGAAACCGATGCCTCGTTAATGGTCAGTGAGCCCAGGTTCAGGATGGCCGCCTGTGCATTGACCAGGCTGGCGCCGAACAGTACCAATCCAGAGAAGATGCTTTTCATGGTTACGCGTTCCTTCGATATCTGCTTATGAAGGTTCCTGTATACACCCACCATACTTACAGTTGGTTTACAGGTCGGAAACGGGAGCAACGGGATGCAATCCCGTCCGGAGCGCGCTAGTATGCCCAACCCCGCGGCGGTTGAACGTACCGCCACCCTGTACACTACGAATTGATCGAAGGAATCCAGACCATGAAATCCAGAGCTGCGGTTGCCTGGGGGCCGAAACAACCCCTGTCCGTCGAACTCATCGATGTGGAAGGCCCGAAAGAAGGAGAGGTTCTGCTCAAGGTGGTGGCCTCCGGGGTTTGCCACACAGATGCCTTTACGCTCTCCGGTGAAGATCCGGAAGCGGCTTTTCCCGCTGTACTGGGCCACGAGGGAGGCTGTGAAGTAGTGGAGTGCGGTCCGGGAGTCAAACAGTTGAAGCCCGGTGACCACGTCATCCCGCTCTATATTCCCGAGTGCGGGGAGTGCAAATACTGTCGCTCGACCAAAACCAACCTGTGTCAGTCCATTGCCTCCACGGTGTGGACCGGCTATATGCCCGATGGCACCCGGCGATTTTCCCTGGACGGCAAGCCCATCTATCACTACATGGGCTGTTCGACCTTCTCCGAGTATACAGTGGTACCGGAAATCGCCCTGGCCCGGATCAATCCTGCTGCCCCTCTGGACAAGGTTTGTCTGCTGGGCTGCGGCATTACTACCGGGATCGGTGCCGTGCTTAATACCGCAAAGGTCGAGCCCGGCTCGACGGTTGCTGTGTTTGGCCTGGGCGGCATCGGACTGTCCTGCGTGCAGGGGGCGGTGATGGCCAAAGCCGAACGCATCATTTGTATCGATATCAACGAAGACAAATTTGAGATGGCCCGGGCTCTCGGGGCAACCGATTGCGTCAACCCGAACAAGGTGAGCGGCAGCCTCACCGAAGCCATTGTCGAAATGACGGACGGTGGGGTGGACTACTCGTTCGAATGCATCGGTAACGTGGAGGTGATGCGCGAGGCGCTTGAGTGTTGCCATATGGGCTGGGGTGTCTCGACCATCATCGGCGTGGCGGGGGCGGGTAAGGAAATTCACACGCGTCCGTTCCAGCTGGTTACCGGGCGCACCTGGACAGGCACCGCGTTCGGTGGTGTAAAGGGGCGCAGTCAGCTTCCCGGTTATGTGGACCGCTATCTTGCCGGCGAGATCGAAGTAGACAAAATGGTTACCCATACCATGCCGCTGGAAGATATCAACCGCGCCTTCGATCTGATGCACAGCGGCGAGAGTATTCGCTCTGTCATCATCTTTTGAGGCCTGTGCGCATGCGACAAATCGAACACATCAGGGAGTTCGGTGGCTGGTTGAACCGTTACACCCACGATTCGGATAGCTGCCGCTGCGAGATGACCTTTTCCGTCTACTTGCCCCCCGCTGCGGAGACGCGGAAAGTGCCGGCGGTCTACTTTCTTTCCGGGCTGACCTGCACCGACGACAACGTCCGGACAAAGGCCGGGGCGCAGCGTTATGCGTCGGAACTGGGTCTCGCCCTGGTTATGCCCGATACCAGCCCCCGTGGCGAGAATGTTGCGGACGCACCGGATCGTTACGACCTGGGGCTGGGGGCGGGCTTCTACGTCAATGCAATCCGCGAACCCTGGGCGTCGCACTACCGCATGTACGACTACGTGAGCCAGGAGCTGCCCGCCCTGGTGGAAGCCGGGCTACCCCTGGTCCCGGGCCTCAAGTCCATTACCGGCCACTCCATGGGCGGGCACGGGGCCTTGATCGCGGCCCTCAGGAACCCCGGCGCCTATCGTTCGGTTTCCGCCTTTGCGCCCATCTGCAATCCTGTCCACTGTGGCTGGGGCGAAGGCTGTCTGGAAGCCTACCTGGGCGAGGACCGGAAGGCATGGAAGGAATGGGATGCTACTGAACTGGTCAGGGCGGGGGCGCAGCCGATCCCGTTGTTTATCGATCAGGGTACCGGCGACGAGTTCCTGGACGGGCAACTCCACCCCGAGGCCCTGGTCGAGGTGTGTCGGGAGCGGGATTTTCCCATCACCTTGCGGATGCAGGAAGACTACGATCACAGCTATCACTTCATCGCCAGTTTTATCGGTGAGCACCTGGACTATCACGCACAGCAATTGCAGACCGAAGAGGCTACATGATGAAATGGCTGGACAAGATACCGTTATCGATGCTGGTGCCAGTCGCTCTTGTGCTGGCGATCTTGCCGGTTACGCCCGAGCCGCATCTCTGGCAAAAACTGAAAATGCTGTTTGATGGCACGCTGCAAAGACCGCTCGATATTTTCGATCTGTTTCTGCATGGAACACCGCTATTGTTACTGATACTCAAGCTGGTTCGGAAATAGGCGGCAGACCCGAATGGCCATTCGGAACGGACCCCTGTTTTAACAGGAAAGAATAGTTATGGCAGTGAACGTTGGTATTACCTGGATTGGCATTCTGCTGCGGCTTCTGGCAGCCGGCGTGCTGGTTTTTGCGACCTATAATCCGGAAGGGTATTCGTACTTTCACTGGGTACGGGGCAACATGGAGGAAGCGTTGCCCCTGAAAGCGTTTGCGGGCGTGCTGTTGCTGATTGGCTGGACCATCTTCATTCGCGCCACGCTGCGCTCGCTCGGGGCCTTCGGCCTGCTGCTTGCATTTGCCTTTTTCGGTACCCTGATCTGGCTGATTGTGTACTACGGACTTATTCCGTCGCACAGCGTAAAGACCATTACCTACATCATAGAAGTCGTGCTCTGCGGAGTACTGGCAACCGGACTGTTCTGGTCGCACATTCGCCGCCGCATTACCGGTCAGGTGGATACCGATGAGCTGGACGGCTGAGCGGTGAGAAATGCGGGTCAGGTCTCCAGGCCTTGACGATCACTGTTACCGGTTTCGATACGCTCGTATTCCGCGATTACCTGGGCGCCGAGCAGCAGGATGATTGCCGCGGCTTCCAGGGTCAGCAGGATAATAACCGCGGTGGCGAGTGTGCCGTAGATGATGTTTACGAACGATAAGTTGCTAAAGTACCAGACCAGTAAACGTCGGGTGATTTCCCATAACAGGGTTGCGGTGAAGCCGCCCGCCAGCGCATGCAGTAGCGGGATACGTCCTACCGGCATCACCAGGTATACCGAAGAAAACAGCAGGATCTCCCCGACCAGACCGAACAGGTACATGAGTGTTGCGGTATGGCTGGCCAGTGACCAGTGGTACCCCATTAAAACGATCGGTGCTTCTCCCAGTGTGTCCAGCACACCGTTTATGAAACCAACCACCAGCAGTCCCACGGCGAGCAGTAGAATGTAGAAGTAGGGCAGGATGGCGGATACCAGAAAGTGACGCCGGCGGATCTGCACGCGATGAAAGAAAATGACGGACATGGCGTTTTCCAGCACGGTGAATGCCATTGAGCTGAAAAACAGCAGCACGGGCACACCAATGAGGCCGATCAGTGTCCAGTCGGCCAGGAAGGCCTCCTGCTGCCCCGTCAGAGCCGCCGTCTGACCGGGTGCCACCAGTGCAAGCAAGTTGCGTTCCATGGCCAGCAGACGCTCCGGCTCGATGAACCGGGCCAGTACCATTACGATAAGTGCAAACATGGGGACGATGGACAGCAAGGTGTAATAGGCCACTGCTCCGGCCAGCAGGAACCCCTGGTTTGCCCGGAAGCCCCTCAGCACGCAAGCGAGAAAACCCGGCGGATTGCCCAGGACATGACTCAGGCGTCTTGATAGCGGCTGCATGCGCTGACCTTAATAAATCCCGGCAATGAATGCCACATTGGCCTGAGTATGTCATGATCAGGCCGGGAACTGTAACCGGGGTGCGCCAGTCCATGTTGCGACACAGATGTGTATCAATTCTGCTGGGGGTGGCTGTCCTTGCGGTGCAAGGGCAGGCGCTGGCGGGCGTGGCCTCGCGGCTGGAAAAAGCCGAGAAGATGGCACGCGAAGGAAATTTTGCGCCAGCCTACTGTATATGGAATCCGCTTGCGAAGAAGGGTAATGCCGAAGCGCAGTTCAATCTCGGCTGGTTGTACCGCAATGGTGATGGCGTAGCGGTCGACAAGCAGCAGGCACAGCAGCTATGGGAGACAGCTGCCGAAAAAGGTCATGCAGAGGCCCAGATGGCCCTGGGTACCTTGTACAGTATGGAACGCGCCAGCCCGGAAAATCGCGCTCTGGCCGTGCGCTGGTTTAGTGCCGCCGCAGAGCAGGGCTTTGAGGATGCGTTGCTTATCCTGCTGGATTATGCGGATGCTGGAGATCAGCAGGCACTGGATGCGGTTACCAGCCTGATCCAGCAGGAAAAGGTCGGGACCCGGCTTATTGTCCGTGTGGACAAGGGTAATGTGCGCACGCAGCCATCAACGAAGGCCACCGTACTGATTACCCTGCCACGCGACAGCTGGTTGCTGAAACTCGATGATCAGGGTGACTGGATTCGTGTATGGGTGCCGCCGCTGCAGAAAACCGGCTGGGTTTTTCACTCACTGTTTGAGTGATGTCCCGTAGGGCTCACGTCAAAATTAATTCACATTTTCCGCGGCAAGAGTGTGTAGTTTTACCAAGTAGAGGAACCATGGTGACGCTGCCGGAAGTCGTGAACACGGGTGCCGCTGCAGCGTCCTCATGGAACGCGTTCGTCACATGCGGGGAGGTACCTCCCTGTACCTCCTGTAATACCAGCAACAGAGGTTACCGGTCCGGCTGTGTCAGGAGTGACCGAGGTGGAAGCCGCCGGTTACCTGAACTGCACACCCTAGAAAAAGAAACCCATCCCGATGGCCGAGGGACCCGGTGGACTGAAAAAAAAGGACTTCAGGATCGCCAGATCGGCAAAATCAACTTTACCATCACCATTCAAATCCGCATCCCGGTCCGCAGTGAAAAATACCGATTTCAGGAATGCAAGATCGGAAAAGTCCACCGTTCCGTTATTATCGAAGTCCGGGTCACAGTGATTGCCATAGCCGTCACCGTCGGTGTCGCGCTGATCCTTGTTGGCTTCGGTGGCACAGTTGTCCTCAAAGTCGTCTAGTCCGTCCTCATCACTGTCGACGGCCGCCATCTCCAGACTTTTGAAACTGCCTTTCAGCAGTGTAACGCCTTGTGGATCCACGATCTGGAAGTCACCACCGGCAAACTTGCTCATTTCAAATGCGTTTGGCAAGCGCTCGGTTTTCAGCCAACCTACCGGGAAATACAGATCCTGGATGAACTGTGTTCCCTCCGGCAGCTCCATCACCATGTCGACCCGGGGATCATCAAATATCGTGACAATACGGAGCCGATCCCAGGGATCCGGATTCGGGCCGGGGCGGGGGACGGCCTGCTCTATCGCAATATCGAAGCCACGCAGCCAGTCCCAGGGGGTTTGGCCAACCAGCCAGTGCCACCACCATGGATCATGAAACCGGACTCCATCGGGAGTCAGGCGTGCATCAATGATCATGGAAACCTGTTGTATTGTTCCGGGGGCAATGCCCAACCGGTTATCTCCGATCGTGCCAGTCAGTGTCAATGGCATATGCGAAGGGTTCGGGTTGACGCGATCAAAGGTTCCCATCAGGCGATTGGCGCCCGTTTCATCTATGATCGCGAATTTTCCAGCCACGAAATCCATCATCTCCGAGTCGTTCGGCAGGCGACCCTCTTTGGCTGCAGGAACCAGGCTTCCGTCTTCAAAGAAGAGTTCCTGCACAAACTGACTGCCAAACCCTAATCCCATCACCATGTCATCGTCGCTATCGAATTTTGCGATGATGCGCAACAGATCAATCGGGCCATTGACCGGAGGGACAGGGTCAAATTCGGGAATGACTTCGATCTGAAAACCATTCAGCCAGTCCCAGGGCCGACCAACGACCCAGTGCCAGCGCCAGGGATCGATGAAAACGTTTTGACCAACGGGCTCCAGCGCCAGATCCATCATAAAGTCCACTTCGAATACGGTGCTTTTCTTTAGCCCCAGGTCATTCTCCCCGACCTTTCCCTCGGCGATCACCTGGATCTCCACGGGCAACGGTTCATTTTCGTCAAAGCCCGGTGGCAAGAACCGATCGAGATCCGGGCCAACCTCATTGGCAAAGGTATCGGCAACAGCAGTGTAGAGCGCGGTTGGTGTTGCCAGGATTTCATCCGTCAGGAACGTACCCGGTGGCACGCCGTCTTCAACGAAGCGGACGGTGGGTGACATAATGAGTTCCGGATCATCGACTGCTGCCGGACGAATGCAGGCGATCTGCTCAAAATACTGCCGCTCGAAGACCGGTGCGCCAGTGGCCAGCATATCTTCTGCAGAACGCTCAACGTCGTCTACGGAAAGAGGACCGACAGGTGGTGGGTCAGCTGCAAACATTTTGGCAGCCTGTAGCATGGAATCCGAGAAGGTACCATGCTGGTCGCGATAGCTGCCCAGATTTTTTTTTGCTTCCTCCCACCGTGCATTCAGCCTGCGTTTCGCCTCTGCAACAGCTTGCGGGTCCCCGCCAATCTGTGCCGTGCGAAGTGCTTCCCTGGCTGATTGCCATTTCGCGACTGACCGGTTGAGCGCGAGGGATGCTTGTGTCAACTTCCCTGCACCATCCCAGAGAAATTTGTACTGTTGAGTAGGGTCTTCGTTGTTTGGACTGACAATGCCACGATACTGGGCGGCATCCATTTCGCCGAAACTTCCCTGAGCAAGGCACTGTGAGTCGAGTACATCATCAGGAAGCGAAGCATCTGAAGTCGACTCATCAATCTGTTTGGCGACGTAATAACCGACCTGAAAGGCTGCCAGTGGCGCCCAGAAAATGCCTGCGGCAGTGGTGGCTATTGCGCCTGAATCACACTTATCATGGGTCATGCCTGGCATTGATGCTGCCAGGCAAGCGATTAATACAGTTACGGCAAGTCCTCGTTTTCTATTCACAACCCACCTCCTTGATTGGTTTTACGAAAAAACTCAAACAACATGGTGAAGCAGTCGCATTCCATCCTTCCGTACCAGATCGTAACCAGGGGCAAACATCACACGTGCACGAACGCCAGTACTTGAACTGCAAGGCGTTGGCTCGTTTTGCAGGAAAACGAGTGCGACAAACTAGTGGCCGGATCAGGTGGACTGAGAAGATGTGCGTCGGCGATTCCCATAGCCGACAGTGATAGTAATTCCATCACTCAACGCTCCCTGTAACGCGCATGGATTGAATTAAAGGGAAAGCCGTTTCCCGGACATTCGTTGCGCGACAATTACCCTAACATGACCTGACTTACAGAGCTCTTACAAGGCGTGCATTGGTTGTGTCGTTGATCTGGTCTCGACTAACCTGAAGTTCCTTCAAGAATTGTTCGCATACTTTGTTCAATACACTGATTATTATGCTGTATTTTTCACTATTCCGGTTATTTTCGATAGAAATGTACCCATGCAATAAGGGGGCGTTTACTGTGCTATTTAGCCATTTACATCGACATCGTGCCCAATCGAAAATCTCCCCCCCTCATCCTATTGCGGGAACCCCTTAGTCAGGAGGGGACATGAGTCGCTGGATGCGTTTGACATAGTGGTAGGTTTGCGGCGGCACGTAGGATTTGATTTCGTGCCAGGTTCCGGCCTCCGGTGCTTTCTTCAACGCCTTGTAGATGCGTCCGTAACCCGCGTTGTAGCTGCCAAAGGCAAAGTACAGGCGCTCCTCTCCCGGTGGGGGGGTGCGCCATTTGCCGTACAGGTAGCGGTCATAGTAAATGCCGGCAGCAATGTTCCAGCGCGGATCCTGCAGTTCGCGGAAATGGGTGTTCTTTTCGCGGATCTCTTTAAAGGTTGCCGGCATGATTTGCATCAGGCCCTTTGCGCCGGCCGAGCTGGTGACTTTCGGGTCCAGACCGGATTCGGCGATTGCCTGGGATTTGAACCAGCGCCAGTCGGTGTGCGGGCCAAAATAGCGTTTGCTGTATTTGCGGAAATGCGTGTCGTATGCCTTGTCCCATTCGTCCACCTGCTCGAGGGGGAAGCGAGCGGCACCGGCCTGCGGCAGCGAGGCCAGGGTTAGCAGCGTGAACAATAACAGGCGCAGCATCTTGGCTAGTTTAGCCCCAGGCCGATGACCAGACCGAGGGCGGTGCCTATTCCGATAAACAGCCCCATGACCATGAGTCCGACGGCCACGTTGCCTTTGCCCAGTTCCTCCGGAATATTGAAACTACACGCCATGCGGTTGAACAGCAGGCATCCCAGCCACATGAAGACCAGAGTGAGTAGTCCGCCAGTGCCGGCGTAGATGAAGTTCAGCAGCATGGGGTCGAGGTTCTGGGTCATGGTTTCCTCAATTTACTGTCAAATTAGCGTAAGGGCTCGCCCCGAGTATAGCCTACCGGGAACTGTGTACAATGGTTTGCACTTGTGCCCCGGCCAGAGTAACTGGTTGTGGCATCGGAACTGCTGCTACTCGGTCACTTTGCCGCGCAGGGTTTTCTGTCGTCCGTGGCGGTTTTTCCGGTCGAGACGTTTGTTTTGCGAACTGCGGCTTGGCCGGGTGGGTTTGCGCCGTTTCTGCGTGACTGTTGCTGCCGCAATCAGGTCTTTCAGGCGCTCGATGGCGGCATCCCGGTTCTTTTCCTGGCTGCGGTACTGCTGGGCCTTGATGATGATCACGCCATCCTTGCTGATCCGGCGGTCCCTGCTGTTCAGCAGTTGCTGCTTCCATACGCCCGGCAGCGAAGATGCGCGGATGTCAAAGCGCAGGTGTACGGCACTGGCAACCTTGTTTACATTCTGGCCACCGGCACCTTGCGCGCGTATCGCGGTGATCTCGATTTCATTTTCCGGGATGTGAGGGCGGGGGGATTCGGACATGAGCAGGCCGGAAACAAGGAACCCCGCATTTCGCGGGGCTCCGTGCGTAATCAGCGCCGATCAGTGATCAGCTGGGGGCCATAACCTTGGCAGCCTGCAGTCCTTTCGGACCCTGTTCGATTTCAAATTCCACTGTCTGGCCTTCAGCCAGTGTCTTGAAACCGCTGCCTTCGATTGCAGAGAAGTGCACAAATACGTCTGCACCGCCGTCGGAAGGTGCGATGAAGCCGAAGCCCTTGGATTCGTTAAACCATTTAACGGTACCAGTAACCATGTAAATTACCTCTTCAGTAAAAACAATAAACGTGTGTTCAATTGCCGATCGTTTAAGGTGATGTACAGAGTTACCTGAGGGCGAATCTTCTGAGTAGACCTAATGAACGCGCAACCGTATCTGAAATGTAACCGATGCGAAAAGAAGATTCCAACTTTTTTTCACACCGGCCTTGATGGCACTTTTCTTGCTATAGCGCGAGGTACTCGCTTTCGCCCGTTTCCAGCATACCGGCGCGTACCAGGTTGCAGGTGTGGATGTACAGATCAAGGTATTGTCCGGCGCTCTCCGACCAGCAGAAATTCTCTCTCATGCCGGTAATGACCAGTTTCCACCAGTCGACCCTGGAAGTCCTGAAATAGTCTATTGCCCGTGTGCAGGCATCCAGCAGTTCTTCGCTGCTGTCCTGCGCGAAGCTGAATCCGGTGGCGGTATAGTCGGTTGCGGTTTTTTCATTCAGGTCATTGACGCTGTCGGCCAGTCCGCCGGTCCGGTGTACAACCGGTACCGTTCCATAACGCAGGCTGTACATCTGGTTAAGTCCGCACGGTTCATAACGCGAAGGCATCAGGAAACAGTCTGCCCCTGCTTTAATCCTGTGCGCCAGCTGTTCATCGTAACCGATGTGTATGGCGAGTTGCTCCGGATAGCGTGTCGCTGCTGCGCTGAGTAGTGCCTCGAGTTCACTGTCGCCACTACCCAGGAGTACAAGCTGCACCGGGTACAGGAACAGCTCGTCCAGTATATCCAGGATGAGGTCAACACCTTTCTGTTCCACCAGCCGGCCGATGTGAGCAAAAAGCAACTGGCCCGGTTTTGCCGGCAATCCCAGTTGACGTTGCAATGCGGACTTGTTGGGTGCTTTGTGTTGCAGGGTGCGTGCGTCGTAATTGCGTTTGATCCAGGGATCGGTTGCCGGATCCCAGATCTCGCAGTCCATGCCATTGAGGATGCCTGTCAGATGATCAGCCCGGTACTGCAGCAGACCTTCCAGTCCGTAGCCATATGTGCTGGTGCGTATCTCTTCGGCATAGGTCGGGCTGACGGTGGTGATCCAGTCAGCCCCGGCGATGCCGCTTTTCATGAAGGACAGCTGACCGTGAAATTCAACGCCGTCAATGGACCACAGGGATGCCGGGAGGGCAAGTGTGTGGAAGGTCTCGGCCGGAAATAGCCCCTGGTAAGCCAGGTTATGGATGGTGAACAGGGTTGCCGGGCGATTGCTGTGCTGCGCTAACAGCGGCGGGACGAGACCTGTTTGCCAGTCGTTACAATGAACCAGCTCGGGTTTCCAGTTCATCCCGAGTCGGTCGAGTGCCAGTGCTACGATAGCGCGTGCAAACAATGCGAAACGTTCGGCATTGTCCGGCCAGTCGCTGCCATCCTCCTGAACGTAAGGGTTGCCACTGCGACTGAAGTACTCCGGCGCATTGACCAGATACACTTTCATCCGGCTGCCGGGAAAGCGGCCGGCAAGGATTTCCACCGGTGCAGAGGCGCCCTCCAGTGAAAGATTGGCAACGGGTACCAGGCGTTCTGTTTTGGCTACCGCCTCGGGGTACGCGGGCAGTACCAGGCGGATATCATTGCCCATGTCATGCAGTGCTTTTGGCAAGCTGCCGGAGACGTCGGCAAGTCCCCCGGTCTTGATGAGCGGGTATGCCTCGCTGGTGCAGAAAAGAATATCCATGTGGTGTTGCGGCCTGGCAAGTTTGATTAGCGGGAATGTATCAGTCGACAGTGTTGATTACCAGTTCAGGTCGTCACGATGACCCTCAGCGCGTCCAGTCGCAGCGAGGCGGATTCCAGCACCTGTGTGAGCGCTGCCAGTTGTTCCTCGAACCAGTTGATCTCGTCATCGCGTACATTGGGATTGATTTGTCGCAGTGCCTTCAGGCGGTTAATCTCGCGTTCCAGAATCTGCTTGCTGTGCCGGTGGGCTGTGGCCAGCAGTTCCGGCACCTGTGAACGGGCTTCCTGTTCGCAGCGGGACAGCAGTTCACGTAGTTCCTGTTGCTTGGCCTGGACCACTTTGCGAGCTGTATCGGCATCCACTCTGGTGCGTTGTTTGCCAATGAAACGGTGGTCCAGCCGCTCTTTGTGATTGTAGCCGGTTTCATCCATGACGATGCGGAAGGTAGAGGGGGGCAGGTAGCGGTTGGTCTGAAGTTGCGCGATCGCGGCCGCCTCAAGCACGAACAGACATTCGAGCAGCAGGCTGCCGGGCGGTATGCCGGGGCAACGCACGGCGCTCAGTGCCGTGTTCCCGGTTTCACCACTGCGCACCGCGTCCATTGCAGAAATGGTCAGCGGGTGCTCCCAGGTAACATAGCGCACGTCTTCGTTAGCGAGTGCGGTATCCCGGTCCCAGGTAATGGTCATGCCGTCCTCGGGCAGCCCGGGAAAGCCGTTTACCATGTGACTGCCCGGACGGATTATGTAGCAGTTTCGGCTGTGTGGCTCACTGTCTATGCCAAAGTGATCGAAGATGCGTTCCATGTAGTTCGCAAGCTCCAGTGCGCCGCTTTCCTGCAGGGCGGAATGCTGTAGTTCGGTGGCAGTCTGCGGGCGGCAGGAGTTGTATTCCAGAAGCCGGTCGCGCCCGTGCTGCAGGGAATCGTTAAGTTTCCGGTGATGCCGGCGGGTTGCATTGATCAGCTCACCGTGGTCGTGGTCGGGGTGCAGCAGGGTATTCTGAAGGTCGCTTTTCACTTGCAGGTAAACAGCATGGCCGGCGGGGCAGGTGTGCTCGAACGCCGAGAGTCCTTCATGGTACCAGTTAAACATGACATTCTGGGCGGTCCCTTCCAGCCAGGGAACGTGGATCCGGATGGTCTCGGTCTGCCCGATGCGGTCCAGTCGACCGATACGTTGCTCCAGCAGGTCGGGGTTGAGTGGAAGATCGAACAGGACCATTTCATGAGCGAACTGGAAGTTGCGCCCCTCACTGCCGATTTCCGAACACACCAGCACCTGGGTGCCGGCTTCCGTGTCGGCAAAGAAGGCCGCCGCGCGGTCGCGTTCGACGATGCGCATGCCTTCATGGAATACAGCCGCATGGATGCCGGCCTGCACCCGTAGAGCCTCGGTGAGTTCCACGGCAGTCTGTGCAACGTGTACGATGACCAGCACCCTGGCGGGGCGTAATTCCTCAAGCAGATCGGTGAGCCATGCAACACGGGGATCGATCTGTGTCCAGTGTGGCGACGAGGGGGACTCCGTGGAACGGTACAGTGACTCCAGTGAAAGCAACTGCTGTGCATCCGGTAAATCGTTGTTATCGACGTGTGCCAGCATGTGGGCATAGGCGGGCGGTGACGCCAGTGGGTAGCCGTTGACCTGCCGTTGCGGGAAGCCTTTTATGGCCGCACGGGTGTTACGGAACAGCACGCGTCCGGTGCCGTGGCGGTCCAGCAGGTGTTCGACCAGTTCCCGCCGAGCCTGGATCGCATCCCGTTCACTGCCGGTATCGGTTTCCAGGGCCTCGATCAGACGTCGATTGTCGCCCTCGCGGATAGTGTCGTCGAGAACCTGCCGTTGTTGCGCATTCAGCGGCTGGTCGTTCAGTAACGCCTCGACGACGCCTGCAACGGGTTGGTAGCCCTTTTCCTCTTCCAGAAAGTGTTCAAAATCCGGAAACCGGTCAGGATCGAGCAGGCGCAGGCGGGCGAAGTGACCATCTTTGCCCAGCTGTTCCGGTGTGGCCGTCAATAGCAGTACGCCGCGGGTCCGCTCGGCCAGTTGTTCGACCAGTGCATACTCCGGGCTGGCATGTTGCGGCGACCATTGCAGATGGTGTGCCTCATCCACGACCAGCAGGTCCCAATCACCATCCAGTGCCTGGGTGACCCGCTCCGGGTGTTGTACCAGAAATTCCAGGTTGCACAGCACCAATTGTTCACTCTGGAAGGGGCTCTCTCCGTCGGTACTGTCTTCGATGGCCTGGCAGCGTTCCTCGTCGAAAATGCTGAAGTAGAGGTTGAAACGCCGCAGCATTTCCACCAGCCACTGGTGTACCAGGCTTTCAGGAACCAGGATCAGTACCCGTCCGGCGCGCTCGGTGAGCAACTGGTGGTGCAGTATCAGGCCGGCCTCGATCGTTTTGCCGAGACCAACCTCGTCGGCGAGCAGTATGCGCGGTGCGTAGCGGCTGGCTACTTCATGGGCAATATACAGCTGGTGCGGGATCAGACTGGTGCGACAACCGACGAGGCCGTACAGGTCGGAACTTGCCAGTCGGTTCAGATGTTGCATGGTGTCGTAACGGAGTTCAAACCAGCGGTCGGTATCGATCTGACCGCTGAACAGCCGTTCGGCAGGACGGTTGAGCTGGATGAAATTGTTCAGTTCACCTTCCTGCACGGTTGCCTGAACACCATTCTCGTCGTTACCGGTATAGCTCAGCAGCCCGTTCTCCTCGTCGACCGATGCCACCTCCAGGCTGCGGTTGTCGTGGCTGAGCACGGTATCACCCGGGCTGAAGGCAACCCGGGTCAGCGGTGCCGTCTCACGGGCATAGATACGGGTGTCCCCGGTTGCCAGGAAGACGATAGTGACGGTGCGCTGGTCGACCGACAGCACGGTGCCGAGGCCGAGTTGTGTGTCGGCGTTACTGATCCAGCGCTGGCCCGGGATGAATTCCTGCACGGTTCTGTCTCTGTCTGAACGGGGGAGCGTTATGGTAGTGGAAAGCGTGTGAAGCGCAAATATTTGTTGGTACACTGGCGGTCAAATTAAAATGAGCGCAGGCACCGGGGGCCGGCACAACAACCATGAAAGCAAACGAACTCAAAAAAGGTACGGTGTTCCTGTACGACGGCAAGAACATCATGGTGAAACGGGTGCAGGTGCAGGCGCCTTCATCGCGCAGTGGCAGCACCCTGTACAAGCTGCGCGGGCAGGATGTCGCTTCGGGCCAGAAGTTCGAGCGCAGTTTCAAGGGCGATGAGGTGGTCGAGCCGGTCGAAATCTCCCGTTGTGCGGTACAGCTGCTGTACCGGGATGCCGACGGTTGCACCTTTATGAATGACGAGAGCTACGAGCAGTACACGCTGCCCGAAGATGCCCTGGGCGATGAGTTGCCTTTCCTCAGTGACGGGCTGGAGGGCATCAGTGCGCTGATATCGGAAGGTCACTTGCTGGGGATCGAGCTGCCGGCAACCATCGTGCTGGAGATCGAGGAGTGTGCGCCCGGCATGAGAGCCGCGTCGTCTTCGGCGCGCACCAAGCCGGCGACACTGAACACCGGACTGATAGTGCAGGTGCCGGAGTACCTGACGCCGGGTGAGAAGATCAAGGTCAACACCGAGACACGGGAGTTCATCTCCCGCGCCTGATACCGGCGGCGGGTCCGCCGGGCTGCCATCGGGCAGCCGCCGTGGCTGACTGGTATACTTGGCTGCCGCGGTCAGTGGTGCCATGCGTGGCGCAGCGCCATATCATGAAAGTACTTTAATGAAGTCCTGTAACGAATTATTTTCACGCAAGAAATACTGGGCGCATCGCTTTGGTGTTGCGCCGGTGCTGCCGGTTTCCCGGGAAGAGATGGATGATCTCGGCTGGGATTCCTGCGACATTATCCTGGTGACGGGTGATGCCTATGTCGATCATCCGAGCTTCGGCATGGCGGTGATCGGGCGAGTGCTGGAGGCACAGGGATTTCGCGTGGGCATCATTGCCCAGCCGGACTGGACGCGGGTGGATGACTTCCTGGCCCTGGGTCGACCCAACCTGTTTTTTGGCGTCACGGCCGGCAATATGGATTCCATGGTGAACCGCTACACCTCGGACCGGAAGAAACGTTCCGACGACGCCTATACGCCGGGTGGGGAAGGAGGGCGGCGGCCGGACCGTTCTGTGCTGGTGTACAGCCAGCGTTGCCGCGAAGCCTGCCCGGGTGTGCCACTGATTATCGGTGGTATCGAGGCCAGTCTGCGGCGCATTGCGCACTACGACTACTGGTCGGACAAGGTGCGTCGCTCGGTGCTGGTGGATGCCCGGGCCGACCTTCTCGTCTATGGCAATGCCGAGCGCCAGATCGTCGAAATCGCACACCGGCTGGCGGCCGGCGAGTCGGTCTCCGGGCTGACCGATATCCGCGGCACGGCTTTCATGTGTCACGGCACGCCGGACGACTGGACGGAAATTGCCTCGGAAATGGTTGATCAGCCCGGGCGGATCGTTGCTCCGGTGAATCCCTACGCAGAGCAGGCTCCGGCGTCCGGTTGTGCCGAATCGCAAGCCACTGAAACGGTAGTCGCGTTTCAGCGCAAGCCGCGTATCGACCGGGCGCGTAGCGTCCTGCGCATGCCTTCCTTTGAAGCCGTGCGCAAGGATCCGGTGCTATACGCGCATGCTTCCCGGGTGCTGCACCTGGAAACCAATCCGGGTAATGCGCGGGCACTGGTACAGCGTCACGGTGATCGCGATCTCTGGTTGAACCCGCCTCCCGTGCCACTGGCGACCGTCGAACTGGACCGGGTGTTCGAACTGCCTTATACACGCCAGCCGCATCCGGCGTATAGCCAGGCACGCATTCCGGCCTGGGAGATGATTCGTTTCTCGGTCAACATCATGCGGGGCTGCTTCGGCGGTTGTACCTTCTGTTCCATCACCGAGCACGAGGGGCGCATCATCCAGAACCGCTCGGAAGATTCCATCGTACGCGAGATCGAGACGATCCGTGACAGCGTGCCGGGTTTTACCGGCATTATTTCGGACGTGGGCGGCCCGACCGCCAACATGTACCGACTGGCCTGCAAGAGTCGGGAAATCGAGGCTGCCTGCCGGCGTCCATCCTGTGTCTATCCGGGTATCTGTTCCAACATGAGCACAGATCATGCGCCGCTGGTCCACCTGTACCGCCGGCTGCGTGAGTTACCGGGCATCAAGAAGGTGCTGGTGGCTTCCGGCTTGCGCTACGATCTCGCCGTCCGCTCGCCGCAATATGTGCAGGAGCTGGTTACCCACCACGTCGGTGGTTACCTGAAGATCGCTCCGGAGCATACCGAAAGCGGGCCACTGTCGAAGATGATGAAGCCGGGTATGGGGGCCTACTACGAGTTCAAGGAGATGTTCGAAAAGTACTCGCAGGAGGCAGGCAAGAAACAGTACCTGATTCCCTATTTCATCGCCGCGCACCCGGGCACTACCGATGAAGATATGCTCAATCTTGCGCTATGGCTGAAGCGCAATGGTTTTCGCGCCGACCAGGTGCAGAATTTTCTGCCGTCGCCCATGGCCACGGCGACCGCCATGTACCACTCCGGCCGGAACCCGCTGCGTAAGGTGCGATACCGGGGAGACAAGGTGCCGATCCCGAAAGGGTTGCGTATTCGTCGCCTGCACAAGGCCTTTCTACGCTACCACGATGCCGATAACTGGCCACTGTTGCGTGAGGCACTGAAACGCATGGGCCGGGCCGAGTTGATCGGCAACGGCAAGAAACACCTGGTGCCCGCCTGGCAGCCCAGGGGAACGGGCAGTACCGGTGAGGGCAAGCGGAACGGCGGAAAACCCTTTCGGACCCGGCATACGGGTTTGCACGCGGATCGCCCGGTTGCCCGGCAACAGCGCAAAGGGGGCGCAAAAAAACGCCGTCCGACCAGGCCGGCACGCCCGGGGTGATCGATGTATGTATGTGCCGGGTTATTTTGCCAGCACGACGGCAGCAGGCGACCTGATGCCACGATAGTCGCGCAGCCAGCTCTCGAACTCGTTAGCCGGCATGGGTCTGGAAAACACGAATCCCTGCACGGAATCACACCCCATCTTCTGCAGCATGGCCAGCGTTTTCCGGTCCTCGACACCTTCGGCAACGACGCTAAGACCAAAACGGTGAGCGAGGTCGATGACCAGGCTGACAATATTGGCGTTGGCGCGGTCGTCCAGGAGTCCCTGCACGAAGGAGCGATCGATTTTCAGTTGGTCAGCCGGGATATCGCGGAAATAGGCCAGGGAAGAATAACCGGTGCCGAAATCATCGATGGCGATTTTTATGCCTTCATCTCGTAATGTTTTCAGTTTCGAGAAAACAGAAGCGGTATCACCAGTGAAGGATTGCTCCAGTATTTCGAGACAGAGGCGTATGCCCGCCGGTTTCCACAGCTCCCACGTACTCATGACAAGGTCGCTGAAATCCGGTTGTTCCAGGATGCGTGGCGGAATATTCACCGATACTTCCAGTTCACCCCATTGTTTCGTCCACCCGCTGCTCAGCCGCAATGCGCTGTTGAGCATCCATGTGGTCAGTGGTTTGATAAAACCGGTGGATTCGGCAACCGGTATAAAAACGTCGGGCGGGCACAAGCCACGACCGGGACTGTCCCAGCGAACCAGGGCTTCTGCGCCCGTTGGCTTGCCGGTTGTCAACGACACCTTGGGCTGGAGCCAGGCGTGCAGTCGGGATTCCTTGATGGAGTCTTGCAGTTCCAGTTCGATGTCCCAGACGTCAGAGATTTCGTCGTCATTACGGGTTTCGGCAACGTATACCGGTTGATCCGCCTGCCGTGCGCGTTGTAATGCATCTTCGGCTTCCCTTAGCAGGATATCCGGTCCGGTAGCGTGATCGGGGCATAAGGCAATGCCAATGTTTGCCGTACAATGAATGGTTTCATGCTCAAGCTGGATGGGGACATCTAGCAGGCGCTGGATTTTGAAGGCGGCAAGTTCTGCATGGCCGCTGTTCATAATGCCCGGCAGGATCAATGCAAAAAGGTTATCACCGATCCGTGCGGCCTGGTCCTGTGACCGGCATATCCGGCTGAGAATATCAGCGAATGCCTGCAGGGTCCGGTCTCCACAGGAATAGCCGTGTGTACGATTAATGCGGCTGAAAGCGCGTATGTCTGCTACCAGCAGGCCAATGGTGGTACGGTGCTCGTTCGCCTCGTTGATTTCCTGCTCCAGGATATGCAGGAATTGTTGTCGGTCGAACAGGCCAGTTACCGGATCTTTCATGAAGAGCTACTAAAGAAATATCTCTTTCATGTCGATGCCGCAGGCGCCGCGCGGTAGTCCGCGTGCAACTGACAGCTCCTCGCCGGTTTGCGAAAGGTCGATATAACGGAACTGATCCAGTGGCTCCTTGTGCCTGTCGAGTAGCAGCATGATCGAGGGTCGCAGTCGCCTGAGCCCGTTGACCGCAATAATCGCTCCGACTTCACCGGTATTGAGTTCGATCAGTGAGCCGGTTGGATAGAGGCCGACGGTCTGGATGAACTGTTCGACGAGTTCGGCCTGAAACAGGGCGCCCCGTAGTTCATACAGCTCGGCTATGGCTTCGTGCGGCGCCAGGGCGCCGGAAGAAACATAGGGCCGTTCGCTGGTCATGGCATCGAAGCTGTCCACGATGCCTGCTATGCGCCCGAAAATCGGGATGTCATCGCAGGAAAGTCCCTGCGGATACCCGCTGCCGTCGGCGCGTTCGTGGTGGGTGGCGACCATCTGCAGTACATCCATGGGAAGTTTTTCCTGCAGTGACTTCCTGGAGGAGCATGAGAGCATGCGGATGCTGATATCGACGTGGGAGCGAACCAGTTTCGTTTCATCCGGGGTCAGTTTGTCCGGTTTTTTCAGTAGTTGAAGCGGAACGCTGCTCTTGCCCACGTCCAGTAACAGCCCGCCGAGTGCCAGGGATTCGACATCCTTCTTTTCCAGTCCGAGGTGCCGGCCAAAGGTGGCGCACCAGATAGAGGTTCCCAGGGACCGCGAATAACTGTAGTTGTCCAGCTGTTTCAGCTTGCTAATCAGCGTCATTGCTCCAGGATTGCGAATGATGCTGTCGACCACGCCGGAAATGCTCTCGTTGAGTGCATTGAGGTCGAAGTCGTTGCTGTCTTGCAGGCTGGAGAGAACATACTGGAAGTCCTCACGGAATTTTTCGTAGGCTGCGCCGGCGGCGTCGAGTTCGATATCGATCTGTGTGGTGTTTTCGTAGCTGGTCTTGCGCAGTGCAGTGTATTCGTTGTGAGCTTCAGGGGTATGTGAAAGCTTCGTGTTCGCCGCGGTTTTCCGGGTTTTCGTGTAGGATTTCGGTCCTTCCCGCAATACCCAGAAACGGGGGTCCGGCGTTGTTCCCTGTTCGATATCTACGTACACGTAGCTACAGTAATGACGCAGGCGCTGGATATCCTCGTCGTTTTTTATCGTGATACCCTGCAGTGCGTAGGGTGTTTTGATCCATGGCTTGTCCAGCCGGGCGACGTGCATCCCGATCTCAAGGCCGTCCATGCTTGTCTTGACTTCTTTTTTCATAACACGTGCCGGAGTTCCGGTGCCTGCCACGTCAGGGGTGCCAGGGTCTTTTCGTGGTCGTGGTCGACACCTTGTGCGGGCGCCATTCAGAGTGTCTATCGACCGCGCAGCATTACTCCTTGAGTGGTCTCAGGCCATATCCTGCAGCTCTTGATCAGTCAGGCCGGGTGTAGCGGATATCGATGATGAAGTAGCGAAGATTGCCCTGTACCGTCTCGACCACGATTTCGTCGTCTACCATTTTCTTCATCAGCGCCCTGGATACCGGGGCATCCATGCTGATCCAGCCCCGCGACGGGTCAAACTCGTCCGGTCCAACGATGCGCCAGGTGGATTCCTCGCCGGCTGCGTTTTCCAGTGTGACCCAGGCGCCGAAATACACCCGGGCAGGGTCGGACGGCGGCTCCGATACCACCTTCAGCACCGGCAGGCGTTTTTGCAGGTAGCGGATGCGCCGGTCGATCTCGCGCAATTCCTTCTTGCGATAGATGTACTCCGCATTCTCCGAACGATCGCCTTCGGCCGCCGCGGCCGACAGGGCACGGGTAACCACAGCGCGTCGCTTCCAGATGGCTTCCAGTTCTTCCTGCAGGGTGAGGAATCCCTCACGGCTGATGTAGGGGGAAGATTTCGGTTGCGGTGGCCGGTAGCGTCCCATTCAGTCTGCGGTGATCAACGGGAAAATATGTTCGTTTTCGTAGCGGATTCGCTCCTGGATCAGGCCAAAGATCGCACGACTTTCCTCGACCAGGTCCCGGTGTTGCCGGTCATTGATGTCCGGTACGCACCAGTGTTTTACGTAGCCCGAAAAGCGCTGCTTGATTTGCCGGGCACTGTCATGGAACTCCCGTGCTGTTTCAATGATTTTCGGGTTGTGATGGCGGGCGAGTTCCGCATAAATGGTGTTGTCCTCGAACACCAGGTGCATCCAGACCTTTTCCCTGAAGCGTGACATCAGGTCGCAGACGTAGGGATTGGTGTGCAGCGCCCTGTGCTCCATCAGCAGGGACAGTACATCACACAGGGCGGAAATATCCTGGTTTTGCTTTTTCAGCTCATCGAGCGAGTACATGCGG
The DNA here is from genome assembly GCA_030621785.1 of Gammaproteobacteria bacterium. Classification (GTDB taxonomy): domain Bacteria; phylum Pseudomonadota; class Gammaproteobacteria; order DSM-19610; family DSM-19610; genus Thiogranum. Next base: position 9,880 of record JAUXGZ010000005.1, on the reverse strand, counting down.
GGTACCTCGGTATCCTGTGGATAATGCCGGAACGGCGCTAAGCTAGCATTTTTTGTCGGAGATTTCAGGTGCCGGGCAAGTGTGCTCTTGCTACACTGGCCGCAGTATGGACTGAATGGGGAAACCGCTGATGCCTGGAATCCAGCGATCGACAGCTTTTCTGGTAGTGATGACTATCCTGCTGATGCCGGCTGGCTGGGGTCTGGCACAGGCGGCGGAATGGTCTGCTCCGTTGCAGTCCGGCGGTCAGGTTACGGTCGACCCCCGTACCAACCACGCCACCGTCAGCAGGGATGGTGTAACAACCCAGCTGTGGGACGGAGTACACCGGCTACAGGACGGTTCGACCATTACGGTGCGTTCGGGCACGGTGGTTCCCACTGCGGCGATCCTGAATGCACGTTCCATGCCGGATCATCCGCGTCAGGCGGATATCGAGAGCTGGCAGGGCGCCCCGATTGACGGTTCATCGCCCTGTGAGCGACTGGTAAACCGCGTGTGTGGCAAAGCACAGGCCTGCAGTGAGTATCCTGCCTGCGCACCCGTCCGGCAACTGCTTGCAACGGAGCAACAGGAGCGCCAGTCCAGCGGTCAGCCCGACGTCATGACCTATGCCAGTGGCCAGTGCCAGGTAGCGGATCGCGACAGGGCTTTTTTCTCCACCTGTGCCGCGCGGAAAGATTCAGATGCGGTGCGGTACCCGTCAGACCCTGTTAAAGCAGCTTTGCCGCCATCGCCATCCGCCTGCAACATGCTGGTTGAGAAGGTGTGTGGTGCGAGTGGCGCGTGTGCCGGTGAGGAAACCTGCAGTGCGTCGCGGCAGTTGATGAGCATGGCAAAACAGCAGCAGGTCAGAAATTCCTTCGCTTCGGTGCCCCAGGACAACCTTGCCGAGCGTCAGTGCAGGGAAGCACTCACGGATGAGGACTTTTTCAAGCGTTGCCGGTAAGGACTATTGCCTGAAAACCCGCGTGCAATCTGCCGGAAGAAAAAAAGCGAGCACAGTATGAAACTGCGGTCACTTGGTGAGCAGGAGCAGGGCGTGATTTGTAGCGCGACCATTGCCTGCCTGCGGCAAGCCGGCAAGATCTATGCAATCGATCCCCATCCCGTACCCGTGAGCTTCGATCTCAGGGGGCGCGCGGCCGGGATGTACCAGGTGCAGCGGGGGCAGCGCAGAATCCGTTACAATCCGTACATCTTCGCCCGCTACTTTGATGACAACCTGGCAGTAACGGTGCCGCACGAAGTGGCGCACTATGTAACGGATCTGCTGTATGGATTGCGCAATGTAAGACCACATGGTCCGGAATGGAAGTCGGTCATGCAGGTGCTGGGTGCCGATGCACGGGTCACCGCAGACTATGACCTCGGTGACATTCCGGTGCGACGACAGAAACGTTATAGCTATCGCTGCAAATGCAGTACACACCTGCTGAGCGCCTGCCGGCACAACCGGGTCGGGCGCGGAGCTGCATCCTACCTGTGCCGCAAGTGCGGCGCGCCGGTCGCCTGCGTGGAAGGGGAACACAAGGAGAACACGAAATGTCGATAGTATCGATGAAACTGCCAGGTCTGGTCGCCGGGTGCCTGCTGATGCTCTATATACCAGCCGCCCTGGCGGAATTCGATCGCGGTCAGGCGCTGTATGAAGGTCATTGTATGAAATGCCATGAGAGCTGGGCGCACACCCGGGCCAACCACAAGGCGAAGTCGATTGGTGAACTGCACAATCGGGTTGCGGGATGGAGTATGCACAGCGGGCTGGACTGGACCGAAGCGGAAATCGATGATGTGGTGCAATATTTGAATCACCGCTTTTATCAGTTCACCGAACAACTCTGATGCTCAGGCGCCAGATTCAATCGCTAAGGCTTTTGTCGTTACTCGTTATCATGGCACCGGTGCTTGCGGTGGCGGATGTCGATGTGGTCGATGCGCGCCTGATGACCTTGTCGCTGGCACAGGATGTTGCGGAAAAAGCCGTGCAGACCTGCCGTGATGCGGGTTACCAGGTCAGCGTGGTGGTAGTGGACCGTGGCGGCGAGCTACAGGTGGTTCTGCGGGATGTGTATGCCAGCCGGTTTACCATCGAACTGGCCCGGCGCAAGGCAAATACGGTCATTCTTTCGGGAACGAGCAGTTCCCGGCTACGGGTGAATCGCGCCGATATCCGGGCTGAACTGAATGAGAGTCAGGATCTGCTGGTACTGGATGGTGCAGTTCCGATCCGGGCTGCCGGAGCCCTGCTGGGTGCCGTGGGGGTGAGTGGTGCACCGGGAGGTGACAAGGATGAGGCTTGCGCGCGCAAGGCGGTCGAGAGTGTTCAGCAGCGGCTTGATTTTCTGGACTGACCGTTACTACAGCTTGTGAGAGGGTATCTATGAAATTAGCACAACCCAGGTATGACCCGGCGTTCTCTGTTCGTTCCTGGCTGGTTCGGACAGGTTTCACCGTTGTATTGTTGATGGCTGCTTTTTGCGTGCTCGCAGTAGAACCGGGTATCGCGGCAGAATCTCCGGACTGGTTGCAATTGTGCCTTGGCCTGTTCGGTGGGCTGGCTCTCTTTCTCGGCGGACTGCAAATGTTGTCTGAGGGGATGAAGAAAGCCGCTGGCCGGACATTAACAACAGTGCTCGCAAAGCTCACAACCAATCGATTCAAGGGAGCGCTGACCGGAGCTTTTGTTACCGGCGTGCTTAATTCGTCCACGGTAACCACCTTGCTGGTCGTAGGGTTCATCAGCGGCGGCATGATGACCCTTGCGCAGTCGGTCGGGGTGATCATGGGTGCCAACATCGGCAGCACGGTGACGGCACAGTTGCTGGCTTTCGACCTTTCGGCATACTCTCTTGGCCCGGTGGCCATAGGGTTTTTCATGCTGTTCACCGCCAAACAGGAGAAGGTGAAATATTACGGCATGATGATAATGGGTATCGGCCTGGTGTTTTACGGTATGGGCCTTATGGGTGATGCGATGACGCCCCTGCGCAGTTACCCTCCCTTCCTGGAACTGCTGAAAAGCCTGGAACGCCCACTGGCAGGAATTCTCGCCGGAGCCGTGTTCACTGCAATCGTGCAGTCGTCTGCAGCTACGGTCGGCATCGCTATCGCGATGGCGAGTGAGGGGCTACTGGCGCTACCAGCGGGAATCGCACTGGCACTTGGAGCCAACATCGGCACCGCTGCGACAACCGCACTGATGGGCATCCTCAGCGCCAAATCTACTGAAGCCGTACGCGCCTCTGTCGTGCATGTTGCGTTCAATGTTATAGGTACCCTGATATGGCTGCCTTTCATATGGTTGCTGGTAGACATGGCGCTCTGGATATCTCCATCCAGTCCGGAGCTGGATGGGGTGGCACAGGCGGCGGCGGATGTACCGCGTCAGATCGCCAATGCCAACACACTGTTTAACGTAATCAATACTCTTTTGTTTATCGGGTTTACTGGCTGGTTCGCGAAACTGGCAGAGCGCCTGGTAGCGGAGCGCGTTCCTCCGGCGGGCGTCATTGTGGAGCCTGAATTTCTGGAGGAGGCAGCGTTGGCTGCACCATCTATAGCGCTTCAGCAGGTGCGCATGGAACTGGGGCGGGTCGGGGCGATTACTCTCGGCATGCTGCAAGAGGTTATACCAGCGCTGCGGGAACGGGATGTAAAACGTCTCGAAGATATTGCCCGTCGTGACGATGAGGTCGATATCCTGGAAGAGGCAATACTCCATTATCTGGCGAAGCTTCGCAGGCAAACACTAACAGAACAGGAAGGCCTGGAGTTTCAGGGCTTGATGACGGCGACGGATAATCTGGAAAGCCTGGCGGACGTTATCGAGACCGATATCGTTGCCCTGGCTCACAAGGTAGCCGATGTGCGATCTGTGCCGGGAGATGAAACGCGAAGGATGTTGCAGCAACTTCACGCGTCCGTGACCAAATCCGTGGAACTTGCCGTACAGGCGGTGCGTGATAACGACCAGCAGGCGGCTGAGTCGGTGTTGGTGATGAAAGATACGCTTCGGAAGCAGTCCGAGCAGTTGCTGGAACGGAAAGCGACGCGACTCACGGCGGATGATCCGGATTACATCAATCTGGTACGGCTGGAGATGTCGTTCGTTGATCAGATGCGGCGCATTTACACGCTGGCAAAACGCATCGCCAGGGTTGCTCTGCCTCCGGCGCTTGCCCAGCGTGATTGAACCGGATCGGCAGCCTGTAGCGAATAAGATCTACAGAGGGGCATCTCGTAAACAGGGCGCAGAGCGTAGGTTGGACTGAGCGAAGCGAAGCCCATACACAGGGCTGTGCTACCGCATATCGTTGGGCTTCGCAGGCTCAGCCCAACCTTCTATGCAGTCTGCGTCCTGCCCCTCAAGTGAATAGTTTGTTCGTTACAGTGCGCTAGTTCATCGTAGAAGCTACTTCTTGCCTTTCTTTTTGCCCTTGCCCTTGCTTTTATCCTTATCTTTGCCTTTGCCTTTGCCTTTCTTTTTCTTTTTCTTTTTGTCTTTCTTGTCGTGTTGCTTGTCACTTTCATCTGCAGATTGAGTTATTCCGGAAGCCGCAAGCAAGTCGGCTGCTTCGGCGATCACGTTGGCGGCACGCACCTCGCTGAATCCGGGAATTGCGGTGATCTGCGCGATGGATGATCGGACCAGCGCATCAACGCTGTCAATGTGGTGCTCTGCAAGTACCCTGGCCGCCGCTGGTCCAATGCCGCGAATATCAATGATGGCTGGTTTCATTTGATTCTTCCTCTATCCTCATTTGCAAGCAGACAGCTTGGCCGCTCTCCAGAAAGCATGGGTGACATAGAATATTAATGATATTCAGTCGCTTTTCGAATTGAGCGTTTGCACCGATACCGCCGGGTGCATATGCCGATTAAGTTACCATTCGCCGCAGATTTACTTGTTGACTAATCCGTATGCTACTTACAATTGACCTCTGCATCAATGTATACAAACGTCTCGCACTTGCAGACCATAGCCTTGCCATGCTGGTATGAGTCGGACTTTTTTCTGCTCATCAATCTTGTCTTTGGTGTAATAATTGAACCGCGTGTAACGGGTAAAGGGCTGGATCCTGGGGGGGCGGTGGACATACTGCATTGAATCAGCGGCTTAAAATCGCCCTGGTGTGCAGGGCCGCGCTACCCCGAAATGCCCCGAATATTGCATTTTACTGAAATGCAGCCAGCCAGAAGAGCTACACTCATAGGTACCGCAGTCAGGGTTGTCTGACAATGGATGATTACCGGGGTTTCCTGCGTTACCCGCGGCAGGAAGCCCGTAAAGAAAAGAGTTCCCTGCGCATCCGGCACTGGCACGAGTATGCCGGCCGGTTAGCGGAAGAGCAGACTGTTCCGCAAGCCAGTCGCTGCATGGATTGTGGAACACCCTGTTGTCATTCGTACTGCCCCGTTCATAACCTGATTCCGGACTGGAACCTGTTGATATCACGCCAACACTGGCGCGAGGCCTGGGAGCAGCTCGAATCCACCAACAACTTTCCGGAACTGACCGGGCGAATTTGTCCGGCGCCCTGTGAGTCGGCCTGCACGCTCAGTCTTGCCGACAGTCCGGTGGTGATAAAGCAGATTGAGCTGGCTATTGCCGAACACGCCTGGCAGGAAGGAATGGTTACGCCCCGGCGTTGCCGGCAAAGCCGGGGCAAGCACGTTGTGGTGGTGGGTTCCGGCCCCGCAGGCCTGGCCTGTGCCCAGCAGCTGGTGCGCACCGGCTACCGGGTCAGCGTGCTGGAAAAGGCGGACCGGATCGGTGGACTACTGCGTTATGGTATTCCGGATTTCAGACTGGAAAAGAAGATCCTGGATCGCCGTCTGCAGCAACTGGTGGAGGAGGGTGTGCGTTTCCGCACCGGCGTTCATGCCGGTGTATCCATGGACGCCGGGGCGTTATCCGGCATGGCGGACGCCGTGATCCTCGCCTGTGGCTCAGAGCGGCCACGGGACGTGTCTGTCCGCGGTCGCACGGCAAAAGGCATACATCTCGCCATGCAGTACCTGACGCAGCAGAATCACTATCTCGCCGGTGATCCGCTGGACAGCGCCAGTGTGATCGATGCCCGCGGCAAGGACGTGGTTGTAGTTGGTGGCGGTGATACCGGTTGTGACTGCGTCGGTACGGCGATCCGCCAGGGTGCGCGCAGCGTTACCCAGGTACAGTACCATTCCAGACCGCCACAGCGGGCAGACAGCTTGCAGTACTGGCCAGATGCGGTGCCGGTACTGCATCTTACTGATACCGAGGAAGAAGGCTGCAGACGCATCTGGGGTTGGGATACGGTTGCCTTCGAAGCGCGGGATGGTCGGGTTACAGCGGTACTGTTGCAACGCCTGCAATGGTGCAGGAGTTCCACCGGTGGCCTGGTGAAACGGCATAGGCCGCGGCAGCAACGACGGCTTGCAGCCCAACTGGTGCTGCTGGCGATTGGTTTCGCGCACCCGGTACACCGGGGTCTGGTCGAGGATCTGGAGCTTGAACTGGATCGGCGTGGCAATGTACTGGCCGCTGATGGTCACTACCGGAGCAGCCGGGAGAGCGTATTTGCATGTGGCGACATGCGGCGCGGACAGTCGCTGGTGGTCTGGGCCATTCGTGAAGGGCGTCAGTGCGCGCGTGCGGTCGATCAGTATCTCGCCGGTAGCAGCGAACTGCCCTGTGATTAGTTCACTATCCATCCGTCCGCTAAGGACGGTAGAATGCGCGGCATGCCCGCATACCGCAGTGCTCCCGTAACAAGTTCCAGCGTCCCCCCGGGCATTCCGTATATTATCGGTAACGAGGCTGCCGAGCGTTTCAGCTTCTACGGCATGCGCGCCGTGCTGGTGGTCTTTATGACGCAGTATCTGCTTGGTGCCGACGGTTCGCCGGACCTGATGAGCGAGGCTGAGGCCAGGGGCTGGTTTCACCTGTTTGTAGCTGCCGTCTACCTCACGCCATTGCTGGGTGCCGTGCTTGCGGATGGATTGCTCGGCAAGTACCGCACTATTATTCTTCTGTCCGCGGTCTACTGCCTGGGACACCTCAGTCTGGCAATCGATCATACCCGTCTGGGCCTGGTTATCGGGCTGGGGCTTATCGCCCTCGGGGCCGGGGGCATCAAACCCTGCGTGTCGGCGCACGTCGGTGACCAGTTCGGGCGCGCTAACCGGCGCTTGCTGTCACGGGTATTCGGCTGGTTCTATTTCGCCATCAACGCCGGTGCTTTTGCTTCGATGCTGGTTACACCCTGGCTGATGCAGCGTTGGGGTGCCGCCGTGGCCTTTGCCGTGCCCGGCATCCTGATGCTGGTTGCCACCGTGGTATTCCGGGCCGGTCGCTTCCGTTTTGCCCATGTACCGCCGGCGGGTATGCATTTTCTGCGCGAGGTATTCAGCCAACGTGGGCTGGGTACGCTGGGACGCCTGACGATGATTTACCTGTTCGTTGCCATGTTCTGGGCACTGTTCGACCAGACCGGTTCTGCCTGGGTATTGCAGGCACAGAAAATGGATCGGCATCTGTTTGGTTTCGAAGTGTTACCGGCACAGATTCAGGCAGCCAACCCGTTGCTGGTGATGCTGCTGATCCCTCTGTTTTCCCGGCTGATCTACCCGGCCATACAGCAGTTCTGGCCGCTGACCGAGTTGCGCAAGATCGGTATCGGTCTGTTTGTCACCGTGCTGGCATTCTCGGTTCCGACCTGGGCACAGGTGCAGATCGACCAGGGCGCGACCCCTTCCATCGCCTGGCAACTGCTGGCCTACGTGTTGCTGACTTCGGCCGAGGTGATGGTGTCGATTACCTGTCTGGAGTTTTCCTATACACAGGCACCGCGTTCCATGAAATCCTTTGTCATGGCATTTTTTATGTTGTCGATTGCAGCAGGAAACCTGTTTACCAGTGCGGTGAACTTTCTCCTCCTGAAGGAGGACGGCAGCAGCCGGTTGGCGGGCGCCGCCTATTACCAGTTTTTCACGCTTGCCATGCTTGGGACCGCGGTGCTGTTCGTGGTGGTGTCGCGATACTACCGTGGAGAAACCATCCTCCAGGAGGAGATTGCAGCAGAGGCACTGCCGGGCAGGGACTGAGGGTTCATCCCGGCGCTTAGGGCTCGTCATCGTGGTGCGATGTCCGGGCTAACCAGACCACTGGGGCCCGGTGTACTGAAAAACATGGACTTCAATATGGCCAGGTCGGCAAAATCCACTGCTCCATTGCCATCAAGATCCGCACCTGGATCGGCGGTGAAAAATGCCGACTTTAGAAAAGCCAGGTCGGCAAAATCAACGGTGAGGTTGTTGTCGAAGTCTGCATCACAAAGATTGCCGAATCCGTCCGCATCGCTATCCCGCTGTTCTGGATTCACCGTACGGGTACAATTGTCGCACACATCACCATGCCCGTCGCCATCACCATCGAACAGGGTAGCGTCAGAAACACTCGGGCAATTGTCATCACCATCCTTCACGCCATCGCCATCACTGTCTGCGACATGCGGCGACAGGTTCTGCTCAATCTCTTCCCCATCAGTAAGCCCATCGCCATCACTGTCAGGATTCACGGGGTCTGTCTCGAACTGAAGTACTTCCGCAGCGTTACTAACGCGATCACCGTCGGCATCGCGCCCGGCATCCTCACTGTTCTCCGGGTCGAACAGATCCGGATTCTCGAGTTCCATATTGTCTGATAGCCCATCACCATCCTGATCGGAAAATACAAGCAGGCTCACACCGTCACTCGCCGGCAGGCCATTGTGGGTAACCCGTAATTCGATTTGATGCGTACCCGGCGAAAGCCTCACGGTCAACAGGCGGCCTGCACCGAGCACACCGTCGAGCGACGATATCCATTGGTACGCCGCATTGTCGGAGACTTTCCCTTCCCCCGGCGCGGTCGCTGTACCTCGCAGCGTTACCGCGGTCGATTCCACCATCTCGTCCCCGTCGTCTGGTGAGAGAACGGCTACGATGGGCAGTTTGGGTGCAATTCTGAACGATTCGGAAACCGCCTCTCCGGAATTGAAGCCATCCGAGACTACAACCTTGACCTGCACAGAATCTCCCGGCGTCGCGAACCGAGGGGTCCAGTGCATCTGCGTACCACTGATACCGACGGCCAAAGGAACGAAGGTATTGCCTCCATCGACAGAATACAACACGGTGAAGTGGAGCAAATCCCCGTCCAGGTCTTCAGCTATCCATTGTATGTCCAGTTCGGTATCCGGCCCGATTTCTTCACCACCAACGGGAAGGATCATCTGTACGGTTGGAGCATTTGGGGTGACATCCAGGCTATATACCACCGCTTCCTGCCAAAGCAGCCGAACAGTCTGCGTACCTGCAGGCACTGCATGTATCGCTGAGAACAACACGGGTGGCACGTGATCCGGCAATTCTCCTTCGGGAGGATGGGTTTCGAGCGGTAGATTGAATATCAACTTGCCTTGCGACAAGACCCGCCCCTGGTCATCCAGAAACTCGATAACCAGTGGACTGCCTTCCATTAAGGGGGTCTCTGACAGCATGGATGCCACAGGCTGGGTCTGGATACCAATCGCTTCACCCGTTACGAGGTCGATCTGGCCTGTCACCCTGATCTTGTTGTGAACGCCAGCGGCTGCAGTAATCACCATCGCTGAGCTGGCAGATCCAGCCTCAAAGCCGTTCACCATTCGACTATAGGCGCGAACCCCAAAAAACGTATTTTGATTGGTCTTGCCTGACACGTAAGACATAACATCTTTGGGTTTTGCGTTACCGGATCCCGCACTGAACATCCTTGCACTAGAAATATTATAAATGGGTGCAGTAACATCAGGTGATGACCAGAAGGAATATGGGTCTTCATCGAAGCGCGAATGCATTACATTATCGTCTG
>JAUXGZ010000013.1 GCA_030621785.1 Gammaproteobacteria bacterium | reverse complement strand
GTTACCGGTATGCGCTCGGCAACATGGTTCGCCCCGACCCGGTACAACACAATCGAATCCCTGCGCAGCACCAGCGCATCGCGCGCTACCGCCAGCACTTCGCGAGCCGTGGCGGTCGGTACCGCAACGCGCACACTCCGGCCTGCGTTCCATTCTCCCGCGGGCAGATCAATGCGCAACTCATACAGCCGCGAACGAGGTTCGCCGACCGGCACCAGGATTCGCACCCTGCCCTGCAGAATCCTGTTATCGACCTTGATCTGCAACTGTGTCTGCCTGGCGAGGAAAGGCAGTGCGGACGCCGATACCCAGGCACGCACTTCGAGCTTGTCCGGGTCAGTCACCGCCACCACGGCAGCGCCATCATCCGCCCACTCACCGGCCCGCAGCAAACGCTCGGTCACCACACCGGCAAACGGCATCCGGATACGAGTACGCTGCAGCTGCGCCTCGGTGTAACTTGTGCGAGCCTGCGCAGCCACCAGCTCACTACCCACAGAAGCTTTCTCCGCCAGTGTCTTTTCCAGCAGGCTCTGGGCGGCATTGTTTTGTTTGGCGAGCCGCTGCAACCGCGAATACTCCTTTCTGAGGAATTCCAGTTGCGCCGCGATACGCTCGACGTCGGCCTTGCGTTCGACCAGCTCGGCTTTCAGCAGTGTATCGTCGATGAGTGCTGCCTCATCTTCCTGCTGCAATGCAGCGCCAACTTCTGCCACCCACAACAGGCGGCCCGACACCTCTGCCGGCAAACGTGCATGGTCACGACTGATGACGGTGCCGGTATACCAGTTAACAGGAGCCAGCATACGCATGGTCGCCTGTTCAACACGCACCGGCCTGTCAGAACCGGCTGCGGACAAGGACGCTGAAAATCCCGCCAGCAGCAGAACCAGAACGCCCGGCCATGCCCCGCCCCACGTGCTAGTCATTCGCATTTTTCGCTTCCGTATCAATAGTTATGAACTCCGCCCCGCCCCGTTACCGGAGTCAGGATACCGTTTCGCCCGCAGCGACTCAAAGAGCACGCTTATCGGTAACTATGCTAGTGTAACGCCTGAATCGAATTGACCCTCCCGGAGTTCACAACAGGCAATCACCAGATTGGACCATTCCATCCTCTTTTCGATCTTCCTGATCTTTACCGGTGCAGCCATTCTGGCTACCGCAGCCCTGTATGCACGCCAGACGGTTATCGTTGCCTACATCCTGCTGGGCATGGCAATTGGCCCCTATGCCCTGGGTCTGGTCAGGGATGTCGGTCTGCTGCAGGAACTGTCACATGTGGGCATCGTATTCCTGCTGTTTCTGCTCGGCCTCAACCTGCATCCGCAGGACCTGTGGAACATGTTTCGCAAAGCGACGGTGGTTACGCTGGTCAGTTCAGCACTGTTTGCGGGGCTGGGCATCGGCACAGCCTGGCTATTCGGCTACAACACGGCTGAAGCACTGGTTATCGGCGCCGCCATGATGTTCTCCAGTACCATCATCGGTCTGAAGCTACTGCCCAGTACAGTGCTTCACCACCAGCATACGGGCGAAATTATTATCAGCGTGCTGTTGCTGCAGGACCTGATCGCCATTCTGATCCTGCTCCTGCTGCACGGTCTGGGCGGGGAAAACATCGGCTGGCAACAAGCCGCCATGCTCGCACTGACCTTACCGGGCTTTATGCTATTTGCTTTCGTTTTTTCCCGTTTTGTTCTGACTCGATTACTGGCACGTTTCGACACCATACATGAATATATTTTTCTGCTCGCCATCGGCTGGTGTCTGGGCATGGCAGCGCTTTCAGAAGCTCTCGGGCTGTCGCCGGAAATCGGCGCCTTCATTGCCGGCATCGCGGTTGCCACCGAGCCTATCTCACGCTTCATCGCCGAGAGCCTGAAGCCATTGCGGGATTTTTTCCTGGTGGTTTTCTTCTTCAGCCTCGGCGCCAGTTTTGATCTGGCGGCCGGCATGGAGGTCATCATGCCAGCCGCCATTCTGGCCGCGCTGGCCCTGCTGGTGAAACCCCTGGTGTTCAGGGGGCTATGGATACGGGAAGGCGAAAATGCCCCGCTCTCCGGAGAAGTCGGTGTACGCCTGGGTCAAATCAGCGAATTTTCATTACTAATTGCAGTGCTGGCACTAAAGTCGGGTGTCATCGGCGCACAGGCTTCCCACCTGATACAACTCGCCACACTGATCACCTTTATCGTTTCATCCTACCTGATCGTATTGAACTACCCTACTCCGATCGCAGTTTCGGACAAGTTACGTCGCGATTAGTAAAGAAGTACTTCCATTCGCAATGCGAAAAGTCACGCAGCCGGGCAAGCAAACGGTCAGCCGGCACGGCCTCGTGCGGATAAATCCCCGACACCTCGATAAAAAAACGACCGAAACCGGCAGCCTGTCGCCAATCGAGCGCCTGCACCGGCATACTCACGTTGCAACCGGCACAGGTACAGGCTTCATCTACCCGGGGCACCTCGATCACCACTTCGGCACGGCAGTGCGGACAGCGGGCCGGTGAGCGCGGCGCGGCGCCAACAAAACGAACACTATCAAAATTGTTAAAGCGGACAGTACACAGCGGTTGACCATCGCGTGATGCATCAGCTGTCAGCGTTACCTGTGGCGAACACCCGAGAAACATAATGAGCCTGAGAAAATGCTCGCCGACAAGACAGGCCGCTGAAAGATCCGCCGGGCAACCGGCCGCCAGCAGGCCATCCTCCTGCAAAGCAGCCCGCAGCTCACCGGTTTGCACCGGATGCCAGCAGGGATCATCCGGGTGCAGAATCAGGGACGGCAATACGGGCCAGCCGGCTCAGGCTTTCGAGCCGGATATGTCCCAGCTGTAGGAGCAATCCAGGTAGGAACGCACCGAAATCAGGCCGACGATGCCATCTTCCACCATGGTTGCCGCCGGTGTGCGCTGCCGGAATTTTCGGTTGGGTTTGTTCATCCACAGCTTGCCCATTCGCTTGCTGAAAGGATAGGTAGTACGCAGGGCATCGGCAATCGATATCAGGTGTTCGACACGCGCCATGACATCCGGGTCATCCGGCAGCGGCCGGTTATCGCGCAACTGTCGCACTTCGCGTGCCGGGGCATTATCCAGACCCAGCAGGATCAACTGATGCTTCGGCTCGATACCCCATTCATCCAGCATGCCCAGAATGCCGCGGGTGAGTTCCTGTCGTTCTTCCAGACTCATTTCCGCCATGGTTCCCGTCCTCAGACTACCTACCTGTGACTGCCAGTCTAGCATGCTGCGATAAGCCAGTTCCCCCCCTTTTCCCTGAAAACCTCATGGATATATCCGCGAAAACCCGGGGCCGCCAACAACCGTTCATGATGCGCTGTGCTAAGCTGCCCGGCCTCCCTCAGGCTGCGGACAGACCATGGAAAGCACAGGACTGGTAATGCTCGCTTTGCTGGGACTGCTGATCTGGTTCTGGTACGACAATCTGGCCGCGCGTGAACGGGCAACCCGCTCGGCAAAGGAAATCTGCCACCTTCAGGGTCTTCAGCTACTGGATGCATCGGTGGCTCTGCAACGTGTCAGGCTGCAGCGCTCCGAACAGGGGCGACTGGCGGTGCAACGAACCTTTCAGTTTGCCTACAGCAAGGATGGTTATGAACGCATGACCGGCTTTGTCATCACTCTCGGAAACCGGGTAGAGCAAGTGGGTTTGTGAGCAGCTCCAGCGGACTTGTTATACTTGCCGCATCGAATCCATTCAGGTTTTTAGTCACATGCCCTATTTCGTATACAAGATCACACAAGGTCCGACCGCCCTGGTAAAACGCCTGGAAAAACTCGAGGAATACGACAGCTTCAAGGCGGCTCGCAGTCGGGCGCGCGAACTGCGCGCGGCAACGGCTGAACACGACAACTACGCCATAAAGGTCATGTTCGCCAACACCGAACTGGAGGCAGAAGAACAGCTCATGGTAAAACGCGAAGAGCCGATTCTCCGGGAGTGGGAAAAGTAACGCACCGGCATGGTTGAGGAAACTGAATACCGCTCGACTTACAACGCCGTAAACCAGCGCCGCTGCAGGTTCGAAAAAGCGGTACTCACCCGGCGCTGCGCCTGTACCTGTTCCACCCGTTTCTACCTTGCCGACCGTGAAGGCATCAGCTGCGATTCATCCAGGGCCGGTGAACGCTGCAACCGGTTTCTGCAACTGCTGCGCGGCAAGGCGCGCTTCGCACTGGGTGTCAGGACCACCGACGATCCACTACCGCACGCCAGGGAGATCAAGGTCCAGAACGGCGGCTTGCTGGGACTACAACAGGTGCTGCACCCGGAACCAGGTAACAGCAACCGGATCGATGACATCACCGGACTCCTCCAGCGGGCAGAAAACCGCTACGGCTCGCTGGAACAGCTTCCCTACCAGGAGATCGTCAAGGCTATTGTCCATTTCGAGGGCCGCCCCCGTTCACGGACGAACAGATGAATTCACCCGCAACGAAAGGTATATTACGCGGTTCACGCAGGAGGCCGGGCCATCAACCACCCACTTACAGAAAACGAAATCCGTACGCTCGAGAAAAAACTGGAGGAGCTTCGCCTGGAGCACCGGGACCTGGATGACGTTATCCATCACCTCATCCAGTCCGATTACCCCGATCAGCTACAGATCAGGCGCCTGAAGAAAAGAAAGCTGAGCATGAAGGACATGATCGACACCATCGAAAGCCGTCTCATCCCGGATATCGACGCCTGAACCGATCAGGGCCGGAACTGCACCTGCCGCACCGGCGATACTTCTTCGATAGTGGCGCCCTCGGCCTCCAGCTTACGCCGAACCTGCACATACAGGCGGGTGATATGGTCACCGGACAGCGTATAGGGAGTCCGACCCTGCAAGTCCTGCCACTCACTGCCGGATAAATCCGCACGCTCACCAATGCGAATCTGCCCAGCCTTGCCATTGACCGTTACGTCAACAATGACCTCGCGCGCGCTGGAGGCAGCAGCATCGCGTCTCACCGCAATATGCCGGATAGTCATGCCGGAAGCCGCAAGCGGGACCGGCTTCTGCAGTGGCGGCGCATGGCATTCGGGGCCACCACCGCCGGATGCCAGCTTCAACACCATTATGCGGCTCTCGTACATGGGTTCAACCGCACGTCGCTGGCTACGGAAGCCTTTCCGGGACACGCTCAGCACCAGTGGATTCGGTAGCAAATCCTGGAAACGAACGATGCCCTCATGGTCGGTACGCCGGCTGCCAAACTGATCCGGCCGGGCGCTGGTCCCAAGACACACGGATGCATCGCGCAACGGCTGCGCGGTCTGTCTGTCAATCACGTGGACTTCCAGCCAGTGCTCTTCATTGCTGTAGGCATAGCCCGTAGCCGGAGCTGCAAGCAGTACGGCCAAAACCAGGCAACAGCGGTGAATAAATCGATTTCGGGTCAGTCTATGCATGACATCTCACCTGTTTTTCTGTTTATAGTTTCTAGCGAGCGATGACAGTACACTTCCAGCCAGACAGGACTGCGCATTCTCTACCTCTTTCCCCGCGCGTCCCGGCGTTTCGAACTCCATGAACCCCTTTTCCGGCCAGTCTATAACCGGGCCTCGTACCTGTATACCACGTCGGTCCGGTCCAGGCCATGTCCTGCCGGCACATCAGTGCGACGCAAAAACCCGCCAGAACACCATCCACTCACCCGAATAACTACATAACATGCTATTTTTACTTGTTTTTTATAAACACTCCTGCCCGGAAGGCGTTTGCCAGACCCATCGGCCACAGCAGATCAAATTCTTTCAGGCACTGTGAACCGGTGCTGATTTTACCCGGGCAGATTGGTCCATGATGCCGGATCAGGCCTCAGGCACTCAAAAAACAGCCTCTTGTGACGCTATCACCAGTGGGCAAAACTTTATATTGACTACAGACATGCGCGAAACCAGACCATCCACCGGCAATACCGCCGCACCACAACAGGCCTCACCCGTTGAGCGCGGTTTCACCGAGGAAATGCACCGGCGAGCAGACCAGCTCATTGGCGGCAACGCGCGGCCCGGTGGCAAACAAACGCTGGCGGAGCATGTTCAGCGTGAACAGCGAGAGCGGCGGAATACTGAGCTGGAAATGGCTCAGTTGCGCGCCAGGGCCGTCCAGGCACGCCGGCTGGCTGAACACATTGAAGGTCTGGCAGCATCTCCGGACCAGCCACAATGGGCACAACCAGCCAGGGCCGGCACCAATGACCGGGACGAGCAAACAGCAAGCCAGGTCCGACACACGAGCGACGCCCATACGCCATCATCCGGCACAATGAATTTCAATCCGCTGCACCCGTCCATGGAGTTGCCGCCTGAGCAGCTGATACGCCTGCTGGGATTGCAAACCCGCAAGCGAAAAAAACCCGACAGATCGAAGCCGGGTGGCGCAGGGACAAATCCTGCCGCCGGTACCGCAGCGGTGGCCAGTACGAAAAATATTCCGGCCCGGGACGGGCCTCAAAAAACGAATTCACCACCGGTTTCTGATGAACCGCGACGGCGCAGCCTGTTACTACCGTCGGTAATCAGCGGTATTCTGCTGGGTGCCGGCGTGTCTGCATGGTTGTTCCTGGGAACACCGCAAACACCGGAAGTCACCACAAAAGCGCCTCCCGTGGCGGCGCCGGTTACAAAACCAGCATCGGCGAGTCCGGTGCTTCTGCCCTGACCCGCACGCAGACCAGCCACAGCGCCATTCCTTCGTATACTGATCTTTTCGTCACAGGTGTTTCAGCTCCAGTCCGAGGTCGCCGCAGGCATCCTGCTCTGCTGCACTGGTAACCACTGCGGTACTGGCTCGCGGTGGCACCAGATAGGTGTCGGCGACCCGCTGCAGGTCATTGAGACGGGTCTCCAGCACTCTCTGGCGGAAATTCCGGCGCTGTTCCGGTGTGCGGCCGAAGAATCCGTTGTAGAACGCATCGCGCGCCTCACCCGCCGGGGACCCGGGTTTATCGATACCACTGATCACGCCCAGGATGGCCTCTTCGACTGGCTGCCAGCTATGCGATTCTGTCAGCAACCAGTCAATGGCCCGGTCGAAATCCTCAAGCGTCTCTCCCAGCCGCGGATCCCGGTAGGAATAAAAACGGAACGCTGCACATTCGGAATCGTGACTCGCACCGCCACCATAGGCACCGCCCTGCTCACGCACTGCACGATGCAGATAGCCGTTGCGCAGGAAACCGGCCAGCACCGAAAGAACCGGTGCATCGGGGTGCTCCATGGCCACCGTAGGATAGGCCCTGGCACAGAAATTGACCTGGGTATTGGCGATCCAGGCTTCCTTGACCTGACGCTGAACAGGCGGGCTACTGAAGGAGCGGAAATCACCGTTGCCGGCCGTATGGCCAGACCACGCCTGTAACAGTTCCTGCTGCGCCTGGCGTCGACGTTCGTGCTCGCCGATCAACAGGAACTGCCGCGGCGCGGAACGTATCTGTTCGTGGATGGACTGGAACTGCGCCGCCAGCTCACCGGTCGATTGCGTATCACCCAGAGAATCATCGAGTTCCTTCAACTGATGGATGCCCTCCAGACCGCGTGTGCGGTGGGCCAGCGCAGCACCTGCACTCATCCCGGCGCTGGCCGCCAGCATTGCCAGTCCGTGACCATTGCCGGTTACACTCTGCTCGCGCCGGGCACGTTGCTGCGCGAGCAGTTCCCGGATACGATCCAGCTCACTGAAATCCGGTGCCTCCAGCATGGAGGCCATCAGGCTGCCGAGCTTGCCATGGTTGCGCACCAGCGCCTTGCCCGACAACATAAAACAACCCTGCAGCGCCTGCACATCACCCACACCGCCGCGCACCGCGGTGCTGGCGTTGATCCCACCGGAAACCGCAGTCATCAGCGCCTGGGTTTCAAGGTAATCACGACCACCGCAGCCCAGGCGGGAAAGGCTGTGCGTATACCAGGGCAAGACCTTCTGCGTGGCCTCGTCCAGCTGCGGCAGTTCCACCACTACCTCCTGGTACAACAGGCCATTGGTGCCCTGATCGTAGTAGGTGGCCTGCAATCCATCAACCTGCTCCGACTCACCGTGGGCGATGTGCAGTTCAGGAGGAATATCCTCCAGGCCGACCCTGGGCAGCAGATCGCTGTCGTCTTCCTGCTGCTGACGTTCCTGCAATGCCCGGGTCTGACTGATAACAAAAAACTTCTCTGCGTCGCTCATCGCGGCCTTCATGGCTGCCAGCCGCTCAGTCTCGGCGTGCTCGGAACGTGCAGCCAGGTCCGTATCAGGAATCAGCGCAAGACGTACACGGTGCATATTATCCAGCAATAACTCGCGAACCAGGCGGGGAACATAGGCGGGATCCTGAATCTCGTGCCGCAATTCCTCGAGCACCGGATCGAGATTCAACAGTGCCACCGGGTCACCACGGTGAACCGCCGAAGACAGGCATTCCAGAATCAACTGCAAGCCGTAGGGATAACCATCACCGGAAACCTCCCGTTGACTCAATTCCAGCTGGTGCAGAACAGACTCGACCCGTTCGAGCGCAACACCCTCATCGGCTACCTTTTTCAGTACGTCCAGCACCAGTTGTTCAACCGCATCGGCATTATCCGGCTTGCTGCCTTCCAGCCCGCAGACAAAACTCATTTCACGATTGGAAGCTTCCAGTCCGCACAGCGGTGAAGGTGCGCTGCCCAGGCCGCTGGTCTCCAGCGCATGGCGCAGGGGCGAGGCGCTGTCATCGAGCAATACGCCTTCGAGCAGGTGCGCCTCCAGCTGCTGCCTGAGATTGATACTCGGCCCCAGCAACCAGCCCATGACAATATGCGTCTTGTCGCCGCGCGCCTCCTCCTCATCCAGCGCGTACGACTCCACGACACGCAGTGGTTCGCGGTAACGTTGCTCATCAGCCACTTCGATGTGCAGGTCGAGTCGCTCGAACTTCGACAGCGCCTGGTCATGCATTCTGGCCTGGTGCTCAACCGCGGGGATATTGCCATAGGTCATGAAAACCGCATTGGAAGGATGGTAGTGCGTCTTGTAGAACGCCTTCAGTTCTTCCCAGCTCAGGTCCGGGATGTGAACCGGATCACCACCACTGTTGTAGTGGTAGGTGGTGGTCGGAAACACATGGGAACTCAGTTCCTGCCACAGGACACTGACCGGTGCACTCATGGCCCCCTTCATTTCGTTGAATACCACGCCCTTGAACACCAGATCAGAATCCGGATTCTCCGGCTCGGCAAACTCGACACGGTGGCCTTCCTGGGCAAAGTCCAGCTCGTGCAAACGGGCGAAGAACGCGGCATCGAGATACACGTCCGTGAGGTTATTGAAGTCCTTCCGGTTCTGACTGGAGAACGGATACGCGGTCCAGTCACTGCTGGTAAACGCATTCATGAAGGTATTCAATGAGCGCCGGATCATCATGAAGAACGGATCGCGCACCGGGTAGCGTTCACTGCCACACAGGGCCGTATGTTCCAGCATATGCGCAACACCGGTGGAATCCATCGGTACGGTCCGGAACGCAACCAGAAAAACATTTTCCGGATTATCGGCGACAAGATGATAATGGGAACTCCCGGTCACACGGTGGCGATACTCCTCCACTACGATATTCAGCGTATCGATGCGTTCACTGCGTAACCACTCGAATGCTTCGTGTACCTGCCCTGGCGCAGAAATGTCTGCAGCCTGACTAGCCGCCGTACTGTCTACCATTGAAAACCCACCTTCAGGATGCCCCGTTTCATTGCCCTTCATTGTAACGTGCCTCCACAGCGCGATGCCATGCCTCGTTGCCTCTGGCTGGCCCGAGCCGATAGAATGTCCGGCACCCTGCACAACGGAATCCCCCACAATGAAGATTGTTTCATTCAACACCAACGGCATACGCGCCCGGCCGCACCAGTTGCAGAAACTGGTAGACGATCACCGTCCGGATATTATCGGCATCCAGGAAACCAAGGTGCAGGATGCAGACTTTCCGGTCGGCATGATCGAGGCGCTTGGCTACCATGCCGCCTGGCATGGTCAGAAGGCGCACTACGGCGTCGCCATACTCTCCCGCCGGCCGCCCGCCGAGGTTCGCCGGGGCTTTCCGCACGATAGCGAAGATGAACAGCGGCGCCTGATCACGGCCGATTTTCCGCTGGCCGACGGCCGTACATTGACGGTCCTGAACGGCTATTTTCCGCAAGGAGAAAGTCGGGACCATGAAAGCAAATTCCCGGCCAAACGCAAGTTTTACAGTGACCTGCTGGACTGGCTGCAGCAAAACCACGATCCGGAGCAACCAGTCATAGTCATGGGCGACATGAACGTTGCACCGGATGACCGCGACATTGGTATTGGCGCCGACAATGCCAGGCGCTGGCTGAAGGGCGGAAAATGCAGTTTTCTGCCCGAAGAACGCGAGTGGCTGCAGAAAATCGCCAACTGGGGACTGGTCGACACCTGGAGAAGCCAGCATCCCGAAGAAAATAACTGTTTCAGCTGGTTCGACTATCGCAGCAAGGGTTTCGACCGTGACCCTAAACGCGGATTACGCATCGATTTTTTGCTGGCCACGCCGGTGCTGGCCGAATGCTGTACAAAAACCGGTATTTCCTATGATATCAGGGCCATGGAGAAACCCTCCGACCACTGTCCGGTCTGGGCAAATTTTGATGTACCGATAAGCTGATGGAACCCGGCCTCACTTGGACTGTCTGTTACGTTAGGGCAAAATAGCGCCAAACTGACCCGTTTCAGCCGGAAAAACAGCCAGAACATGTTTGCATTCATGAATTCCCTGCGTTCGCTACTTGTCATGACAAGCCTGGTCGTGATGATTCCCTTCGCCACGGCAGGATCGGCCGGCACGCAATCCGCCGACTATGACCCACCGCAACCGCTGGTGGAGGAAAAAATCAACGAACTGCTCAGACGCCTGAGCAGTAATGCCGAGCAGATCAAGCAGGACCAGTCACTGGCGTACAAGCTCAGTAACGAACTGGTCATTCCGCACATAGATTTTCCGCGCATCACGCGCCTCATCATCGGCAAATACTGGCGCGCAGCAAGCGATGAACAGCGCCGGCACCTGATCGATGAAATCAGCTCGTTACTTATCCGCTCCTATGTCACGGCAATGAGTGCCTACGCGGATGATACCCTGACCGAGGAACAGGTCGTTTACCTGCCCTCTCGCTACCAGGCCGGTGACACCAGGTCTACCGTGCGTGCAAAGATTTCGCTGGACAGCGGGCAGAACATTGGCGTGCAATACGCCCTGTATCGCACCAACGGCGTGTGGAAAATCTACGACATCCGTATCGAGGGTATCAGCCTGGCATTGACCTATCGCGCGTCCTTCGGCGACACCATAAAGAATCAGGGCCTGGATGCGCTCATTGCGCAGCTGGAGGAAAGTAACAAGAAGGGAGAGGTCGACCTGCCTGGCACCGTAACCGAAACCTTCGGCTTTGAAGAATTCACTGCGGAAAACGGCAAGGATAACAAACAGTAAAAGCCTGTTTCAAAGTGGCCAGTATTCGATCCCCAGGAACAGAAAGGCTGCGGACAGAACCGCACAACCCACTATCAGGAAAAGCATAACCGGCCGGAACCCGGTTACGCGTATCGTATCGATGCCCAGCCAGGCGCCGATGCCGGTAACAAACATTCCGAATTCGCTGATGATAAGCAGCGTCAGTAGCGGCAGCATGCGCCGCGTCTCATCACCCGGGCTGCCCGCAACCAGCAACACTGCCATCAGGACCAGCCCGATCCCCATCGCTACGAATGGAAATGAAGATTTATTCATGGCATCAGGTGTCGAGTACGTGGCCGTTGCCGGGCGGCATTTGCAAATAATAGCCCTGTTCCTTCAGCTGTGACATGACTTCAGTCACATCGGCACTGGCCAGGGTTCTCCGCTCGTCGAGATCCAGACGGATCACCTGCTGCAGATCGCCCAGCAAGGCCTTCAGACTGTCGGGCACACTGGAAAAATCATTTTCTCTTTCGACATACAGGTAGTAGTCGAACTGGCGCAGACTCTTGTAGACCACACACGGCAGACGGCTCATGAGGCCGGCAGCGCGGCCCGCGCCAGTTCCGCTGCTACCCGGTCAGCGTTCAGGCCGGCATAATCCGTTTGATTGAAAGTAATCATACCGCCACACAGCTCATACCAGGAAAACCCGTTTGACCAGCTTGCCAGCCTGAATTCTCCCTGCTTCTTCCGTGGAAGGCAATAGAGACGCTCCGGCGTATAAAGCAGATTGTAGGCCTGGTTCCCCTCGTTGAGAGCTTCAATGGCGTCGCCGGCCTGCGCGACATCATCGAATACCCGGCAAGCCACCGGATACGGCCGCTCACCACCATTGTGCACCCAGTCCGGCTGTTCCACCGGCAGCAAACGATCGCGAATGAATAACTGCAGATGCAGGTGGTTCACTGATGCAAAAGCACCCAGCGCATTATAGGCAATGCGCACATCCGGCAAGCCGGCTCCCCATGTCCGCACCGCCTGCCAGGCAAACTCGTGCATGTCACGTTCGAGGTACTGCGGCCGGCAGGCCCGGGGTTCCGGAACCAGAAGAGCGTGCAAATCGACAAAAGGATATTTGTTGTAGAACAGGCTCACCGACCGGTCGAACAACTCCCCTGTCCAGATTGATTCCTGCATCATAAAAGGCTTGTTGAAATGAAAAGCGTGCTCATCGAATGGCTGATGTATCGAACCTGGCGCCTGATTGCTCGAGCGTAGCGGCCGGAAGGAACGCAGGTGATTAAACTGGATTTCCCAGGGTCCGGCAAACCGTTGTCGGGTAAGCTGCAAGGCATCGAAACCGATACTGGCAATTTTCAGGAAAACCAGCAGGTCGTCTTCCGCCTCTGCAACCCGGCTGCCGTCACGGAAGGATTGCTGAAAATCCGACAGCAGGGTTGCATACTCTGCCTGCAAGCGCCCGCGCAGGCGCGCGAACAACGGGGCATCAAAGCCGGCGTTGGCGCAGACCAGGATAAACAGGTTAAGACCACCGGCATCCAGCATGCGCTCCAGACCCGTCTCGAATACCGCGTGAAATTTCTCACGGGAAGCGAACAGGGAAAGCGTTTCTTTATCCTTCACGATGGACTCCGACGGAGGCTTCCAGATCCCGCAACATTGCGGCCAGGTAGCGGACCGCATCATCGGCACCGACCGGATCACAGCGGATAACCGGCATCGCGGCCGCCTGCTCCACCAGGTCGGCAAACGCGCCGTTCAGTAGTAGATCAGGCGCCACCCGGTATGCGGCCCGGTGCTGCTTCAGCCAGGGTACCAGCGACTCGTCCTCCGGCCAGTCAGGTCGCGGAATATAAAGCAGCGGCGTGCGGTTAATGACACACTCGATTACGGTTCCGTAACCACATTTACCCAGTACGGCATCGCAGGATGCCACCAGGTCAATAAAGGGAAGATCACATGCCTCCTGCCGGTACGCATCAGGATGTTGCACCTGCCAACTGTCGCGCACCAGCCAGCTGACACCCTGTGATACCGGCCACTGTTCCATAGGAAAGCGGGTTTCCACCCCGCCGGACGTTACCAGAACGATCTTTTGCTCCGCCGCCAGACCCAGACGTTCCGCCAGTTCATTGCGCCGGTTCCGGCCACGCATGCCGATGGCACCGATGTCGATACGGTTTGTCAGGCAGGGCATCGGCATCGCCGGTTCCGGGCACAGGAAAGCGCTGGCACTGTTGTAGGCGGCTTCCATCTGGTCGAGCACCCGGGAAGCCTCGGGCCGGCCGAGGAAATAGTGCCGATAGATATCCGCCCAGTTGAGCGAACACAGGGCTACACCCGGAATGCCGGCCCGCGCGGCGGCGGCCAGGGAAAGATAGGGAACATCGGCAAGCACCAGATCCGGTGCCAGCGCCTCGAGCCGGGCTGCATGTTCCGACACCCGGGCATCCCAGCACCGGTGCAGTTCGGCATAGGCCTGTGCACTGGCCTGCAAATCGATATCCAGCGCCGAGTTCATCAACAACCCGAAATCGGCGGCCTCGTCCAGCAGATCGAAAGGCACCTGGATACGTTCGCGCAGAAAAGATTCCGGCAACGAGCTTGCCACGACCAGTTCAAGCCCCTCGTATTGCCGGTACAGCTGATTGACTACCGGCGCAACCTGCGCCACATGCCCGAACCCGTGCGGGGTGATGGAAACCAGAAGACGCACCAGGAACCTGTCTGAGTAGCCGGCTACAGGACGCCGGCAGCCTGTTGATCGGCGTGATAGGAGGAACGCACCATCGGGCCGCTGGCGACCTGGCTGAAACCCATTTCCTCGCCCCGACAGCGCAAGCGATCGAATTCCTCCGGAGTAACGAAACGCTCCACCGCCAGGTGGTAGCGACCGGGTTGCAGGTATTGCCCCAGGGTTAACATATCCACGTCGTGGGCCCGCAGGTCCAGCATCACCTGTTCGACCTCTTCGATGCTTTCGCCGAGTCCCAGCATCAGGCCTGACTTGGAAGGAACATGCGGGTGTTCCTGCCGGAAACGTTGCAGGAGCTTCAGCGACCACTGGTAGTCGGAGCCGGGGCGGACCTTGCGGTACAGTCCCGGCACGGTCTCCAGGTTGTGATTGAAAACATCCGGGGGCGCCTGGCGAAGAATCTCCAGCGCCCGGTCCATACGACCACGGAAATCCGGCACCAGAATTTCCACACGGGTGTCCGGCGACAGATCGCGAATCGCCTGAATGCAGGCCACGAAGTGTGCCGCACCACCGTCACGCAGATCATCACGATCGACGGAGGTTACCACCACATAGTTCAGCTCCATGGCACGAATGGTACGCGCCAGCTTCTCCGGCTCATCCGCATCCAGCGGATCGGGGCGGCCATGCGCCACATCACAAAACGGGCAGCGCCGTGTGCAGATATTACCCATGATCAGAAAGGTCGCCGTGCCATGGCTAAAACATTCACCAAGGTTGGGGCAGGAAGCCTCTTCGCAAACGGTGTGCAGGCGCTGCTTGCGCAGGACCGACTTCAGACGCTGGACTTCCGGCCCGGTTGGAGATCGCGCGCGTATCCAGGCGGGCTTGCGCTGTGGCTGTGTGGTCGGCTCTATCTTGACCGGGATCCGCGCCGTCTTGGCCTCGCCGCGCTGGTATCTGGATAACCTGTCACTCACTGATCGCACCCTGTCGATTGCGGTAAATAATGCTGATTGTATCCCAGTCTGGCGGCAAAATATCCCGACCAGCTGCGTGCCACTTCATCCAGTGACGTGTCGATGCCCAGGTCACGCAGCTGCGTCACCGGCATGCCCGCATAACCACAGGGGTTTATTCGGCTAAAAGGCTCCAGATCCATATCCACATTGAAACTCAGCCCGTGGTAACTGCAACCACGCTTTACCCGCAGACCCAGCGCGGCGATCTTGGCACCATCCACGTAGACGCCCGGAGCCTCACGCCGCCCCGCGGCAATCACGCCGCGATCGGCCAGCCAGTCGGTTACCGACAGCTCCAGGGTCTCAACCAACGCACGCACGCCGATACCAAGGCGACGCAGATCGAGCAGCACGTAGGCCAGCAGTTGCCCGGGGCCGTGGTACGTCACCTGGCCGCCACGATCGACCGAAATAACAGGAATGTCGCCCGGGTCGAGCACGTGCTCATGCTTGCCCGCCTGTCCAAGCGTAAATACCGGCGGATGCTGTACCAGCCACAACTCGTCGACCGCGGTCGGTGAACGTAGCCCGGTAAATTGCTGCATCTGTTGCCAGACCGACCGGTAGTCCCGGCAACCCAGCTCCCTGATCCGCAAGTCTGCGGTCACTGGCGCTCCTTCAAAAGGATATCAAGAGTTCAGCTGCAAGGCAGCGGTCTTCATGGCAGCCATTCTACCCCATGGCCGGTGGGCCAGGCGAAAAATACCTTTGCACCCGGTAACCGTTCAGCTCAGTGAGCACGGCTCATGCCTCTGACCGAATTGACCGCGCCTTGAAATGGCCCGCGCTCACTGAGTTGAATAGTTGCTGCACCCCTCGTCTCAATGGCGCCTGGTCTCCTTGCCGGTTCCGCACAAAATGCTGTCCTCGCGTACAATCCGCCAATATCCGAAAACCGGCTTGAAACCGGGACCATTATGGGAGCTATAAAGCATGCTCCAGCAATGGTTTTCCCACACAGGTAAACACGAGGAGTAACCCTTAAAGTGCCCACGATTACACAAGAAGCATCTGCCAGGCCGGAACCGGTCACCTTTCGGGAGGCCTTTTTCTACTGGCTCAAACTGGGGTTTATCAGTTTTGGTGGCCCGGCAGGCCAGATAAGCATGATGCACCAGGAACTGGTCGAGAAACGAAGATGGATTTCCGAACACCGCTTTTTACATGCGCTTAACTACACGATGGTACTTCCGGGGCCGGAGGCGCAGCAACTTGCAACCTATATTGGCTGGCTGATGCACGGTGTATGGGGCGGTATTGCCGCCGGGGTTCTGTTTGTCATGCCATCACTGTTCATACTCATGGGCCTGACCTGGATCTATCTGGCCTATGGCGATGTTCCGGCAGTAGAAGGCATTTTATACGGCATCAAGCCGGCCGTCACAGCGATTGTTGTTTTTGCGGCTTATCGTATCGGCTCCAGGGCATTGAAGAACAATGTACTTCGAGCCATGGCGGTACTGGCGTTCATTGCGATTTTTGCCCTTGATGTGCCGTTTCCCTATATCGTACTGATGGCCGGCATCATTGGTTATACCGGTTCGCATTTCGCACCCGACAAATTCAGGGCAGGCGGGCATCATGGCGACTCTGCAGGTTCCTACGGTCCCGCACTCATCGATGATGAAACCCCGGTTCCTGCGCATGCGCGTTTTAACTGGAGCAGGTCCATTACATTCGTCGTAATCGGACTTTCCGTGGGGGGACTGGTAATGGCCATGCTGATCACTACCTACGGATGGGAAGGCACGCTCACGCAGATGGGCTGGTTCTTTACCAAGGCAGCACTGGTCACCTTTGGTGGCGCCTATGCCGTTTTGCCCTATGTCTATCAGGGGGGTGTAGAGCAGTATGCCTGGCTGAGCGGAACACAAATGATCGATGGCCTTGCACTGGGGGAAACCACCCCTGGCCCACTGATCATGGTGGTTGCGTTCGTCGGCTTTGTTGGTGGCTGGACCAAGGAAGTGTTCGGACCTGATATGCTGCCGCTGGCGGGGGCTGCGGGTGCGAGTATAGCCACGCTGTTCACCTTTTTACCCTCTTTCCTGTTCATCCTGCTTGGTGGACCGGCGGTTGAAGCCACCCGCGGTGACGTCAAATTCACAGCCCCGTTGACCGGCATAACCGCTGCCGTGGTGGGTGTAGTTCTCAACCTGGCGGTCTTTTTTGCCTACCATGTACTCTGGCCGCAGGGTTTCGAGGGGGCCTTCGAATGGTTTTCCGCCCTGATAGGAGCCGCCGCGTTTGTTGCCCTGTTCAGATACAGGGTGGGCATTGTTACCGTGATCGGCGTCTGTGCCGCAGTAGGCCTGATCTACTCCCTGGTACTGTAGGAAACAGGGAACTGGTATCGGGCTACAGCACCATCAGCAATTCGTCGCAGGCAGTCAGCCCCCGGTAGATTGCATCCAGCTGCTCGCGGCTGGTGGCCCGGACAGTAAAGGTGACGGACAGGTAGTTGCCATTCCGACTGGCACGGCTGTGCATGCGGGCCGGATCGAAATCCGGAACGTGCCGGCGGATGACTTCCAGCGCCAGGGCTTCACAAGCGGAATCGATTCGCCCCATGGCCTTGATGGGAAAATCACAGGGAAACTTTAGCGGATTTTCTTGCTCGTCCATGACGACATAATATAACAACCATCCCCCTGTTACAGGGATCAACCCACCGCTGGATGTTTTTCCTGGCCGCCTTCAGCAACCGCCCTCCTGTCCGGAGGTAGCACCAGCCTGCCCGTTCCACTGGACCAGCAACCATTCGACGGCTTTTTCCTCGTCGTTGAAGATCCGTGTCGGATATGGCGGTTTGTGAAATCTCATGAACAGCTCGCCCATCGCCCGGGTAAAAACCGACTTCACGATAATCGCAACACAGGCAGTCAACTCGACAACCTGCAGACTGGAAGCGAACTGTTGTGCCTCGTACTCGGCGGATGCTACCGACTCGGCGTAGACCAGTACCGGCCTTTTTTCCGTGGTAATACGAACGTGCTGGTCATAGATGTAGTGCATCGCTTCCAGCGTCATATGCGAATCCGGCGGATACTGTATCCTGAGTATCCCGTCGTCCCCCAGCCAGACTTTCAAAGCCGGGTCCATATTTCCCTCCTCGATCGGGTTGCGAACGTCATCCGAAACATCCGCATCAATTATCTATTTGTTCCCGATACATTTTCTCCCTGAACGACAAATGTACCATGGCACATCGTGATTACTCTATACTGTATATAAACACAGTATAGAGTAATCACGATTTCGTTATGCCTGAACCTGACTACGCCGAACTGCATTGCATCAGCAATTTCAGCTTTCTGCGCGGTGCATCCCGTCCGGAAGAGCTGGTACTGCGTGCCCGGAAACTGGGCTACAGGGCACTGGCCCTGACCGATGAATGCTCCCTGGCCGGCATGGTTCGGGCCCACACGGCTGCGCAGGAAGCCGGTCTGACGTTGATTGCAGGCAGCAGCTTCCGGATCGGACAGGAGTTACAACTGAACCTGCTGGCTACCGACCGCCGCTCCTACGGTGACCTGTCGATGCTGATCAGTCATGCCAGGCGCAAGGCATCCAAAGGCAACTACCAGCTACAGCCTGGTGAACTGGTCGAGTATGGGAAAAACTGCCTGCTGATCTGGACCGGTGCGGAACGGTGTTCGACACCCGTCCTCGCTGAAACGGCCGCCTGGATCCAGGAGCATTTCAGCGCCAACGCCTGGCTCGGTGTCACGCGGCGCCTCGATGGCAGGGATATCCGGCGTTTCAGCATTCTGCAATCGCTGGGACAACAACTGGGCTTGCCGCTGGTAGCCTGCGGAGATGTACAAGATGCACGACCGCAGCCGGCGAGCGCTGCAGGACACTCTGACCGCAATCCGCCAGGGAGCGCGTCTGTGCGATGCAGGTTTTTCCCTGCACGCCAACGGTGAACGCTATCTGCGCCAGCGCACCCTGCTGGCGCGCCTCTATCCATCCGCCCTGCTGAAAGAGACGATCCGTATTGCTACACGCTGCAACTTCTCACTCGACGAGCTGCGCTACGAGTATCCGGAAGAACTGGCCCCTGAAGGAGTATCCACGACGGCTTATCTACGCCATCTGACAGAGGAAGGCCTGCACCGACGTTGGCCCGCCGGCGCACCTGACAAGATATTGCGGGCGGTCGAACACGAGCTTCTACTAATCAGGGAACTGCGCTACGAACCCTATTTTCTTACCGTGTACGACATTGTTCAGTTTGCCCGCACACGCAACATCCTCTGCCAGGGACGCGGCTCGGCCGCCAATTCCACGGTCTGCTACTGCCTCGGCATCACCGAGGTCGACCCGGCCCGCATCGACACCCTGTTTGAACGTTTCATTTCCAGACAGCGCAACGAACCACCGGATATCGACGTGGACTTCGAACACCGGCGCCGTGAGGAAGTCATTCAGTACATCTACGAAAAATACGGCCGCGAGCGCGCAGCACTGGCCGCCACGGTCATCACCTACCGTCCCCGTAGCGCAATGCGTGATGTCGGCAAGGCACTAGGGTTGGCATCCGGACAGATCGAACGCCTGACGGCAAGCATTCACTGGTGGGATGGCCGGGAGATTACTGCAGAACGTCTGCGCGAAGCCGGTTTCAACCCGGGCAACCCGGTAATCTGCAAGCTGATGAAGCTGACCGACCAGCTGATCGGCTTCCCACGACACCTGTCACAACACGTTGGTGGCTTCGTCATCACTCGCGATGCACTGACCCGCATGGTCCCGGTCGAGAATGCTGCCATGCCCGGGCGAACAGTAATCCAGTGGGACAAGAACGATCTGGATGCCCTCGGTCTGCTCAAGATAGATTGCCTTTCGCTGGGCATGCTGGGTGCAATCCACCAGTGCTTCGACCTGCTGCACCAACACCATGGCATATCATTGGCCATGGACAGGGTACCGGCAGAAGACTCGGCGGTCTACGACATGATCTCCCGCGCCGATACCGTGGGTGTGTTCCAGATCGAATCGCGCGCCCAGATGTCCATGCTGCCACGTCTGCGCCCACGCTGTTTCTACGACCTGGTCATCGAGATCGCCATTGTGCGCCCCGGCCCCATCCAGGGTGATATGGTGCACCCCTACCTGCGGCGGCGCCAGGGTCTGGAAGCCGTCAGCTGGCCCTCGGAAGAAGTGCGCGAAGTGCTGGAACGCACCCTGGGCATTCCCATATTCCAGGAACAGGTCATCAAGCTTGCTATGGTCGCGGCCGGTTTCACGGCGGGGGAAGCCGACCATCTACGCCGTTGCATGGCCCGCTGGCAGCGGCACGGTCGCATCCTGGAATTCGAACAGCGCCTGATAGATGGTATGTGCGCCCGTGGATACACCGAAGCTTTCGCCCACCAGTTGTTCCAGCAGATTCTCGGCTTCGGTGAATACGGTTTCCCCGAGTCCCATGCGGCCAGCTTCGCCCTGCTGGTGTATGTTTCCGCCTGGCTGAAACACCATTACCCGGACGTCTTCACCTGCGCCCTGCTAAACAGTCAGCCCATGGGTTTCTATAGTCCACGGCAACTGGTCGATGACCTGCGTCGCCATGACGGCAAGGTACACCCGGTCGATGTTTGCCACAGCCACCGGGAATGCACGCTGGAAAATCGTGACAACGAGAAAAATGACAACCGGCCGGGTCTGCGCCTCGGGCTGGCCATGGTAAAGAGCCTGTCGCGCGCCGCTATACAACGTTTACTGACCGCACGCGAGCAACAACCGTTTCACGATGTCGCCGATCTGGCGACCCGCGCATGCCTGGATCGCGGCGATATGGAAGCACTGGCCACCAGCAATGCCCTGGCCTCCCTGGCCGGCCACCGGCACCGCGCGCGCTGGGCCTGTGCCGGCATCGAAGCGCCGGCTCCGCTACTGGAAAATACCTCCATTGCCGAGGCTACGCCGCTGCTCAGGACACCGACAGAAGACGAAAATCTGCTGGCCGACTACGCCGCTCTCGGCCTCAGCCTCGGTCGGCACCCGCTGGCCCTGCTGCGCCCCCGACTGGATTGTCTGGGCCTGCTGAATGCCAACCGGGTCAGGGCCTGCCACCAGGGCAGCCGGGTACGCACCGGTGGCATGGTAACCGGCCGGCAGAGCCCGTCCAACGCATCCGGAGTCATGTTCGTCACCCTGGAAGATGAAAGTGGTGTCAGCCAGATCATCGTCTGGCCACAGCTGGCACAACAACAGCGCAGCATTCTGCTGGGTGCACGCCTGCTGGTCATCGATGCCGAGGTACAACGGGAAGGTGAAGTATTGCACCTGGTTGCCCGGCGACTGGAAGATCACAGTTACCTGCTTGGCAAACTACTTATCAAGTCGAGGGATTTCCATTGATGTCCAGTGCACTGTAACGAGTGAATACTCCATCAGCTTCGGGTTACGGCTAAAAGCTGTGCCCTGCTTACGAGATGCCCATCTGTAGATCTTATTCGTTACAGTACACTAATTGACCAGCTGGTTGAGATTGAAAATCGGCAACAGGATTGCCAGTACGATGATCAGCACCACGGCCCCCATCACCAGGATCAGTACCGGTTCGAACAGGCCCATGATAGCGGAAATCATGGTTTCGATTTCCCGTTCCTGATTCACGGCAGCACGTTCCAGCATCTCTTCCAGTTTGCCACTGGCCTCGCCACTGGCAATGAGATGCACCATCATGGGTGGGAAATAACCACTCTTGTCGAGAGCCGTGTAGATACTGGTGCCCTCGCGCACCAGGCGGGTCGCTTCATCGACGGCCTCACGCATGGGCACATTGGACATCACCTGTTCCGCGATGCGCAGGCCTTCCAGCACCGGCACACCACTGGCTGTCACAATACTGAAAGTACGCGCAAAACGCCCGGCATTGACACCGCGTTCCAGTCGCCCGATCAGCGGCAGACGTAACAGGAACTGGTGGAAACGCCGCTTCGGCCCTTCTTTTTTCAACACCCAGTGGGCCGCCGCACCACCGGCTGCCAGCAGTATCAGCATCAGAAAACCGTAGCTGCGCAGAAAATCACTCATACTGATAAGCGTGCGCGTCAAAGCGGGCAGTTCCTGACCGATATTATCGAACACCTGCACTACTTGCGGCACCACGAAGGTCATCAGCCCGATCACCACACCAACGGCCACCAGGGTAAGCAGGGCTGGATAGAACAGCGCCAGCTGGATTTTCTGCTGCATTTGCTGACGGGCCTCGGTGTAGTCGGCCAGACGTTCCAGCACCACTTCCAGATGGCCGGACTGCTCGCCGGCAGATACCGTGGTACGGTAGAGTTCGGGGAACACGTGGGGAAAATCACCGAGTCCGGTAGCCAGTGTGTGACCTTCCATGACCCGCGAACGAACTGCCAGCAACATGCTTTGCAGGCGTTCTTTCTCGGTCTGCTGGGCAGCGGCTCGCAGGGATTCTTCCAGCGGCAGACCGGCACGTACCAGGGTTGCCAGTTGTCGGGTAATCAGGGCAAGGTCGGTTGAACTGACGCTGCGGCGGAAACGCACCTTGCTCTTCTGCTGCTTGCTCTCGCGTTGTGCAGTTTCCTGTACTTCCAGCGGTATCCAGCCCTTGTCGCGCAGCTGCTGACGTACCTGGCGCGCGGTGTCGCCTTCCAGGACGCCTTTCTTCTCCTTACCACCAGCATCCAGCGCAACGAATTCAAACGCACCCATGAGCGATCCGCTTACTCTTCCTGGCTAACGCGCAAAACTTCGGCGACCGTGGTCTCACCCGCCAACGCACGTCGCCATCCATCGTGACGCATACTGCCGGAGCTGATGCGGGCATGGCGTTCCATTTTCTGTTCACTGGCGCCATCATGAATCATGCCGCGCAGTTCGTCATCGACTTCGATTAATTCGTAGATGCCGGTGCGCCCACGGTAGCCGAGCTGGTTACATTCCGAACAGCCCACGGCATGGTAGAGGGTGGGCGGATCGTCCGGATCCCGGCCCAGCTTCTCGCAATCAATGTTTGCAGCCGTGTAGGGTTCCTTGCAATGATCGCACAGTACACGCACCAGCCGCTGCGCCAGCACGCCGATCAGACTGGACGACAACAGGAAAGGCTCCACGCCCATATCACGCAGCCGGGTTACCGCGCCTACGGCACTGTTGGTATGCAGGGTAGAAAACACCAGGTGACCGGTCAGACTGGCCTGCACGGCAATCTCCGCCGTCTCCAGGTCACGAATCTCACCAACCATCACCACGTCCGGGTCCTGGCGCAGGATGGCCCGCAAGCCACGCGCAAAACTCATTTCCACCTTGGTATTGACCTGGGTCTGGCCGATGCCATCGAGATAGTACTCGATGGGATCTTCCACCGTCATGATGTTACGGCGCTTGTTGTTCAATCGCTCCAGTGCGGCATACAGGGTGGTAGTCTTGCCTGAGCCGGTCGGCCCGGTAACAAGAACGATGCCGTGCGGCCGCTGGATCAGACGGTCAATGACATCCTGATCGTGGCGCGCCATGCCCAGGTGCGCCAGATCCAGACGACCGGCCTGCTTGTCCAGCAAACGCAGCACCACTCGTTCACCGTGCCCCGAAGGCAGGGTGGAGACACGGATATCCACCGCCCGGCCCGCAACACGCAGGGAGATGCGACCATCCTGCGGCAGACGCTTCTCGGCAATATCGAGCTTTGCCATGACCTTGATACGCGACACCAGCAATGGCGCCAGTACGCGCTGTGGCTGCAACACCTCGCGCAGCACACCGTCCACTCGAAAGCGCACTACCAGGCGATTCTCGAACGGCTCGATATGAATATCAGAAGCGTTCTCCTTGACGGCCTCAGTCAACAGGGCATTGATCAGACGGATAATGGGTGCATCATCCTCGCTTTCCAGCAAATCTTCGGTTTCCGGCAGGGCCTGGGCAACCTGGAACAGATCGAGATCATCCCCCAGGTCTTCCATCATCTGCATGGCCTCGTTGGAACCCTGCTCGTAGGATGTCGCCAGCAAGGCATCAAACTGCTCCTCGCCAATGTGCTCCAGATCCAGCGGCCGACCGGCAAAGCGCCGCAGTTCGATCAACGCCTGCGGGTCGGCGTGCGGACCCAGCAACACATGCAGGCACTCGCCCCGCCGTTCCGATACCAGCACGCGGTGACGCTTGGCAAACATGAATGGCGGGCGCCAGTCCTGCGCCACATCCGCGGCAGCATTCTGTTCCGCTGCAAGTACTTCCGTGGCCTCAGTCATCGGTTCCCTGGCTCTCGGCGCTACCGGTCGACAACGGCGTGGTGGCTCCCTGGTAGTCTGGTGGCAGCTCCAGCAGTTTTTCCATGTCAGGAAGTAGCGGCCCTTCGGAGCCCAGCAGCAAGGGCACACCGCTCGGGTGCGCTCTGAGTTCCTCGGCCCGAATGATATTATATTTCTGACGGGTATATTTATTGGCACGCTTAACATCACGCAGGATGACCGGGTGCAGGAAAACCATCAGGTTCACCTTGTCGCGGTTGGTTTCGTGCGATCGGAACAGGTAGCCCAGTACCGGGATGTCACCCAGAAAGGGAACCTTCTGCTCGGTTTCACGCACCCGGTCCTCGATCAGGCCACCCAGCACGATCGCCTGGCCATCCTCGACCAGTACATTGGTCTTGATGGAACGCTTGTCGGTAATGAGATCAGCAGCACTGGCATCGTTGGATATATTCGATACCTCCTGTTCGATCTGCATCACGATTGCGTCGCCTTCATTGATCTGCGGTTTCACCTTCAGGGTAATACCGACATCCTCGCGTTGTATGGTCTGGAAGGGATCGA
This sequence comes from Gammaproteobacteria bacterium, assembly GCA_030621785.1. GTDB lineage: Bacteria > Pseudomonadota > Gammaproteobacteria > DSM-19610 > DSM-19610 > Thiogranum. The sequence continues at coordinate 12,229 of JAUXGZ010000013.1, read as the reverse complement.
CCGATCCGGCTGCAGCACCGGTATTGGTAAAGGAACCGGTCACGAAGGGTACGTTCTGGCCGACGATAATTTCGGCCTCCTCATTGTCCAGCGTTACCAGTGACGGGGTGGAAAGGATATTCACGTCACCATCGGCGGCCAGTGCCTGCACCACCACGGCCCAGTTGAAACTACTGTTGAATTTGCCCAGACCAAACGCCATGCCGGGCTTGAAGCCGACCAGCTGACTGTCGAGTACACCCTGGAGAATATCGACCGCCTGGGTACCGGTATTGGTGAAATTGGTACCACCAATAGGACCCGTCTGGCCATCCGCTCCATTGAAGATCCACTGCACACCCAGCTCGCGGGTCCTGCGCTCTGCGACCTCGGCGATAATCGCATCCACCATCACCTGCGCGCGACGAATATCGAGTTGCCGAATGACACTCTCCAGTGAACGCATCAGGGCGGGCGGGGCGGTAATAACCAGCGCGTTGGTCGATTCATCCGCCTGGATATCCAGCTGTTTGTCGATGCCCCTGGCCGCCGCTTTTCCCTTGGGGTCGTCACTCTGGCTCTTGCCCACCCCCTGTAATACGGTGACCAGGTCAGCCGCCCTGGCATACTTGAGGTAGATTACCTTGGTATTACCACCACGCTCCAGCGGCGTATCCAGGTGAGAAATAATGGCCCGCAGACGTAGCCGATTGGTGCGATCGCCACCCAGCAGAATGCTGTTGGTTCGCTCATCGGCAACCAGCGCCTGGCCCCCCCCTCCCCCGGCCCCGGCCTTGGCACCCGGAGTGGTGCGGTTCACCACAGTGAGAATGCGCACCACTTCGGCAGCCGACGCATGCTCCAGCCGAATAACCTCGATTTCACTGTCGCTGACCTTGTCGATACGCCGGATAATACTCACCAGCCGTTCGACGTTTTCGGCACGATCGGAAATAATCAGCACGTTGGTAGACGGGTACGCCGCCAGATGCCCCTGCTGCGGGATCAGCGGCCGCAGAATAGGAACCAGCTGGGCCGCTGCAATATTATCGACCTGCACCACCCGGGTAACCATTTCGTCACCGCGCAGCGTGGAGTCATCACCGATATTCGGAATGGCATCCTGTTTGGCACTGACATCCGGCACGATCTTGATGACTGCACCACTGGGCACCGCAGCAAAACCGTGCACCTTCAGAATGGAAAGAAACACCTGATAGATTTCATCGCTGCTCATGGCGCGCGATGAAATCACCGTTACCTTGCCTTTTACCCGCGGGTCGACAATAAAGTTTTTGCCGGTGATCTCGGCAACGGTACCGATCAGTGCGTTGATATCCGCATCCTTGAGGTTCAGCGTCACGGTCTGTGCCAGCAACGGCGTCGCCCACACCAGGCACAGCACCAGCAGCCATTTCCTGCCATTGGCAAACCGCCTTTGAATCCAGCTATGCACGAAAAATACTCCTTAACTACCTTGCGGACGGCAGGCTGAGGTTCACGGAAACTTCCTGATCACTGCGCAACAGGGTAACACTCACTGAATTACCTTCCCCAAGCGCCTGCATGGCCTTCATTCCCTTCGCGGGCGAATCGATTTCAACGCCGTTAATGGAAGTGACTATATCGCCAGGCTCCAGGCCAAGCTCTTTCAGGGCACCGCGCTGACGACCGGCCTGCAAGCGGAAACCGATAAACTTGCCGCTCTTGCGTGCAGGTGTTGCACGCACGTAATCAAGAAAGGCCGATGGATTCTGCTTGATCTCGGATCGGTATTTCTGGAAGGCCGCTGCATTGCCTGCGGCAGGATTGGTCGGCAAGGATCTCCGACTACTGTTGCGGCCATTGCTGCTACCGGTGTCGATCTTCAGACGTGGCAGACGTAGCGTCTCGAATCGTCCGTTACGCTCCAGAATAATCCGGTCCGGAAAGATTTCAGATAACCGGGCCCCTCCCGGTAACGGATCACCAATCGAGTAGATCTCTTCCTTGCCGCGAGGATCGGCCACAATGGCGCGCGACGAGTCCTTGTCCGGGCTGGCAAACAAACCGTGCAAGGTGAGCTTGAGCCGGGTTTCCGGTGCATCCACCGGGGCCGTAAGCTTGCTTTTGACCAGGGGTGCCTTGCCGGCAACACCGAACAGGTGCAAGCGCGCAAGACGTTGTTCATCGGCCTGCTGCCGCGACTGGACCGCCGGGGTCGTCACAACAGCCGCAGGCCGTGGTGCGGGCTCATCCGGCTGCGGCACCAGCATCCAGGTCAGAGCCGCCAGCTGCCACGCCAGCCAGATAACCAGCAACAGGTTGATCAACCCGATAAGTTGCCGGATGCGCTGTGGCGTCAGCCACTGATGAAACACATTTTGTGGAAGTGCGAGGCTAACCATGAATCCAGAAGTTGCGATGTCCCTGAAGTAAATAAACGCGGCCGGTTGGAAAATAACTTAAACGGGCGTCGCTAACGCATTATTTTATCGGCAGTTATGTGACCAGACTATTTTGACAGGCCATATCGGACCCCGATACTAACGAATAACGGGCTCAACGGGCAGATTTCTGCCTGCGGGGCTGGTGGCGGGAGTGTTTCTGCCCCCCCGGCCGTCGAGATGGCGGACCTTTCCGCCGCGGCCGGGGGACCGGTGGCGCGAGTTCTGCCAGCATGCTGTCATCGATTGGCGCTACCGGAATCGATTGCCCGATAAAAGCCTCGATTTCCGGCAGTGAATAGACAAAGCGCTCACAGGCGAAACTGATGGCATCCCCTTCCGCGCCGAGACGTGCGGTACGACCGATACGGTGCACATAGTCTTCCGCATCCTGCGGGAGGTCATAATTGAATACATGACTGACGTCCGGGATATGCAGGCCACGAGCCGCCACATCGGTGGCAACCAGAATAGCCAGCTCCCCCTCCTGGAAACGTTTCAGCAGCGACTGCCGTTTGGGCTGCGGCACATCACCGGACAGGATGGCTGATTTGAAATCATTCCCCTCCAGGAAGCTCCATACCTTTTCCGCATCTCGCTTGGTGTTAACGAAGACGATGCTGCGGCTGGCGTCGATACTCCGCATCATACCAATCAACAGCGGGATCTTTTCCTCGTTGGACGTATGGTAGAGCACCTGTCGAACATGCTGCGCGGTTACCTGCTCCGGCTCCACCTGTACCAGCTCGGGATTATTCATGTGTTCGTAGGCCAGCTCGTTCACCCGGTGCGACAACGTCGCCGAAAACAATAACCCCAGCCGTTGTTCCGGCGGTGGACAGCGCCGCAGCAGAAAGCGGATATCCTTGATGAAACCAAGGTCGAACATGCGGTCGGCCTCGTCCAGCACCACCACCTGCGCCCTGGTCAGATCAAAGACGCGCTGTTTGAAAAAGTCGATAATACGCCCCGGTGTGCCGATCAGGATATCTACACCCTCGGCCAGCGTTGAACGTTGCTTGTCGTAATCGGTACCGCCATACGCGATGCCGATACGCAGTCCGGTATGTTCGCCCAGTCGCACCGCATCCTTGTGAATCTGGATCGCAAGTTCGCGCGTCGGCGCCAGTATCAGGGCCCTTGCCTGGTTCGGCTTGCGGCCTTCATCGGCCGCGTGCGTCAGCAGGTGGTTGAAGGTAGCGATCAAAAATGCCGCCGTCTTGCCGGTACCGGTCTGCGCCTGCCCGGCAACATCCCTGCCTTCCAGAGTCAGCGGCAACGTCTTGGCCTGTATCGGAGTACAGGCTATAAAGCCTGCACTATCAATTCCTTGCATTATTTCTGCAGGCAGGGGAAAGTCCTTGAAAAGCTCGCTTGAAAGATGATCCTGGCTCATAATTTGTGTGAATTCTGTTTGATTGTCTGTTTGGACTTGCAATCTTCCGCCATTTGGGCTGAAATGAACACAGTTACGTGCAGTGAAGTTGTTCGTAAGCACAAATTTCTTTACCAAAATCCTAATTTAATTCGATCAGACTGTCTGAGAAGACCGCATTCCGGATGTAACACTCCCGTTTCATTATTAATCTGTGATTATACAAATTACGTATATCAGGTCAGGAGGCCTAAAGCGTGAGCGATAATATCGTTTATTTGACCGACGACTCATTCCAGCAGGAAGTAATCGATTCCAGCGAACCGGTTCTGGTGGATTACTGGGCAGAATGGTGCGGCCCCTGCAAGATGATTGCCCCGATTCTGGGCGAGATCGCAAGTGAATATCAGGGCAAGCTCAAGGTAGCCAAACTGAATATCGACGAAAACCCGCAAACACCGCCAAAATATGGCATTCGGGGCATTCCGACACTGATGCTGTTCAAGAACGGTAACGTGGAAGCCACCAAGGTAGGCGCACTGTCAAAGTCACAACTGGCAGCCTTTCTGGACACCAACATCTGATTCTACCGCCGTCGAATCGCCACCAGAAGTGATCCCCCGGCTTTATTACCCGCCGCTGTCGCCTTCCATGGGCAGCATGCAACCAACCACCAACCGAAGCGATAGCAAAAGCCATGAACCTTACTGAACTGAAGCAAAAACCCGCATCCGAACTCATCAAGATTGCCCAATCCATGGGGGTCGAAGGCGGACGCTCACGCAAACAGGACGTCATATTTTCCATTCTCAAGTCGCACGCCAAGAGTGGTGAGGACATATTCGGCGATGGTGTGCTGGAAATATTGCAGGACGGCTTCGGTTTCCTGCGCTCATCAGACAGCTCCTATCTCGCCGGCCCGGATGACATCTATGTCTCCCCCAGCCAGATCAGACGCTTCGGTCTGCGTACCGGCGATACCGTGGCGGGCAAGATACGCCCCCCGAAAGAAGGCGAACGCTACTTTGCACTGCTCAAGGTCAACAACATCAACTACGACAAGCCCGAGCAGGCCAAAGGCAAGGTACCTTTCGAGAATCTTACGCCCCTGCATCCCAACGAACGCATGCAGCTGGAACTGGGCAACGGCAGTACCGAGGATATCACCGCGCGCGTTATCGATCTGGCAGCACCGATCGGCAAGGGCCAGCGCGGTCTGATCGTATCGCCACCCAAGGCCGGCAAGACCATGCTGCTGCAAAACGTGGCTCAGTCCATCACCAGCAATCATCCGGAATGCTATCTGATCGTGCTGCTGATCGATGAACGTCCTGAAGAAGTCACCGAAATGGAACGTTCGGTGCGTGGCGAAGTCGTTTCATCCACCTTCGACGAACCCGCCAGCCGGCATGTTCAGGTTGCCGAAATGGTGATCGAAAAAGCCAAGCGACTGGTGGAACACAAGCGTGATGTAGTCATCCTGCTGGATTCCATCACCCGCCTGGCGCGCGCCTACAATACCGTTGTGCCATCCTCCGGCAAAGTGCTGACCGGCGGCGTGGATGCCAATGCACTGCACCGCCCCAAGCGTTTCTTTGGCGCCGCGCGCAACATTGAAGAAGGTGGCTCGCTCACCATCATCGCCACCGCACTGGTGGAAACCGGCTCGCGCATGGACGATGTGATCTACGAGGAATTCAAGGGTACGGGCAACATGGAGATCCACCTGGACCGCAAGATTGCCGAAAAACGCGTCTACCCCTCAATCAGCATCAACCGTTCGGGAACCCGTCGCGAAGAACTGCTCACCAAGCCCGACGAGCTACAGAAAGTGTGGATTCTGCGCAAGCTCCTGCACCCGATGGAAGACCTGGCCGCAATGGAATTCATGCTGGACCGGCTGAAAGACGTCAAGACCAATAGCGAATTCTTCGATTCCATGAAACGCTAACGCGTGTGGCGGTCCTTCAGAGCGACGTAGTGGGCTGCCGAGTAGGCGAAAAACTGCCTTTCCTTGTCGGTCAGCTCACGAACCCGTTTTGCCGGTGAGCCGACATACAGATAGCCACCTTCCAGATCCTTGCCCGGTGCCACCAGCGCACCGGCACCGATGATGGCGCCTGAACGAACCACGGCGCCATCGAGCACCACTGAACCCATACCGATGAGGCAGCGCGCCTCGATGGTACAGGCGTGCAATACCACCCGGTGCCCTACTGTCACTTCGTCACCGACGCACAATGCATAGCCACCGGGCGCAAACTCGCTGTCGTGAGTCACGTGCAACACCGAGCCATCCTGGATATTGGTCCGTGCGCCGATTTCGATACGATTAACATCGCCGCGCAGCACGCTCATCGGCCAGACCGAGCTGTCCGCACCGATAACGACATCGCCGGATACCAGCGCCTGCTTGTCGATAAAAGCGGTTGGATGAATATCGGGTTGCCGGTTTTCGAAGCTGCGTACTGTCACGGGACGGCTGCAGTTACAGGTAGTAGGAGGTGCCGGTCATTACCTTCGACACCATCTGCATCAGCCCCCGGACCGGCGCCGGCAGTTCGGCCCCACCGGCAGATTTGGCCATGGCGCCATGGTGCGCCTCATCGATCTTCATCTGCTCGAGAATGGCGCGACTCCGGTGATCTTTTTCCGGGATACGCTGCAGGTGTTCCTCGATATGTTCGATCACCTGTTTCTCGGTTTCGGCAACAAAACCCAGACTCCACTTGTCACCAATCGCACCGGCCGTCGCGCCAATGGCAAACGACCCCAGGTACCACAGCGGATTGAGATAGCTGAGCCGCCCACCAAGCTGGTGTACGCGCTGCTCACACCAGGCAAGGTGATCATTCTCTTCTTCCGCAGCTCGCTCCATAGACTCACGCACACCGTCAAGACGCGCCGTTAACGCCTGCCCCTGGTAGAGCGCCTGGGCTGCCACTTCACCACAGTGATTGACACGCATCAGCGCTTCCGACTCGGCACGCTCGGCTTCACTGAGTTCCGCATCTTCCTGATCATCGGCTGGATTGTAACGGCTGGTCGTCAGTGGTTTTCCGGCCAGAGTGCGCAGCGCCTGGTCGAAATTCATCACCAAACGATCAAAAGCCGTGTAGTCGCGCGTATGCATACCCCCAGTGTGAGCAAAAATGCCGATATTTTCAATGCCTCGTTCGGCCGGTCGACCTAAAAGTGTCCGGCCGCCGCCAGATCCCGGCTCCTGTCAGGCTTCGCGAATTTCGTAATCGTGGGTGATTTCCGCAGTCTTGCCGAGCATGATGGACGCGGAGCAATACTTGTATGCCGACAGGTCAATGGCGCGCGCCACGCGCTTTTCGTCGAGTTCCTTGCCCGTGACGATGAAATGCACATGGATGCGGGTGAATACCCTGGGCTCCGCATCTGCCCGCTCGGCCTCGAGTTCAGCCACACAGTCGGTAATCTGCTGGCGCGACTTCTTCAGAATCAACACCACGTCGAAGGATGCGCAGCCACCCATGCCAAGTAGCAGCATTTCCATGGGGCGCACCCCCAGGTCCCGCCCGCCGAATTCCGGCGAACCATCCATAACCAGCGCGTGACCGCTACCGGACTCCCCCAGAAAAGTCGCATCCTGTACCCATTTGACCCGTGCTTTCATCAACACGCTCCCGCTGGCTAAAAATTTGTGTCCCCCGTCACAGAGCTGACTGGCCCGCAGATTGCATGCGTTAATGAATCCCGCCAAGTAAACGCTATACAGGGACAAGGGTCCGCGAAGGTACATTCAGATGATGCCAAATACAATACCCGCTCCGTTAAAACCGGTCGGCGATACTTCTATTAATGAATTTCTGGAACACTGCCACCGGCGGCGTTATCCAGCCAAGAGTGTAATCATCTACGCCGGTGATCAGTCGGACGTGCTGTACTACATTGTCGAGGGCTCGGTAACGGTTTTGATCGAGGATGAGGAGGGTCACGAAATTGTTCTGGCCTACCTCAATCCGGGTGATTTTTTCGGAGAAATGGGTCTTTTCGGCGAAGATACCAACAGAAGCGCCTGGATCCGAACCAAAACCCAGTGTGAGCTGGCCGAGATCAGCTACGCTCGTTACCGCCAGCTGGCCGAGGAAGACGCCAGCATTCTGTTTGCCCTCGCCGGACAGATGGCCACCCGCCTGCGCAACACCAGCCGCAAGGTCAGCGACCTGGCCTTTCTGGATGTCACCGGCCGCGTGGCACGCACCCTGCTGGATTTATGCAAACAACCGGATGCCATGACACACCCGGATGGCATGCAGATCAAGATTACCCGTCAGGAAATTGGCCGTATCGTTGGCTGCTCCCGCGAAATGGTAGGCCGGGTGCTGAAATCACTCGAGGAACAGGGCCTGATTTCAGCCAAGGGCAAGACCATGGTGATCTTCGGAGCCCGCTAGCCGATATCGGGCGACTCCTGGCTCAACCGGAAAACAGCTCGGCCAGTTTCGCGCCCGGGTCGGCCGCTTTCATAAAGGCCTCGCCCACCAGGAAGGTGTGCACACCCTGCGCGCGCATACGCCGTACATCTTCACCCGTATGAATTCCGCTTTCCGTCACCAGCAGGCGGGCAGCGGGAAATCCGTCGAGCAAGTCCGTAGTAGTATCCAGACGGGTCTCGAACGTCCGCAAATTGCGGTTATTCACACCGATCAGCGGTGCCGGTAATGCCAGTGCACGTTCCATCTCCACCGCATCGTGAACCTCGACCAGCGCATCCATGCCCAGGTGATCCGCAAGCTGCAGCAGCTCCAGCAGCATGGCATCGTCCAGCGCCGCCACAATCAGCAAAATCGCATCGGCACCCAGCATGCGCGCTTCATACACCTGGTAGGGGTCGATCAGGAAATCCTTGCGGATCACCGGCAGCGAGCACGCAGCTCGTGCCTGTTGCAGATATTCGTCTGCGCCCTGGAAAAAATCCACGTCGGTGAGCACCGACAGGCAGGCCGCACCACCCGCCGCATAACTGGCAGCAATTTCTGCCGGCCGGAAATCCGCGCGCAGAACACCCCGGCTGGGAGATGCCTTCTTGATCTCCGCAATCACCGCAGCCCGGTTGCGGTCCACCTTGCCGCGCAGTGCGCTCAGGAAACCACGTGGACTATCGGCATTCCTCGCTCGCTCGACCAGGTCTGCCAGCGATGTTATTCGGCTGCGCGCACTGATCTCCTCGATCTTGCGCGCCAGTATTTTTTTCAGGATATCGGGCGTGTCGTTCACGGGTTCTTCCCGAGACGATTACTCAGATCGATCAGCTGACTGAATTTTTCTCTTGCCGTGCCGGCAGCGATTACCTCTGCAGCCTTCTCGATACCGGCAGCAAGGGAGTCTTCAATGCCGGCCGCATAAATCGCAGCGCCGGCATTGAGCACGACGATATCGCGCGCCGGTCCGGGTTCATTACTGAATACCTTGCAGATCAACTCCAGACTTTGTGCGGCATCGGCAACCGCAAGCGCGGCAACATCGCCAGTCGGTATCCCAAACTGTTCCGGCTTGATGCTATAGCTTTCCACCCGGCCGTCTTTCAGCTCCGCCACCCGGGTGACAGAGCCGATACTGATCTCGTCCAGTCCGTCGTCCGCGTGCACCACCAGCACATGTTCGCTCCCCAGGCGTGCCAGTACCTGCGCCAGCGCCTCCAGCCAGTCCGCACTGAATACACCCAGTACCTGGTTCGGTGCGCCGGCCGGATTGGTCAATGGCCCCAGAAGATTAAACAGGGTACGGACACCCATTTCCTTGCGCGGACCGATGGCGTACTTCATGGCGCTGTGGTGTTTCGGCGCAAACAGGAAACCCACGCCGATCTGCTCGACACACTGCGCAACCTGCGCGGCATCCAGATCCAGGTTCACACCGGCAGCCTCCAGCACATCCGCGCTACCACTGCTGGAAGACACCGAACGATTGCCGTGCTTGGCGACCCTTGCACCCGCCGCCGCCGTAACGATGGCGCTGGCGGTCGAAATATTGAACGTGGATGCACCGTCTCCACCCGTGCCACAGGTATCCACTACATGCGCTCCTGAAACCGGTACCGGGGTCGCCAGTTCGCGCATAACCCGGGCCGCGGCACTGATCTCGTCCACGGTCTCCCCCTTCATACGCAGGCCGACCAGGAAACCACCGATCTGTGCCGGCGTCGCCTGCCCGGTCATAATCAGGCGCATCACGTCGGTCATCTGCGCTTCGGTCAGATTGTCGCCCTCGGTAACACGGCGAATCGCGGCTTGCATATCCATGAATCAGCTCTCCAGGAAATTTTTCAGCATGGCGTGTCCGTACTCGGTCAGGATCGACTCGGGATGAAACTGCACACCTTCTACAGCCAGTTCGCGGTGACGCACGCCCATGATTTCATCGATCTGCCCTTCGGCCGTGCCGGTCCAGGCGGTCACCTCCAGACAGTCGGGCAGACTCTCCCTGTCGATCACCAGCGAGTGGTAACGGGTAGCTTCGAGCGGATTCTTCAACCCCCTGAACACTCCCTTGTCGGCGTGGTAAATCATCGAGGTCTTGCCGTGCATGATACTACCGGCGTGCACGATACGACCGCCGAAGGCCTGACCGATACTCTGGTGTCCAAGACATACGCCCAGGATCGGCACCCGGCCGCTAAAGGTCTCGACCGCTTCCACCGAGACACCGGCCTCGTTTGGCGTGCAGGGGCCGGGGGAGATGACAATCTTCTCCGGTGCCAGCCTCTCGATCCCGGCCACATCGATCTGATCGTTGCGATACACGCGTACATCCGCACCCAGCTCCCCGAAATACTGCACCAGGTTATAGGTGAAGGAATCGTAATTATCGATCATAAGCAGCATATAGCGCATATCCCGTTGTTAATTATATACATATTGGTAACTATTCAGTTCGGTGAACCATTAGGCACACTGATATTGACCATGTCGGTCATTATCATCGAAGTATCCATGATATCCGGTAATGCTCACCGGTAGCGACAACCCTTTCAATGATTACATACAACAGTGGACGCACTAATATCTTGCCTGGTGCGGTCCACCTCGTCCTGTTTGCCACCTATATCAGGTTAATATTTGACGACGTCTGAATTGCCATCGCATGTCCGGCCGGAATTACTCTAACGGGAATTCCTGCCGCGAAAACGAACGAAAAACCCTGAGCAGCGATTTTTCATAGGGGAAGCTGTCACCTCGAGTTCCCGCAACCTTGAAGCGCTTTGCCGCGCCTTTCCCCGACTCGCACCGGAACACGGAAAAATACGGCCGGCGTGTCGAAAGGAAGCCGATACTGTCATCAAATTCGGCACCTTCCACGAATCCGGTAACCAACAGATCAACGCCCGTATCGCTACACAGGGCGGAACTCTTTTTGTATTTGGGGTTGTCACGCATCAGGGCATGATGTTCCCTGTCCTTGATATAGCGGTAATCAAATTTCGCAGGACGGCGCAGCGCATCCTTAATGACACCGGTCATCAATTGCGCCAGCTTGTCAGAGTACTCCCTGGTCGGACCCGGGGACGCCAGACCATCATCGTTGGGTGTACCCCAGACGATTATTAGAATCCCGACCGGAGCAGGTGGCGGCTCGGGAGCAACCTTCTTCGGCGGTGTGATCGTGGTGGTCGCGACCACCGGAGAGTCCGGGCGCGGAGAAGTGGGCCGTTTGTCGCTTAGCCGGGGAGGTTTTAGCTGTGTCGGCTTCGGCGGCGTAACCCTGATTATCGGGGCAGATTCCGGTTTGATCACAGGTTCCGGTTCAACTGCAGGTTCGGGCTCAATGACAGCCCCGGATTCACGTGGGTCTATCACTGCCTGCATCGCGGACGGCGGTTGACTGTCTTGCCCTGCGACCGGGCTGGCCTCCGTTTCACGGGAAATCGTTAACCCGGGCGCGCTCGGAACAGCGTCGTCGTGGTCAATCTGTTTGGACTGGGCAACGGGATCCGGCGAAATTCCGACAATCGCCGGCGCCCCGGTTTCAACGGTTTTTTGCCAATTCAGATAGACTGACAGGCCAGCGATAAACAGGGCACTGACGGTAGCGGCCGGCCAGAACAAGGAAGTGGATCGTCGCCCCGACTTCAATTGCCCGGAAGGCTGCGGGGGGGCTGCTTCAGATGCTTGCAGACGGCTTGCGACCGCATCGGCATCAGGGTGTTGTGTATCACTTGTTCGGGAAGGTGCCGCAAACGCCGTTATGGCCCGAGTGAGCTGTGTGAAACCGTCATGCTCCGGTGTACCGTCCCAGTCGAGCAGCGCAGCGGCCTGGACCTGACGAAACACCAGCGGAATTACTACATCTTCCAGCAGGACCGGAATCAGCCGGTTACCGGTCAGGGCCTCACCGGCCTCGGCGCGCACCCATTGGGACTCCACCGAGGCCTTTGACCACAGCACGATCACACAAGGTGCCGCACCCAGCTCGCTTTCGA
>JAUXGZ010000103.1 GCA_030621785.1 Gammaproteobacteria bacterium | reverse complement strand
CCGCAAAGGCGTGTGCGGAAAATACTGCCGAGGCCCCGGGGGAAAGAAACGCCCTGGCGACCAGTTCCAGTACATCGTTGGATCCGTTCCCCAGGGTAACCCATTCGACCGGAACGTCGAGCTTGCGGGACAACGCTGCCTTCAGCGCATAACCATTGCCGTCCGGATAACGCGCCAGCTCGTCGAACCCGGAGCGTAATGCCTCGAGTACGTTGCGGCCGGGACCCAGCGGGTTCTCGTTGGAGGCCAGCTTGACCGCGCTGCGTATCCCGTATTCGCGTTCCAGCTCGCTCAGTGGCTTGCCGGGAGCATAGGGCTGCAGTGCCTGTACGCCGGGCACGGCAAGCCGCAGAATCTCAGTGCTCACAGTCGGGGTACGAACCCAGCACTTTCAGCAACGAAGCTTCAGCACCGAGTTCCCTGAGCGCGGCGGCCACGTTCGGATCTTCGACATGTCCTTCGACATCCACAAAAAACACGTACTCCCACTTGGCCACTCTGGAAGGTCGGGATTCAATACGGGTCATGCTGACCCCGTGGCGGGCGATCGGTTCCAGCAGGCCGAACAACGCCCCCGCCCTGTTATGTACCGCGACCAGCAGTGAGGTCTTGTCCCGGCTGCTGGGTTCAGCAACCTGATTACCAATCACCAGGAAGCGCGTGGTATTGTTCGGATCGTCCTCGATGTTGGTCGCCAGCAGTTCGAGCCGGTACATCTCTGCGGCGGCCTCGCTGGCGATGGCGGCAATGCTGTCATCCTGCATCGCCAGACGCGCGGCCTCGGCATTACTGCTGGCCGCAACCCGTTCCACGCCCGGCAGGTTGGCATCCAGCCACTCGCGGCATTGGGCCAGTGCCTGCTGATGCGCGCAAACTCGTTTCACAGAAGCAAGTTCGCCGCTCCTGGACAACAGCTGATGGTGAATGCGCAACTCCACATCGCCACAGATTTTCAGTGGCGAGCGTATGAACATGTCCAGGGTATGATTGATGGCTCCCTCGGTGGAGTTTTCTACCGGCACCACACCAAAATCGGCGCTACCCGCTTCCACTTCCCGAAAAATCTCGTCGATTGCGGTCAATGCCCGCAGATTCACCGCGTGACCGAAGTGTTTCAGCGCAGCTTCCTGGGTATAGGTGCCTTCAGGTCCCAGGTAGGCCACCACCAGCGCTTGCTCAAGGGCCAGGCAAGCGGACATGATTTCCCGGAACAGCCGCACCACAACAACGTCTGACAATGGACCCTGGTTACGTTCAGCCACCTTGCGTAACACTTCGGCCTCGCGTTCCGGCCGGTAGAAGACCGCCTCGTCGCCGTCCCGCTCGCGCTTGACTTCGGCCACCTGCATCGCGCAATCAGCACGCTGGTTGATCAGCTGCTGGATCTGCTGATCCAGGCTGTCAATTTGCTCGCGCAACTGGTCGAGTTTCGGGTCTGCCATAGGGTAGTGATCTTCCTGCGGGACTACAGAATCCGCACCGCCAGCACACCTTCAGTCGCGGCGATCTTGTCAGCCGTTTCCTGGCTGATCTCACTATCGACGTCCACCAGTGTGTAGGCAAGTTCGCCCCGGGACTTGTTGATCATATCGACGATGTTGAGTCCGGCTTCCGCCAGTGCCGTCGAGATTTGCCCCAGCATATTGGGTACATTTGCATTGGCCACCGACAGGCGGTGGCCGTTATAGCGCTTCATGTATACCTTGGGGAAATTCACCGAATTACGGATGTTTCCGTTCTCCAGGTAATCACGGATCTGGTCAGCAACCATAATAGCGCAGTTGTCTTCGGCCTCACGGGTAGAGGCACCGAGATGCGGCAGAGCAATCACTCGCGGGTGTTCCTTGAGCAGGTTGCTGGGAAAATCGCACACGTAGGCATATACCTTTTTCGAATCCAGCGCCTCGACCACAGCCCCGTCATCAATAATGCCGTTGCGTGAGAAATTCAGCAACACTACATTGTCCTTCATGGAACGCAGGCGGTCGGCGTTGATCATATGCCGGGTAGCGTCCACCAGGGGCACATGAAAAGTCACGAAGTCTACCTGCGACAGCAGGTCGTCCACGCCGGTAGCCTGTTCCACGCTGGAGGACATTTGCCAGGCGCTCTGAACGGTGATATCCGGATCATAGCCGATGACCTTCATGCCCAGCGCCACGGCAACATTGGCCACCTGCACGCCGATGGCTCCCAGTCCGATAACACCGAGAGTGCGTCCCGGCAGTTCGAATCCTGCATAGTTTTTCTTGCCGGCCTCTACCTGCTTGCTGATTTCTGCATCGTCGCCGCTCAGGTCACGGGCATAGTGCCAGCCCTGACAGATGTTGCGCGCCGCCATCAGCATACCGGCAATGACGAGTTCCTTGACCGCGTTGGCATTGGCACCGGGTGCGTTGAACACCGGCATGCCGCGCCGGCTCATCTGCTCCACCGGGATATTGTTGACACCGGCACCGGCCCGACCAATCGCTTTCACCGAAGCCGGGATCTCCATATCGTGCATCTTGAATGAACGCAGCATAATCGCATCCGGGCGCTGGATCTCGGAGGCCACTTCATACGATTCACGCGGCAGACGTTCCAGACCGGCAACCGAGATATTGTTCAATGTCAGAATCTTGTACATGAATTTAGTCCAGTGAGCTTTCTGTGTTTCAGCCGCGGCGTTTCTCGAAGTCCGCCATGAAATCAACCAGTGCCGCAACACCCTCTTCCGGCATGGCGTTGTAGATGCTGGCGCGCATACCACCTACCGAACGGTGGCCCTTGAGTGTCACCAGACCTGCCTGCGCCGCCTCTTCGAGGAAGGTTTTATCGAGTTCCGCATCGGCCAGGGTAAAGGGAATATTCATCCACGAGCGGCAATTCGGGTCAACCGGATTACTGTAGAAGTCCGAGGCATCGATCGCCCGGTACAGCTTGTCCGCCTTGGCGTGATTGATGCGCGCAATCGCCTCCAGGCCGCCTTGCTGCTTCAGTCGATCGAACACCAGCCCGGCCAGATACCAGCCATAGGTAGGCGGCGTGTTATACATGGAGCCGGTGGATGCATGGGTCGCATAATCGAACATCACCGGCTGTCCATCCATCGGCTGACCAATCAGGTCATCACGCACAATTACCACCGTCAGGCCGGCAGGTCCGATATTCTTCTGTGCACCGGCGTAAATCACGGCATAACGGCTGACGTCGATCGGACGCGACAGAATAGTGGATGACATATCCGCGACCAGTGGCACGTCACCGACATCGGGAATCCAGTGAAATTCCACGCCACCGATAGTCTCGTTGGGCGTGTAGTGCACATACGCGGCATCCGCATCCAGCTTCCAGCCAGCCGGGTCCGGGATGGTGGTAAATTTTTCAGCTTCAGAACTGGCAGCGACATTGACCGCGCAGTAGCGCTTGCCTTCCGCAATAGCCTTCTTGCTCCAGGCGCCGGTATTGATGTAGTCCGCCTTGCCTGCGCCACGCAGCAGATTGACCGGAACCATGGAAAACTGACTGGACGCACCACCCTGCAGAAAAAGGACCTTGTAGTTATCCGGAATCTTCATCAGCTCACGCAGAGTGGCCTCGGCCTGCTCGGCAATGGACATGAATTGCTTGCCGCGGTGACTCATCTCCATGACCGACATGCCACTGCCGTGCCAGTCCGTCATCTCGTCGCGCGCCCGTTCCAGTACGGCCGCCGGCAAAACGGCCGGCCCTGCACTGAAATTGTAGATCTTTGTCATGCGGTTCTGCTCCTGGATAATCGGCCACCACTAGCCATCGTCAGGACGGATGGCGGCTGACCCTTTTTACTGTATTGTATTCCGGATAGCGGAAACTCAACGACGCACCGTGCGCGAAGCCTGTTATTCGACTTCCTCGGTGCCGTTCTCTTCCTGATCCTCTTCGACGCGTTCCAGTCCGACCAGCTTCTCGTTACTCTGCACATTGATCAGCCGCACACCCTGTGTATTGCGGCCCAGCAGGGAAATTTCGCTGACACGGGTACGTACCAGTGTGCCCGCATTACTGATCAGCATAATCTCGTCTTCCTCGCGCACCAGCACCGCACCAACTACCGCGCCATTGCGCCCGGTAACCTGGATGGAAATAACACCCTGGCCGCCACGGCCATGCGCCGTGTAATCCTCAACGCGGGTGCGTTTGCCATAGCCGTGTTCGGTAGCCGTAAGTACGTCACCCTGATCGACTATAATCAGGGCAATCACCTTCTGCTCACCGGCGAGACGAATACCGCGCACACCACAGGCAGTGCGTCCCATGGCGCGCACATCGCTTTCGCGGAAACGGATCGCCTTGCCCGCATTGCTGAACAACATCACGTCACTGGAACCGTCCGTGATGGCAACATTGATCAGGTAATCATCCGTACGCAGGTCCACGGCGATTATGCCGTTGCTGCGCGGGCGGGAGAAATCGGACAACGGTGTCTTCTTGACAGTACCGTTCGCCGTCGCCATAAATACAAACCGGTCCTCGGGAAAATCCCGCACCGGCAATACTGCATTGATGCGTTCACCTTCACCCAGCGGCAGCAGGTTGACGATCGGCTTGCCACGTGCCGTACGGCCGGCCTGTGGTAACTGGTAAACCTTCAGCCAGTAAGCCTTGCCACGGCTGCTGAAGCACAGGATGGTGTCATGCGTACTGGCAACGAACAATTTGTCGATGAAATCTTCTTCCTTGACCCGGGTGGCCGACTTGCCACGGCCGCCACGACGCTGGGCGCGGTAGTCGGACAGGGGCTGCGACTTGGCATAGCCCGAGTGCGACAGCGTGACCACCACATCCTCTTCCGTAATCAGATCCTCGGTGGTCAGATCCAGGTGATCGATGCAGATCTCGGTGCGGCGTTCGTCACCGTACTGATCGAGCACCTCCATCACTTCCTCACGAATCACATCCATCAGGCGATCGGGATTATTGAGTATCGCCAGCAATTCCCCAATGCGTTCGATAACTTCCTTGTATTCATCGATGATCTTGTCCTGCTCCAGCGCCGTCAGCTGGTGCAGGCGCAGATCCAGAATCGCCTGGGCCTGGGTTTCCGACAAATGGTACAGTTCGCCGTGGTAACCGTACTGCTGTTCCAGTCCATCGGGGCGCGATGACTCGTTGCCGCTACGCTGCAACAGCTCGCCCACCAGGCCCGCCTCCCAGCCACGTTGCACCAGCTGGGCACGGGCTTCGGCACGGCTGGAAGAGCGCTTGATCAGTTCGATGATTTCATCAATATTGGCCAGCGCTACGGCGAGACCTTCAAGAATATGGGCGCGTTCGCGTGCCTTGCGCAGCAGAAATACGGTCCGGCGCGTCACCACGTCACGACGGTGGCGTATGAATGCCTGCAGAATCTGCAGCAGGTTCAGCAAGCGTGGCTGGCCATCAACCAGCGCCACCATATTGATGCCGAACACGTTCTGCAGCTGGGTGTGTTTGTACAAATTATTAAGCACGACCTCGGCCACTTCTCCGCGCTTGAGTTCAATCACCATACGCATGCCGTCCCGGTCCGATTCGTCCCTGAGATCTGAAATACCGTCAATTTTCTTTTCCCTGACCAATTCGGCAATTCGAATGATCAGGTTGGCTTTATTCACCTGGTAAGGAAGTTCGGTGACGATTATCGCTTCCTTGTCAGCACTCTTTTCCTCAAGGTGATACCGGGCCCGGATAACCACCTTC
>JAUXGZ010000100.1 GCA_030621785.1 Gammaproteobacteria bacterium | reverse complement strand
ATTATGGGGCAATGGGTATAGTGACGATTTCCATAATGCCCCAGATAATGTAGAACACCGCGGGCATTGCGACACCGATGAAAAGCAGCAGGAACGGGTTTTCCAGCAGGGACTGCATTGCCGGGATGCGTTCTTCTTCTTCGTTCGGGCGGTTGCCTGGATCAGCCATGGATCTCTCCTTTACCTTCGTGTTGTGCGGGTGAACAGTGTGCGACCAATTGCCGCAATCATATACGTACCAATTTACGCCTCCTTGATGTAGATCAAGTTAACCATGTTTTTTTTGTGATTTAAATACATTGTCTTGTGGCGGCGCAGGCTGCGCCGGTTTTCCCGCGCAGCTACTTGCAAAGGTCGGCAAGCAGTTGTAGCGTGAAAAACATGATATGTCGGGTGAAAGGACTGCCGCATGGAGCCAATCAGTGAATTCTTCAGCGCCCAGCACAGGGCCTGTGACAGGGTGTTCGAACAAATGGAGTCAGCGGTTAGCCGGGATGACTGGCAGCAGGCCGAGACCTTATTCAACGAGCTGAGCGAGGATACCCTGCAACACTTTTCCAGTGAGGAGCAGGGGCTTTTTCCCCTGTTCGAGGAGAAAACCGGTATGCGGGCGGGGCCTACCCAGGTGATGAGAAGTGAACATGTCGAGCTCAGGGATTTGTTGCAACGCATGGGCGATGCCGTTGGGGTGAAAGACCGCGACCAGACCCTGGGGCTGGCGGAGACCTTCTTTCTTTTCCTGCAGCAGCATAATGTCAAGGAGGAACAGATGCTGTATCCCATGGCGGACCAGGCCCTGCAAGGAGCGTTACAGGATCTGGTCGGCAAAGTGCCCGGCTTTCCTCCGCCTGGTCGGTGAAGATCCGCAAGCTGGATGTGCGCGGGCTGGAAGCGCCCGAACCGCTGGAAAAAATTCTGGACCAGCTGGATTCCCTGCACAGCGGCGAGCGGCTGGACGTCGTCCATTGGCGCGAACCCCTGTTACTGTACCCCGTCCTGGAACGAAGGGGCTACCGGTACCAGAGTCGTTACGATGAGCCGACCCGCACCTGGCTGATCAGCATATCAAGGGTGGGAGTATGAATCTCGCTGCGCTGTCGCTGGAGAATGCGCCGGGATTCTGGGTGCCGCTGCGTTTTTTTCTGGCAGTCCCGGTTTTCGGTGTTATCGCGGCTGTCGTGCTGTTCATCGACGGGGGGCAGTTGCTCCAGTCACGTTGGCAGGCCGCGACACTGGCGGTGACGCACGCATTCACGCTCGGTTATATAGCGATGGCGATGCTGGGCGCCTTGTTTCAGATGCTCCCGGTCGTCATGGGGGCCTCCTTTCCACGGGCGGAGCGTGCATCCCTGCTGGTGTATCTGCTGTTTACCGCCGGTACCCTGTGCCTTGTGTTCGCTTTCCTGATGCACAAGGCGGTGCTGTTTGCCGCTGCCATCGTTATTCTCGTTCCAGTACTGGTCCTGTTCGGTCTGGGTGTTCTTGTCGTCATCGGGAGAACCGGGAACGTCGGGGCAACGGCTCGTGGCGTTCAACTGGCTGCCGTTGGTCTGATCGTTACTGCCGCGCTGGGTGGCTATCTTGGCTCGGGCTATGCCTTTGAGGGCCTGGCGCCGGGTCGTTCAGCCACTGATTACCATGCGGCCTGGGGCCTGGTCGGGTGGATATTCGTACTGATCATTGCCATTTCCGGCCAGGTGATCCCGATGTTTCTGGCAACGCCGCCGTATCCGCGCCGGTTTAATCGGGGGATGGCCTACCTGTCGATACTGTTCCTGTGCATCGGTAGCCTGGTGCCCTCGCAGGGAGTCAGGGAGGTCTGCGTTGCTGCTGTGATTGTGCTGATGACTGTTTATGCGGTAGTCACACTGAAGCTGTTGCAAAAGCGGCGCAGAAAACGTTTCGATATCACGAATTGGTTCTGGCGGTTTGGCCAGGGTTGTCTGGTAGCCGGCGGCGCGGTCATTGCGTACGGGTATTCCGCCCGGACATTTGCCGGGCAGGACGGTGCGATGCTGGCGGGGTTGTTGTTGCTGGCCGGATTTGCGGTATCGCTCATCAACGGGATGCTCTACAAGATCGTGCCATTCCTGGTCTGGCTCAATCTCCGCATGCCGGTGTTACGGGGTGAGATCGAGGCCGGGACCCGTCTGTACACACCCAACATCCACGAAGTGATCGATGTGCGGCCGATGAAGCTGCAATTCGTGTTTCACGTCGCCGGCCTTCTGTTGCTGGTGGTGACGGTATTCCAGGCAGGATCATGGGGCTACGCAGCGGCTGCAGCCATGCTGATTTCCAATCTGTTGCTGCTGATGAATCTTCTGCATGCCACGCGTCTGTACCGGAAATATTCCAGTCAGATCCTGGAAGTCCGGTGATACCCTCGGGCTAAATCAGAATATCGGTACGCGGGGCGGCATCCGCGTCCCCGTCGTCGCCGGTTTCAAGTCTGGGCTGACAGCCCACCAGGTGATTGGCCGGTGCCTTGAAGTGATCGACCAGATATTCCTTGACTGCTGCTGCGCGCTGTTTTGCCAGCGCGGTCAGTTTTTCCGTGTCGACCGGAATCTCTTTAATTTCTTTTGCAGCCTCCCTGGTGCCCGGTTTTTCCTTCTTGCCGGCAGCCAGCTGCTGCTGGTAGTAGAGCGCGTCCTTCTGTACGGCTACACCACATAGCTTGAAGGCAAGCTTGGGCCGGTCTTTCAGGATCTGGGCCACCTTGGAAAGGTAGTCCCGGTCGGTATCATCCATGGTGGCCTGGCCCGGTTCGAATTCGACCGGATCCAGACGAACCCTGGTGGCGGCTTCACCGGCGTATTCGGCAACCAGGAGAATGGCTCCGTAGGGTTGCAATGCATATTTCAGGTAGCTGGTGGCGCCCATTACGACTGCTTTCGCGACCACCTGGTTGATGGCGTCACTGACATCAAAATCGGGGTTTTCGGCATCTCCCTTGATGGGAATGTCTAGCTCAATGGTGTTGTTCTTGTCACGCAGAGTATCGAGCGCCACGTCCATCGATACGGGCAGCTTGCTGGCGAAACCATCCTCGCTGCCGGTGCTTTCGAGGGTGAGCTGGTGCAGTTTCAGCACTGCCTTGCCGTCCATGAGCTTGTCTTTGCTGAGCATGACCAGGTCAACGTCCAGCGTGCCGCTGTCCAGCAACAGCCCCATGGAATCGCGTGTGTAGGAAGACAGTTTCGGGAGATCCAGGGCGAACAATTCTGCCTTGATGTCCAGGCCCGGTGGTTGCAGGAATGGCCATATTTCACCGTCGGCCGTCACTGTGGAGTACTTGCCGATTGTGCCGTCCAGTTTCAGGGTGCTGGCCTGGTCAGGTTTTCTGCCGTCCAGGTCCTTGATCCATAACTCGTTGATGGTCACGGTTTCCCGGAAAACCGGGGTGACGGCCTCGTCCAGAATAGTGAGCGAACTGCCTTTGGACGCCTCGATATGGCCGACGGCGATCGGCGGTGGTTCGCTCTTCTTTGCTCCTGCCGCGGGCGGGCTGTCCACGCGGGCATCATTCGCAGCGTCAGCTGCACCCGTCTCCGCCGGCTTTTCTTCACCAGCCAGAACGTCCAGCAGCAAGTTGACTTTCCACTGCCCCTGTTTGTCGCGGTGATAGATTGCGTGTACGTCGTCTTCGAGAATGGTATCGATGCTGGTGAAGCCGTCGATATGGGAGAACTTCTCCAGCGTGACCTTGCCGGCGTGGAATAGCGCCTTGTCCTCTTCATCGAGGGCGGTTTTCTGTTCCGATAGATTGCGCCCCAGGTCGAGCCCTTCGGCGACGACCTTGTCGATGGTAACTTGTTGCGTTCCCTCGATGCTGAGTCCATCGACGTGGAGTTTTTGTGCGCTGATTACGTCCACGGCCTTCTCTGAAGCCTTCAGGTCGAGTCCGGTCAGTGCGATGTCGGTGTTCAGTTTCAGTTCCGGCTCAGTCGCGCTATCGGCCCAGGAGAATGCGCCCTGCAGATCCAGGTCGTCCCAGGTCAGCCTGAACTTCTGCTGCGGAAGATCCGTGGCCAGTTTTCCTATGAGCAGCTTGCCGTCGACCTGTGCGCGGGTCTGCGATTCAGCCATGCCGATGTCGACATTGGTGGTGCCATTCCATTCCGCTGCCGGGGTCGTGACGTGGGCGGTTTCGTGAATCACCCTGATGTCATCGATCGCCAGGCGGCCCCTGTGCAGGATGTGGATTTCCGTTTCGGTCTGGGTGACTTCGAAATCTCCGTCCAGCGAGACCAGTCCGGCCAGCTCTTCCAGCGCGGGCCGTGCCAGCGATGCGAATCCGGCCAGCGGCAGTTTCTCGATTCGCAGGCTGCCCGTGTAGGCAGGAGTGGCTGCGAACGGCGCCAGCATGGCGTCCAGTTCGACAGCGGCATCGTTGAGTGCTCCCCGGTATGCCAGCCGGGCGGGCGTTTCGGGCGCCCATTGCGTCAGCTCGCTGAGTGTCAGTGTGTCGATGAATAGCTTGCTGGCGATTTTCGGGTCGGCGTAGAGCAGGGTGAAATCCGTCAGGGTGACGGATTTGATGCCGGCCAGCCAGCTGCTTTCCTCCGGTTCGGCTTCTGACACATCTTCGCCGGCCTCGATCAGAATACCGCCGATGTGCAGGGCATCCTGGTTGCGTACCAGAATATGGAAGCCGTTCAGTTCCAGGTGTTGTACATCGATGCGCTTGTCCAGCAACGGCAGCCATGCCAGCTGCAGACCGACGCTATCGAAGTGAAGAGGCTTGCGGTCCTCGACCTGGATCTCCACGCCTTCGAAAATCAGCGTCGCGGTAAAGGGGTTGAAGTCGACATCCTGGATTTCGACGTACTCACCGCCGTGCTGTTCCAGCCATTGTCTGGCCAGGTGCTGGATCGCGTAGGGTGCGCCGATCAGTATCAGCAGGAACAGCGCCAGCGGGATAGCTGATATGATCAACCAGCGGGAAGATACAGGCATGAGAAGCGATTTCCGGACATTCAATAACGGCGAAGATACTTCATATATGTAAGAGGTACAAATCGGTATTGGCGGTGAATCCTGCCGCTACAGGTTGATGAGTCGTTAATTTATTGACGGACTGTGGCCTGGCACGCGATCCCCCGGATCCGGGGTTCCGGTATTGTCCATGAGTTGTTGTTTCGCTTGACCTATGTCAAGGACAGAAAAAAATGCTGCTATTGATAATAGCGCTGCCTGGGAGCCTGTCGGGGTTTTTAGTGAGTTCGTTTGATCTAAATCAAGGTGCAGTGGCCCAACCTACCGTAAAACGTACGCCACAGTGATAACAAGCGCAGCATGCTTTACAATGAATGTTCGTATAAAGGGAGCGTAGCAAATGAGTGTGAAACACAAAATGAAGTACGGGGCGGCGTTGCTCGCCACGTGCATGGGACTGGCGGCAAGCACGGGAGTGGCCTTCGCCAAGAAGGACCAGCCTCTGGTTCCCCTGAACGATGCCGATTTCGAGACGGCGAAAAGCCTGTACTTCCAGCGTTGTGCCGGTTGTCATGGCGTGTTGCGCAAAGGCGCCACCGGCAAGAGCCTGGAGCCGGAAAAAACCCGCAAGAAAGGTCAGAAGCGCCTGGAACGCATTATTACCCTGGGCACCGAAGGTGGCATGAACAACTTCGACGATATCTTCAGCAAGGAACAGATCGCGATGCTGGCCACCTACATTCAGATGGAAGCCCCGATTCCGCCGGAAATGCCGCTGTCGCTGATGAAGGAGCGTCACAAGGTCTATGTGGATCCCAAGGACTATCCTGCCAAACCGCTGCATGGCCGTAACTGGGAGAATTTCTTCGTCGTCATCGAACGTGATGCCGGCAAGATCGCCATCATCGACGGTGACAAGCACGAAATCGTGGATCACATCGATACCGGTTACGCGGTGCACGTCGTCAAGGCGGTAGAGCATCATAGCGATCAGAACCTGCCCAAGGATCAGCCCGCCGGCCGTTTCTGGTACACCCAGGGCCGTGACGGCAAGATGACCAAGATCGACCTGTGGCAGAAGCCCGGCAGCATGCTGGTGGCGGAAACGCAGATGGCCTACGATGCCCGTGACGTCGCGGTATCCGGCGACGGCAAATACGTCATCGGTGGCGGTTACTGGCCGCCGCATTTCGTCATTCTCGATGCCGTCACCATGGAGCCACTGAAAGTGGTTTCCACCCGTGG
>JAUXGZ010000109.1 GCA_030621785.1 Gammaproteobacteria bacterium | reverse complement strand
TAGGCTTCGACACTGCCGTGATAATCCAGATGATCGCGGCTCAACTGGGTAAGCACTGCGATGTCAAAGGCCACTCCGGCCGTGCGCTCCTGGTGCAACGCATGTGACGACACTTCCATAACCGCCTGCTGCACACCGGTATCGCGTAACGCGGCAAACTCCGCATGCAGGCGCAGCGCGTCCGGCGTGGTATGCGTTGGTGCCTGCAACGCCCCGTACACGCCGTAGCCAAGTGTTCCCAGCAGGCCGCAGGATTGCCCTCCAGCACTCAGTGCCTGGGCGATAAAATGGCTGACTGTGGTTTTACCATCGGTACCGGTCACACCGACAAGCTGCATATCGCGGGTCGGATGCGCGTAGAACCGGTCAGCAATCCATCCCGCTTTGCGGACAAGTCCGGGCACGGCGATCGTCGGCACGGTCAGGGCAGCGGCCAGCGTCTCGATGCGCTCGTCGCCCATCGGCTCCCAGAGTACGGCAATTGCTCCACGGGCTATAGCCTGGCCGACATATTCCAGCCCGTGCACCTGCAAACCGTGAGTAGCCAGGAACAGATCTCCAGGCTGTACACGGCGACTGTCGCCGGCCAGACCCTGGATCTCCGTATCAGGCAGCGGCTGTTCAGAAACCAGGCCTTCCAGCAACCAGGCCAAGGCAACGCCGTCGGTCCGTGATTCAGCAACCATCATGCCGGCCCCTCCGTCTGGCTCGCCTGCGTATGGATCAGCTGAATATCATCCGGAGCAACATTCATCAGGCGCAGGGCACCGGCCATGACGCTGGAAAATACCGGGCCGGCAACCTTGCCGCCATAGTGTTCTCCATTTGACGGCTCATTGATCATCACCGCAATGACCAGACGCGGGTCACTGGCTGGAGCCAACCCTGCGAATACAGACAGGTATTTATCTTTGGAATAGCCTCCGGCGATCGATTTATGAACCGTGCCGGTCTTGCCTGCCACCCGGTAGCCGCGCACGGCTGCCAGTGGCGCGGTTCCACCCTGGTGCACCACACTCTCCATCATGTGACGCACGCTGCGGGCAACGACCGGCGAATACACTGGAAGAGGCTCAACACGGCCTTCACGCTGCAGCAAGGTGACCGGGACACGAAAACCATCGTTGGCGAACACGCTGTAGGCCTGGGCCAGCTGCAGGGTAGTCAGCGACAGACCGTAGCCGTAGGACAAGGTAGCCTTTTCTATATCACGCCAGCGCCGGTAGCCGGTCAGATAGCCGTCGGCCTCACCCGGAAAACCGCTGCCAGTGGACACACCCAGTCCGGCACCGGTAAGCACTTTCCACAGGTACTCGGGATCGAGTGACAGGGCAATTTTACTGGCCGCCACATTACTCGACTTGCGAATCACCCCGGTCAGATCCAGCTCACCATAATCATGCATGTCACGCACGGTGTGCACACCTACCTGAAGCAGGCCGGGAGAAGTATCGATGCGGGTAGTCTCTGTGTAACTACCGCTCTCCAGGGCGGCCGCAATCACGAAGGGTTTCATGGTAGAACCCGGTTCAAACACATCCGTCACAGCACGGTTGCGTAACCGGGACGGTTCCAGGTGGCGACGATTGTTCGGGTTGAAGGCCGGCTGGTTAACCAGCGCCAGCACTTCTCCGCTGCGGCTGTCCAGCACCACCAGCGAACCGGAACGCGCCTTGTGCAACTGTACTGCGGCTTTCAGCTCGCGATAGGCCAGGTACTGTATGCGTCGATCGATACTTAGCCGCAGGTCATTTCCAGGGTGCGCAGAACGAATATTCTCCACATTTTCGACGACCTGACGCTGACCATCCTTGATAACCCGCTTTGCACCCGACTCTCCACTCAGCCATTCATCGTAGGCCAGCTCCAGACCTTCCTGGCCCTGATCATCAATATTGGTAAAACCGAGCAGGTGGGAAGCAACCTCGCCAGCCGGATAGTAACGGCGGTATTCCGGCTGAATATAGATACCGGATATCCCCAGCGCCATGACCTGCTGCGCAACGGCGGGTGCAAGATGCCGGCGCAGGTAAACAAACTCACGCCCCTGGCGCTGGCCGATCAGGCCATTCAGACGGTCCGCACTCGTTCTCAACAAAGGCGCCAGCGCAGACAGATCCATGCGGGATGGCAACAACTCCTGCGGATTCGCCCATACCGACTGAACTGGCGTACTGATTGCCAGCGGTTCGCCATTGCGGTCGGTAATCATACCGCGATGGGCCGGCACCTGAACCACACGCAAATGACGCGCCTGCCCCTGGTGCTGAAGAAATTCATGATCGAAAATTTGCAGCTGCGCGCTACGCCCCGCCAGCAGCACGAAACCGGTGAGCATGATGCCGATCAACACATAGTGCCTGGCGACGCTGAGTTTGAACTGTTTACTCATTGGTACAGAATCACTGCCTGTTCGGGGTCGGGTATCCGCATGCCCAGCCGTTTACGCGCCGCGTTTTCCACCTTGCCGTGAGTGGTATGCGTGCTTTGCTCCAGTTGCAACTGCCCCCACTCCACATTCATGGCATCACGATCCGCTTCCAGATACTGTAATTCGTTGAACAGCTTGCGGCTCTGGTGTCTGGCGAAGGTGGCGCCAATCGCGGTTGTCACAACCGCTACCAGCAGCAGTGGTATCAGCAGTGCCTTCATGTCGGCCGCTCCGCAATGCGCAGAATGGCGCTGCGCGCACGTGGATTTTCTGCAGTTTCATCGCCTGTCGCCCGTACCGGCTTGCCTACCGGCTGCAGCCGGGGTGCGTAGGCCTTTGGTACGATGGGCAAATCGGGGGGCAATTGCGGCCCCCGGTGTTGATCGCGAATGAAACGCTTCACCAGGCGATCTTCGAGTGAGTGAAAGCTGATAACCGCCAGTCGTCCACCAGGTGCCAGTGCCTCGACAGCCATGGGCAGTACCGCCTCAAGATCTTCCAGTTCCCGGTTAATAAAAATCCGGATGGCCTGAAAACTTCTGGTTGCCGGATGTTTGTGACTATCACGCCCGGGCATCGCCGAACGAATCAGCGCCGCCAGTTCGCCGGTGGTAGTCAGCGGCGATTGCTCACGCCGCCGGACGATAGCCCGTGCAATGCGGCGTGAAAAACGCTCCTCGCCATAACGCCACAGGACGTTGGCAATCTCCTGCTCCGGAGCCTGTGCAAGCCATTCGGCAGCACTCGTTCCGGAATCCGGATTCATGCGCATATCCAGGGGACCGTCCTTCTGGAAACTGAAACCACGGCGCGCATCGTCCAGTTGCGGCGAAGACACACCAAGGTCGAACAGGATGCCGTCGACTTTCGCATGCCAGCCCAATCCGGAGACCACGCCAGCCAGATCTGTGAAACTCCCGTGATGCATAGTCAGTCGCGATTCCTCACCAAAGTGGTGCGTAGCAAATTCGACTGCCAGGGGATCTTTCTCAAACACCAGCAACCTTCCGCCCTTTCCCAACCGTCCCAGCAAAGCCGCTGAATGACCGCCCCGACCAAAGGTTCCATCTATGTAAATGCCGTCTTCCCTGATCCGCAATGCTTCCAGCACCGGTGCCAGCAGTACCGGTTGATGCAACTCGCTCAACACAGCTCCTAGAGAACCAGTGAATCGAGCGGGTTAGGACGGTCATCCGTTTCATCGCGACCGCCCATCCAGCCATTGCAGATATTCTCCCAGGCTTCCTCGTTCCAGATTTCAAACTTCTTGCCAACACCGATCAGGGCTACCGTCTTGTCCAGGTCGGCGCGTTCGCGCAAGCGCGGGGAAATCAGTATTCGACCGTTACCATCCATTTCGACTTCTGTGGCATAGCCCAGCAGCATGCGCTGCATATTGCGCGTGCGACGCTCCTGGTTGGGCGTGCCCACCAGCTTGCGCTCGATGGTTTCCCACTCGGGCTGTGGATACAGCATCAGGCAGCCGTCATCATGCACGGTCAACACCAGTCGACCATCGTAGCGCTCGGTAATGTCGCCGCGATAGCGGGTTGGCAGCGCCAACCGGCCTTTGGCATCGAGCTTGACGGTGTTTCCACCTCGGAACACTTGGCAACCCCTCCAATCCCGTACTTACCACTAATAACCACTTATTACCCACTTTGTGACACTATAGATAGCAGATAACCAGCTTGTCAAGGCGAGAAAACTACGATTCCTGCTTTACAGACAGGCACTTAGTGCTATCAACACAGGGTGGGG
>JAUXGZ010000022.1 GCA_030621785.1 Gammaproteobacteria bacterium | reverse complement strand
CCCCTTTTTATTTATGGTGCGTATGTAGTCCGGGTCGGTGGGCCTGTTTCGAGACACGCTGTAAATACATCCCTGTACGCTCGACGGCCGCATCCCTGCGGCCGACGGTCTCGAAACAGGCCCACCGACCCGGACTACATACGCACCATAAATAAAAAGGGGCCCGGAGGCCCCTTTTTAATGCAATCCGGCGACGATCAGTTTTCGCCGACTGCCTTCATGCTGAGACGGATACGCCCCTGCTTGTCCACTTCCAGCACCTTCACCTTGATGGTGTCACCTTCGGAGAGCTTGTCGCTGACGTTCTGTACGCGTTCTTCGCAGATCTGGGAAATGTGAACCAGACCATCCTTGCCGGGCAGGATGGTAACAAATGCACCAAAGTCCATCAGTTTGGCGACCTTGCCTTCGTAGATCGAACCGACTTCGACATCTGCAGTCAGCTGCTCGATGCGACGACGCGCTTCCTCACCCGCCGCCTGGTCAACAGAAGCAATCTTGATCGTTCCGCTGTCATCGATATCAATGCTGGCACCGGTTTCCTCGGTAAGGGAGCGTATGGTAGAACCGCCCTTGCCGATGACGTCACGGATGCGATCCGGATTGATCTTGATGGTGATGTAGCGCGGAGCATACTCCGACATATCTTCGCGCGGCGCAGTAATCGCCTTGCTCATTTCACCAAGAATGTGGATACGTGCATCGTGTGCCTGAGCCAGGGCAGTCTCCATAATCTCCCTGGTGATACCGTCAATCTTGATATCCATCTGCAGGGCGTTTACGCCCTTCCCGGTACCGGCCACCTTGAAATCCATGTCGCCAAGATGATCTTCGTCACCCATGATATCGGTCAGGACTGCGTACTGGTCGCCTTCCTTGATCAGCCCCATGGCAACGCCGGCAACCGGCGCGGATAACGGAACACCGGCATCCATCATCGCCAGGCTGCTACCACAAACGCTGGCCATGGAACTGGAGCCGTTGGATTCGGTAATTTCAGACACCACGCGGATGGTATAGGGAAAGCTTTCCGTGTCGGGCATGACCGCCAGAAGTCCTCGCTTGGCGAGACGGCCATGACCGATCTCACGACGTTTGGGGCTGCCGACCCGGCCCGTTTCACCTACACAGTAAGGCGGGAAATTGTAGTGCAGCATGAAGTTTTCGCGGTACGAACCCTGCAAGGCATCAATAATCTGTGCATCGCGTTCGGTGCCAAGCGTGGTTACGACCAGCGCCTGGGTCTCACCGCGGGTAAACAGCGCAGAACCGTGGGTACGCGGCAGTACACCAGTACGAACTGTGATCGGACGCACCGTTTTGGTATCGCGTCCGTCGATGCGAGGATTACCTTCGATAATACGACTGCGCATGGTCCGCTTCGCCAGCTTATCCATGGCAACGCGAACATCTTCTGACCGGAAACCACCAGCATCATCGCTAACCAGCTGATCGGCGATACCGGAGCGAATAGCATCGAGACGTGTATAACGTTCCTGCTTGTCGGCAATCTGGTAGGCCTCCGCGAATGCAGCCTCACCAGCTTCGGCAACCGCTTTTGCCAGGTCTTCGTTCGCTGCCGGGGCACTCCATTCCCAGGTCTCGGCATTCACTTCAGCAGCCAGCTCGCTGATCGCACTGATCGCAATCTGCATTTGCTCGTGACCGAAGACCACAGAGCCCAGCATGATTTCCTCCGACAGTTCATCCGCCTCGGATTCGACCATGAGCACCGCCTTCGACGTGCCGGCGACCACCAGGTCCAGACTGGAATCATCCATCTGGCTGCGTGAGGGATTGAGTACGTAACTGCCATCGATATAACCTACGCAGGCAGCTCCGACCGGCCCCTGGAAGGGTAAGCCGGAAATCGAACAGGCCGCCGATGCACCAAGCAGCGCAGGGATATCCGGATCGACTTCCGGATCCAGCGACATCACCGTGGCAACAATCTGTACTTCGTTGGTAAAACCCTTGGGAAACAGAGGCCGAATCGGGCGGTCAATCAGCCGGCACATCAGCGTCTCATTTTCGCTCGGACGACCTTCACGCCGGAAAAAACCACCCGGAATCGTACCCGAAGCGTAGGTTCGCTCCTGGTAGTCCACCGTGAGCGGGAAGAAGTCGCGTCCTTCCGAGCCGCGCTTCAGGCCGACCGCAGTAACGAGCACGCTGGTATCTCCCATGCTGACCATCACGGCTCCTGAGGCCTGACGGGCTATTTCACCGGTTTCGAAGGTGACCGTATGGTCGCCGTACTGGAACGATTTCTTAATGGGGTTCACTGGATATTCCTTACTGATGGCGGACGGGGTTTAATGATAGACAGATCCGGAGCAGATTCAGCGACGCAGGCCAAGGCTCGCAATAAGCTCCTGGTAACGACCGATATCCTTGCGCCTGAGATAATCGAGCAACTTGCGGCGATTGCTGACCATGCGTAACAGTCCCTGACGGGAGTGGTGGTCATGCTTGTGTTCCTGGAAATGTGAGGTCAGGTCCTGAATATTTGCAGACAGCAACGCTACCTGTACTTCCGGCGAACCGGTGTCACCGGGAGCACGCTGATAGTCGCCCACAATCTGCTTCTTCTGTTCGGTTGATAAAGCCATTCTTAACTCCAGAAATCGTTATTTGTTACCATCCAGCGAACAGGCCAGATGAAAGGCGCGTATGTTAACTCCATACCGTAATCGTCTCAATAGCTTGCTGCATCGGCGCCGCTCAGGCGCTCTTCATCAGCCTTCTGGGCGCCACGCGGCCATCGTCCAGAATCTCTCCCATGCCCAGGAAACTGTGCTCTCCCTCGTACAGCCTTACCCAGCCACTGGTCGGTGCGTGCGGTACCAGAACCGGCTGCCCCTGCTGCAGGTAAAAGGCGGCATCGCTGGATAAATTAACGTCTGGCCATTGGGTTAGCGCTGATTCGATGGGTAACAACAGCCGGTCCATAGCCGACATCTCGTTCTCTTTCAGCTCGCGCAGGGTGTCCAGCGTAACCAGCTGACTTTCGTCGTACGGTCCAACCGCCGTGCGGCGCAGCATCGAAACGTGCGCACCACAACCCAGTTTTGCGCCGATATCTTCGGCCAGTGTGCGGATATAGGTTCCCTTGGAACAGTGCACGGTGATATCGATCCAGTCATCGCCCTGACCGACCAGCACCAGTTCATGGATCTCCACCGGTCGTGGCTGGCGCTCCACTTCCACACCCTGGCGCGCCAGCTTGTAGAGACGCTGGCCCTGGTGCTTCAGCGCAGAGTACATGGGAGGAATCTGTTCGATACTACCTCGAAACCCGTCGAGGACGTCTTCCAGCCTGTCCAGGCTGTAGTGCCCCACAGGCAGGGTTTCGAGTATTTCGCCTTCAGCATCTGCGGTGGCCGTGCGCACACCCAGTTGACAGCGCACCTGGTAGCGCTTGTCGGCATCCAGCAGAAATGCCGAAACCTTGGTGGCCTCTCCCAGGCAAATCGGCAGCACGCCCGACGCGAGTGGGTCCAGGCTTCCTGTATGGCCGGCTTTCCTGGCAAAATACAGGCGTTTGGCCTGCTGCAAGGCTTCGTTCGATGTGATGCCCGACGGTTTATCCAGTAACAGGATACCCTGAACGTCTCGACCTCTGGTATGTCGTCGCCCCATACTTCTATTCTTCCTCACTATCCTGATCGGGCTCTTCGCCACCGCGATCGCTGCGTATTGCAGAATCGATCAGGGCGCTCAGATGCGCCCCTTCCTGCAGGGAAAAATCCTGTTTGAACTGCAGCTGCGGTACGTGCCGCAGTGCCAGTCGTTGTCCCAGTAGCTTGCGCAGATAACCGGCTGCACCTTCCAGCACCTGCAGCGAAATGCCGGCATCCCCTGATTCACCCAGTGTGGAGAAAAAAACCCTGGCATGGGAAAGATCACGCGAAACCTCTACCCCGGAAATACTTACCAGCCCCAGGCGGGGGTCGCTGACTTCGTTGCGCACGAGGACGGCGAGTTCTCGCTGAATTTGCTCGCCAACCCGGCGGGTTCTTGGGAAATCTCTTGGCATGTAGTCGCACCGCGAACACCGAATACCCCAAACCGGCCCGGGCGGGCCGGTCCGGGATCAGTCTACCGTCCGCGCAGTCTCCGTCCGTTCAAAGACCTCGATCTGGTCACCGATCTTGACGTCATTGTAGCTTTTCACACCGATACCGCATTCCATACCGCTGCGCACCTCGCTCGCATCCTCCTTGAAGCGCCGCAGTGATTCCAGCTCACCTTCGAAGATGACTACGTTATCGCGCAGCACACGGATCGGAGCACTGCGGCGCACCACACCTTCCAGCACCATGCAGCCCGCAATGGCACCGATCCTCGGTGCGCGGAATACGTCACGCACTTCGGCCAGGCCGATAATCTTCTCGGTGACCTCCGGTGACAACATGCCTGCCACCGCCGATTTCACCTGGTCGATGGCCTCGTAGATGACACTGTAATAGTGCAGATCAATGCTGTGTTCCTCGATAACCCGGCGCGCCGCCGAATCAGCACGAACATTGAAGCCAATCATGATGGCATTGGATGCCAGCGCCAGGTTGGCATCAGTTTCGTTGATGCCGCCGACACCGGAAGAAACGATTTTAACGATCACTTCGTCGGTAATAATGCCGGAAAGTGAGTCACGCAGGGCTTCGGCACTGCCCTGCACATCTGCTTTCAGGACAATATTCAGCGTAGTTTGCGCACCCTTGCCCATACTGGCAAACATGTCTTCCAGCTTGGCCTGCTGCTGACGGGCCAGTTTGATCTCACGCTGTTTCTGATGCCGGAAACTGGCAAGTTCGCGTGCCTTGCGCTCATCATTGATAACCAGTGCTTCCTCACCCGCGTTCGGCGTGCCCGACAGGCCCAGCACCACGACCGGCATGGATGGTCCGGCTGAATCGACGGCCTTGCCTGACTCGTCAAACATGGCACGTACACGCCCCAGTTCCTGGCCTGCAATCAGGGTATCGCCCCTGCGCAGGGTGCCGTTCTGCACCAGGATGGTTGCCACCGGACCGCGACCCTTGTCCAGGCTGGATTCGACTACTATGCCCCTTGCCGGGCCATCTTCAACAGCGGTCATTTCCAGTAATTCAGCCTGCAGCAGCACCGCATCCAGCAGGCTGTCGATGCCCTCGCCGGTCTTCGCCGAAACCGCGACAAACTGGGTATCACCACCCCAGTCTTCAGGTATAACCTCATGCTGGGTCAAATCATTCTTGACGCGTTCGACGTCCGCTTCCGGTTTGTCGATCTTGTTGATAGCCACGATCAGCGGTACATTGGCAGCCTTGCTGTGCTGGATAGCTTCGATGGTCTGCGGCTTGGCGCCGTCATCGGCCGCAACCACCAGAATAACGATATCGGTAACCTTTGCGCCACGGGCACGCATGGCGGTAAATGCCGCGTGTCCAGGCGTATCCAGGAAACTGATCATGCCTCTGGAGGTCTCCACGTGATACGCACCGATATGCTGGGTAATGCCACCGGCTTCGCCGGAGGCCACGCGGGTACTGCGAATATGATCCAGCAGGGACGTCTTGCCGTGATCGACATGCCCCATAATGGTCACCACCGGTGGACGCGGAACTTCTTCACCGCTGACTTCCAGGGATACCAGCGCTTCGACCTCGGTTTCCAGATCATCTTCCGAAACTGTTTTGGCAACGTGCCCGAGTTCTTCCACCAGCAACGTGGCGGTATCCTGATCCAGACTCTGGTTGATGGTTGCCATAACCCCCATCTTCATCAGCGACTTAACCAGCTCGGCGCCCTTGATGGACATCTTCTGCGCCAGCTCGGAGACCGTGATGGCCTCCGGAATTTCGACTTCGTGGACCACCGGGGCCGTTGGTCTTTCGAATCCGTGCTCACCGGAACTCTGTATTTTCGCTCTCGCTCCCGGCGAACGCTTCTTCTTGCGGCGTCCACGCTTGTCCTTGGCGACATGCAACTCCTTGCGTCCATACCGGGTCGCCTGATCACCACCGTCCGGACGCCGATTCCTGCGATCGTTCTCGGTTTTCTGCTGGCGGGCTTCCTGCTCGGCCCGCGATTGAGCAAGTTTTTCCTCCTCAAGCTTCCTGCGTTCTTCCTCGGCCTGCAGGCGTGTGGCTTCGTCTTCCTTGCGCCGTGCATCCTCGATGCGCCGCTCATCTTCTTCCTTTTTGCGCACGGATTCTTCTTCGGCGCGGCGCAGCGCATCCTTCTCGGCATCGATGACGGCGGTTCGCTCGGCGGCAAGCTGCGCCTTTTCTTCTTCCTGTAGCCTGGTTTTTTCCTGCTCCTCGGCCACCAGATCAGCGCGCTTCACGTAGGTGCGCTTCTTGCGGACTTCCACACTTACGGTTTTGGCATTACTGCCACGACCGGCTACGGTGCGCAGTTCGCTGTGCGACTTGCGCCGCAGCGTAACCTTCTTCGGCTGAGCACTCCCCGCAGCTGCATCACCCGATCCGCCATGGCTCTTGCGCAGGAAACTCAAAAGCTGCATCTTTTCCTTGTCGGTGATGGTTTGATCCTCACCGGAAATTTCCAGACCGGCTTCCCCGAGCTGCGCCATCAGGCGATCGACCGGCAAGCCCACCACATCTGCAAACTGTTTTACCGTTACATCCGTCATCGTCAGACCTCAGACCTCTCCTCGACTTTACCCCTGCCCTTCTTCGGCGAACCAGGGGGCACGGGCGGTCATAATCAACTCACCTGCTCGTTTCTCATCCATACCATCTATTTCCATCAGATCATCGACCGCTTGTTCGGCAAGATCTTCCATCGTTACGATTTCCCTGTTTGCCAGCGTGCGGGCAAGGTCTGCGTCCATACCATCCATTTCCAGGAGATCCAGGGCCGGCTCGGCAAGGCCCTCTTCCCTGGTGATGGCGCGGGTCAGCAGTACATCGCGCGCGCGCCCTCGCAGCTCCTCGACGATGTCTTCCTCAAATTCCTCGATCTGCAGCAGCTCGCTATTGGGCACATAGGCGATTTCCTCGATGGTGGAGAAACCTTCCTGCGCCAGGATTACGGCCACCTCTTCATCGACGTCCAGGTCTGCCATGAACAGTTTTACCAGCGTCTGCGTTTCCTCTTCGGTCTTTTCGGCAGCCTGTGACTCGTCCATGACATTCAGCTCCCAGCCGGTCAGCTGGCTGGCGAGACGCACATTCTGCCCACCACGGCCAATGGCCTGCGACAACTGCTCGCTGGCAACCGCGACATCCATGCTGTGCTTGTCCTCATCAACCACGATCGACACCACCTCGGCCGGAGACATGGCGTTGATCACGAACTGGGCAACGTTCTCATCCCACAGGATAATGTCCACACGCTCGCCGGCAAGCTCGGTGGAAACCGTTTGCACCCGCGAACCGCGCATACCCACGCAGGCACCCACCGGGTCAATACGCGGGTCATTGGACTTCACGGCAATCTTGGCGCGCAGCCCCGGGTCGCGCGCCGCGCCCAGAATCTCAATCAGTTCCTGGCCAACCTCCGGCACTTCCAGCTTGAACAGTTCGACCAGGAACTCCGGTGCCACGCGACTGACGAAAAGCTGCGGGCCCCGCTGTTCAGAACGCACATCCTGCAGGTAACCGCGCAAGCGATCACCCGGACGCACCGCCTCACGTGGAATCATCTCCTCGCGGTAAATGACAGCTTCGGCGTTGCCACCAAGATCCAGGTAGACGCTGCCGCGTTCCACGCGTTTAACGATGCCGGTAATCAGCTCGCCGACGCGATCCGTGTAGGCTTTCACCACCATGGCGCGCTCGGCTTCGCGCACTTTCTGCACGATCACCTGCTTGGCCGTCTGGGCGCCGATACGACCGAAGTCGATAGACTCCAGAGGTTCCTCGATGTATTCGCCGACCTCGATGTCCGGGTTGATCTTGCGTGCTTCCTCGAGAAGCATCTGACGACTCGGGAAACGATAACCTTCGTCCTCGTCCTCGTCTTCCCGGTCCTCATCTTCGGAAGCTTCTTCCACCACCTGCCAGCGCCGGAAGGTTTCGTATTCACCACTGTCCCGATCAATCGCAACGCGGGTCTCGATTTCATCCTCGTGGTATTTCTTCGTCGCGGAAGCCAGCGCTAGCTCTATGGCGTCGAAGATTACTTCCTTGTCGACACCCTTCTCATTGGATACCACGTCCACAACCATCAAGATCTCTTTGCTCATCTACGCACTCTCCACCCGATGCGATCCAAAATCGGGAACCAGCCGCGCCCGCTCAATCTCGTCCAGCGACACCAGCAGTTCCTCATCATCCATCTGTATAACCACCTGGCCATCTCGCAGGCCTTTCAGCACTCCGCTGAATTTGCGGCGTCCGTCCAGCGGCGCCACCAGCCGCAGATTAATCTGCTGCCCTGCGAAACGTTCAAAATCTGCGGCACGGAATAACGGTCGATCCAGCCCCGGCGACGAAACCTCCAGCGTGTACTTTCCCCGGATGGGATCTTCCACATCCAGCAGGCCGCTCACCTGGTAACTTACCTGCTTGCAGTCCTCGACCGTAATGCCATTCTCGTGATCGATATACACGCGCAACAGGCCGCTTTTGCCGTGGACAAATTCCACGCCAACCAGATCGAATCCCAACGCTGTCACCGCCGGCTCGAGGAGCGCGCGGAGTTCCGCAGAGTCACGCGGCATTGGCCCACACCACAAATAAAAAGTGGGCCAGCGGCCCACTCCGAAACGCGAAATACGTCAAATACCGGACGTCCTCGCCTGAAACTGCGCGCATTGTACCAGAACAAAGTATCTAAAAGTAGTCTGTTTTTTCCTTCCCGGAGCCTCACCGGACACTCTCAGCCCGGTTGCTCAAGACGCGTGATCGCCTGCTCCAGATACTCCGGCGCACCAGTGTCTATTTCGATCAGCTGGTCCGCGTCTTCTTCCTGCGGCAGCTGCTGGAGCCTGAGCTGGGCTCGCAGCACCTCCAACGTGGCTTCGGACGGATCCGTACCCGCCGCAAGGCGTTTCGCGATGCGCGCCTCGAGTTCCGCGATCGGTGCCTGGCAGGCCAGGATTACAAACGGAATCCCTCGCGCCGAGGCCAGTTTCCGAAAGCGATTACGGCTGTCGCGCTGCAGGAATGCGGCATCGACAATCGCCGGGTAACCCGCATCAAGCACCTGTTCGCACACGCTCTCCAGGCGTGCGTAGGTATCCTCACTACGCTGCGTCGAATACAGTCCTGCGCCGACACCGGAATCCGAATGTTCGCCGGCGCCCAGGCCCGCCAGCCGTTTGCGTTCGCTATCGGAACGAACCCGGATCATAGCCAGGCGTTCGGCAAATGCCCCGGCGAGCGTCGACTTGCCGGACCCGGACAATCCAAAGGTAATCAGCAGGCGTAGCCTACCCGTCCCGGTGCTGCGCAGTGCCAGATCCACATATTCCCGGTACTCCCGGTCGGCGAGTTGAAATGCGACACTATCCGCCGTTGTCTGCTGCCGGCGCAGAACCGCGACCTTGGCCCGCACCAACGAGCGATATACCAGGTAATAGCGCAGCACACCCAGCCCCGTGTAGTCACCACTGGATTGCAGATAAGCATTAAGGAAACGAAAGGCATAATTTCGCAAGCCCCGATCCTCGAGATCCATCACCAGAAACGCAAGTTCGCTGAATACATCGATCCAGCGCAATTCGGGATTAAACTCGATACAATCGAACGGGGTTACCCTGGAGTCAATCACGGTGAGATTACCAAGATGCAGATCGCCGTGGCATTCGCGAATAAAACCGCCGCGCTTGCGCTGTTGCAGCAAGCTATCGATCCGTTCACGTTCGCATTCCACCCAGGTCTGGAGTCGCTCGAGGCTACCCGACTCTGCTCCCTCGGGTAATGCCGCGCGAAGTTGGGTGAAATTTTCCCGCACCCAGTGATGGACCTGATCGGGTCTGCCAAACGGGCTATCGGCTGCTGCACGCGCCGCTGCCTGATGGAAGCCGGCGATGCGTTCTGCCATCTGGTCGATATGCTGCAAATGCAACTGACCAGCTGCCGCCAGCTGACTCAGCAGGCCACCGGCCGGAAAACGGCGCATGCGCACCGCATACTCCAGTACCGGCTCCCCCGAGCCGGTCAGCACGCGGGCAGGCACCCCACCAATAGCCACGACATCAAGATAGATCTCCGCCGCGAAGCGCTGATTCAGCCTGATTTCTTCCGCGCAGAAGAAGCGACGTTTATCGAGACTGGAGTAATCAAGGAAACCGAAATTTACCGGCTTCTTGATCTTGTAGGCCAGGTCGCCGGTCAGCAGAATCCAGGCACTGTGGGTCTCGATACGCTCGACCGGAGCGCCACCGGATTCGGCCAGGGAGTGCTGCAACGCGTCGACCAGTTCGCCGCTGCGCTGCATGGCCGAACTGGCTGCAGCATCAGGCATCGGCCGCGCATTTGCGCTTCAAAAGTTTTGTCACCCTGCACCCCTCTGCCGGTCCAGCCACTGGCAATGGTACAGCGATGACAGGCTTCCTGGAACAGGAAACGGTTAATAACCGGACGTTCCTGCCGCCCGGGAGCCGTCGACAGTCAGACGGGCATTTGCCTTTCAGGCAAAGTCTGTATCGGCGCATCAAACATGCCGATACCGGAAAGTATTGCGAAGATAATGCTCCCCAGAAAAGCCATGCCCAGCGGCATACCCGATGCCCAGATGCCGGCGAAGGAGCTGCCTATAATGGTGCCGAAGACCGCGCCGGCAATACCCAGGGAAAAGCCAAGGAAACCACCCTTGATAGCGAAAGAGACCGTATTCAGAATACCGTAAGACATATGAACCCCCGTTGTAGGCTTATTTTGTGCGGAAACCAAAGCACTCCGTCGCCTGTAGTCAATTTATCGACACCCGTCACAGAACCTTTAAGAAATCCTTAAGAATAAAAAAGCGGACCCGGGAACAACGTACAAAGTGTCCGTTTCCACGAGATGGCCAATATACGCCTGATTTATTGCCGAATTATGTCTGTCGGCGATCACTGGCAAAGGCCATACTCCAGAGGAAGTGTCAGAATTCTTTACACTCATTTATTCCCGAACCGCCAGTTCATCGCCAGAATATCGCCGTTTCGCAGCTATTCGTCCTTGTCTACGCGGGGCTCGCCCTAACAGCCTCTAATTAGGTTAGAATCCCAGTCTTGACTGATTCCGTGTCTACGGATTTTGAGGTGCCTGCTGGCGTGCTGCGTATCACCGTTATGAATGCAAAAGGTGGCTGTGGAAAAACCACCATCGCAACCAACCTGGCGAGCTATTGTTCGGTACAGGGGTACGGCACCGTGTTGTTCGACTACGATCGACAGGCATCCAGTATCCGCTGGCTGAACGCACGCCCGGACAATCTGCCGGCCATCCACGGCATCGCTGCGTATGCACCTCCGCCGAAAGGCGTGACCCGCGCCTGGCAAATGCAGATTCCGCATGGAACTCACTACATTGTTGCTGATACTCCCGCCGGCTATGTCGGCATTGATCTGCAGGACCGGGTCGCTGAAAGCGACGTCATCCTGATACCGATGCTGCCATCGAGCATCGACATCCAGGCAACGGCTGATTTCATTCATGAACTGCAGGCCGCTTGCCGGACCTGCGCACGACAGGTGCGCATCGGCATCATTGCCAACCGCGCCCGAATTCACAGCAAAAAAGTCGAAATGCTGGAACGCTTCGTTCGTGATCAGAAAATCCCCCTGGTCTCATTCATCAGGGATACCGACTACTACGTTCGTGGCACCGAGCAGGGTTTCGGTATACACGAACTTCCGCAGCGCGGAGCGCTCCGGGACAGAGCGCCGTGGGAAGAGGTTTTTTCCTGGTTGAATCACCCCGAAGCCCGGGTTTGCAGGCCCCAACCCTCGATCTCACTTGCCATGCCTGCCGGCAAATAACCACCTGCTGCAGGCTTACAGCCGGATCAGCCGGGCAATGTATCAGCAACCATCATCCTCCGTTTCCACCGCGCCGCTGGCTGCGTCTGTTTTCGGTATTCCGTCCGGCGTAGTGACCACGGTATTGACGAACATCATGTTCCCGACACGAGAGAACTGCTGATCCATTACCTGCGCAACCTGGCTATCGGTAAAACCGGAGTAGATTGTCACCAGTCCTTTTCTCTCCCGTTCGAGTTGGGTAACGCCCGGATCAAATAGCTGCTTTTCCTGCCATGCATCTGCTGGTACCGGTGTTGATACCAGGGTAAACGACACCAGTACTCCCAGCGCCAGAAACCGGCTCACTCCCGTCAGTCCTTTAATGTATACAGCATCCATGTCGTAATCTCCCTTGTCCGTCGCAATATGCTGGTTTTATTTTTGACTCGGGATTACTGTACGTCGGAAGCGCTTTGGGCTCTGTGTCACAGTACCGCCTCAAAACGTAAATATTCACCATGGTTCTGCGCAGCACGGTTTGCATTTTTTGGATACAGCGTGTAATGCCACTCCCCGGAATGCACGCGCATAGCAACGGACGCCTTCATAGGCATCGTCTGAAAGTGTCGCTCCAGATGTCTGCCCGCGGGTCCAGATCACCAGCTTCAGCAACAGCGCCACGACCGCACCTGAGCAACGGCTCCCGGCCGATTTACATCAGCTCCCCGTTGTCACCAGCCGTGAGGCAGTTTCGCCAGAATCTCGATCTGCCCGCCCTCGACGCGAATATACCCGCCGGCTTTCAGCTCCTTGAGTATGCGACTGATCATTTCCCGCGAAGAACCCACCCGGTCTGCGATCTCCTGCTGGGTCAGGCGCTCGCACACGACCAGTCTGCCATCCTGCTGCCGGGCAAGCTTGAGCAGCAGGCGCGCCACCCGGCCATATACATCCATCAGGGCCAGGCTTTTGACATTCTCCGTAGCAATTCTCAGACGTTGAATAAGTCCACGGATCAGCTCAAAGGCGATGCCCGGATTATTCGCCAGACAGGTTTCGAAATCGGCTCTGGAGATAATAGAGATACGACTGGGCTCGGTGGTAATCACCGATGCTGACCGTGGTGAACGTTCCAGCAGGGCCATCTCCCCGAAATACTCGCCCGGCCCCAGTACGTTGATAACAATTTCCCTGCCCTGCTCGTCGCTCAGGTATATTTTCACCTGTCCGGACTCTATTACATACAGGGAATCACCATCTCCCCCTTCCTGTACAAGAATAGTATTTGGTCGAAATGATTTGGCTACTGCGTGACTGGACAGCGTCTCCAGTTCTTCCTTGCTCAGGTCGGAAAAAAGCGGAAGCTCGGCAAGCATTGCAGTTATTCTCCGGCAGCGCGGACCAGCCCGGCACTGGTCCTGAATCGGCTATGGTCACCAAGGCTACTTACGTACAGACTGGTGAGTATAGTTATATTTCCGCCACTTCGAACAACTATCTCTGTATTTTTTACGCCGACTGTTGACTACCTGCCAGGTGACTTGATTTACCTATACCTGGTTTTGCTCATCACAAATATGCATCGAAACGCGATTCTTGCCGGCACGCTTGGCGCGGTACAGGGCATCATCGGCTTCCTGTATCCACAGTTCGGGAGTCTTTACCTGCATATTGCCCGCATCACGGTAACAGGCAATGCCGATGCTGGCGGATATCCGGCGTTTACGATCTCCGGCGCCACAAAACAACTCCCTGACCTGCGTCTGGATGCGTCCGGCAACCTGATTGACACCTTCGCAGTCGGTATCCTGCAGTGCAATGATGAATTCTTCGCCGCCAAAACGGGCGACAATATCGGCACCACGGGCGCAGTGACTCAGTACGCCAGCGATGCGTTTCAGCATACGATCCCCTTCGAGATGGCCGAACTCGTCATTAATCTTCTTGAAATCGTCGATATCAATCATCATCACCGCCATGCCGTGCCGGTAGCGCGCACACTGTTCGATGAGAGTGGCAAAATGGCTGACGAAGTATCTCCGGTTATGCACACCCGTCAGCCCATCCAGAATACTCAGGGACTCCGCCCGCTCCAGTGCAAGCTGCAACTCCAGGGTACGCTGCCTGATTTCGTGGTCCATATTGCATAACAGTCGATTGGAGGTAATCAGCTGTCCGAGCAGATTGCAAAAAACGGTCAGAAAACGTTCGTCCCACTCACTGAAAACATTGGTCTCCCGGTGCGAGATATTGAGCACGCCGAGCGTGCTGTCCCGGAAGCGGACCGGAACGCTGATCAGCGACCCGGGGCTTGCGCCCTCGCCCGCCGGCATCGGCTTGAAGCGGGGGTCGGCGGAACAATCCCGGCAATGCTGTAATTCGCCAGACTCGGCGGCAATGCCGAGCAGCCCTTCTCCCAACCGGAATTGATGACTGTTGCCGCCGGATTCCGGTGCCCCTGCGCAACCGGCATTCAGCTCGACCCAGCTTAGCCCGGCGGCATTTACCAATACGCCATCCTCTACCAGGAACACAGAACAGCGCTGCATATCCTGGTTTTTCATCAGCACCTCGAGTGCTTCGCGCAACAGGGAACGCTCGTCCCTTTCCTTGAGGTCCAGCTCGGTCAGTGCACTTAGTGAGGACAGCGATTCAATGCTGTCGATCAGGCGATCTTTCAGTTCGATCGCGGCATCTTCAACCACAACCGGATCGCAGAAAACCGGTTTCTCACCGCTGATCAGTTCCGCCAGCTCGGAGAACGCCTCCACCTGCTCCATGCAGGCGCCGGCAATAGCAGCACCATCGTCCTGTGTTATCCCCAGCACATTCAAGCCGGCCGGATCGAAACAGTTATTCTCTTGCTGGTGTATCACCTGCTCGGCCCACTCTCCGGACACTGCGATTACCCGGCACAATACCCAGTGTTCTCCCTGGTAACCAGGGTCAGCGTAGTGCGCGCATGCCCGGCTGAAAAGCTCCGGCAAGTGCCAGCGGGACAGCAGTGCCGAACCGACGCAGCGATGGTCAACACCGAACTGTTGCTCGAGCATCCCGGCCATGGAACCCGGGCTGGATTCGCCCTGTTCCAGAATCCGGTTGAGCTCTTCCGGGAAGAGCTGTGCGAGTGCAAGCAGGCCGATACTGTGTAGCAGACCGGCCAGATAGGCCTCTTCCGGGTTCAGGGACTCCACCGATGTCTTGCGCGCCAGCTCACGTGCGACATGAGCGGTCAATGCCGCATGCAGCCAGAAACGACCGGGATGGAAAGCAGGACAGCGATTATTGGAAAACGGCTCCTGCAGCGCAGATGCGGTCGCAAGGCTGCGCACGGTGCGAAACCCGATAACGAAAACCGCGTCCGACACTCCGGTGATCGGCCTGGAACGTCGGCAAAAATAGGCGCTGTTGGCCAGGCCAACGAGTTTCGATGCCAGTGAAGGGCATTGATCGATCACCGCGGCCAGGCGGGTTCTGTCGATATCGTCGCTGGCCAGTGCCTCGAACAGCTGATGCACCGCGGCGTGCAGTTGTGGCAGTTCATCCAGCAACGACAGCGCTGCCGACACCTCGCCGGTAGCCAACTCGTTGACCTGTTGATTCGGGTTATTTCCCATACCCACACTTTCATCCGGTAGAAAACAGGAAAGCCTGTCTCTGTGTGGTATCGGCTGTTTTATGAGTATATTTAGTGTATTACGGGTATGAAGGTTGGGCTGTGCTCAGCCCAAGCTGCCGTCCGCCGTCTGAAGGCGGGGTTTTACAAATACGAACCAGTGGATTCAGGCGGCCCGCTGACTATCTCCCCTAACTTCCCGGATCAACGGATAGAGATTTTCCACCTCATCCTGAATACGGTTCAACATGAGCTCGAAAATCCCGTTGGTTTCCTCGATAAATTTTTCGTGGTTACCGATATGCAGCGCATGTTTACGCTTTTCACACCAGCGCTTCGAATACTGGGCAAAAATACGCCGGATTTCCTGGGATGCTCCCATGAATCGCTTCGCGGTATTGTTGATATCTGCATCCGAGCTCGAAAGCAAAGGTGAATAGGTGTGGTCAACCATGTCCAGGTGCTGGTGAATCCGGTCGCCGTAACGATAGAAGAGATCGCAGCAGGTCGTGCTGTCACACATGTCACGGTTGGCGAGCAGGTACGACAGTACGTTGGAAAGTTCCGTAATTTCGTGGCTCTGCGCGTTCAGTTCCTCAAAGGTAATCATTGTGCATCCTCCATCCGTTGCACCGTTTACAGGTCGCCCGGAAAATGAAAATCCGGATCATGGCATGAGGCTATGAAGGATTACATACCCTGTCAATATGTACAAGAATATCAGGGTATATTAACTGATATTTTGACAGCGGTCGGACTGCAGCATTGTCAGAGCGCATCGGGCTGAACGCGCCCCGGGGCTCGCCATAACAACTTGTGCAATTCCATGACGAGTAACAGAACCGCTGCCAGCCCGAGCAGCATGGTCACCCAGCGGGAAAGCCTCTCCATCCGCGCCAGTAGCGGCACCCGGGAACCGGGCTCACCCGGCACGTCGCCGGCAATGTA
The DNA here is from genome assembly GCA_030621785.1 of Gammaproteobacteria bacterium. Taxonomy (GTDB): domain Bacteria; phylum Pseudomonadota; class Gammaproteobacteria; order DSM-19610; family DSM-19610; genus Thiogranum. The sequence goes on along the minus strand of JAUXGZ010000022.1, from coordinate 11,904 downwards.
CCCCCATGCGATAGACAGGCCAATGTATGAAAACAATAACCCACTGTTTATCTGTTCCTTTTCCAATTGCCGAGCCACACGGGCCAGACTATAATAGCGGATCACAAACCACGCTTAAAATACGGTGATCGTTATGATGGAAACCCGGTTCGATAATCGTTTGACCAACCAGCAGGTCAACGTAACACCCGAAGCAGTCAGCCAGTTGATTGCAATCACGGAAAATGAGGCCGATGTGAACGGCGTGCGTATTTTCGTCTCGGGCGGCGGTTGTGGCGGCATGTCCTACGGCATGACCTTCGTCGAACAGCCACACCAATATGACTGTGTTCTGGAAACCGACGACGGCCTGAACATCTATGTAGACGCCGTGGCGCTCGGTTTTCTGGAAGGCGTGGAAATCGACTTCAAAACCGAGGGCGTCAACAAGAGCTTCGTGTTCAGGAACGTGTTCGCCAATACGGGCGGCGCCGGCACCTGCGGATCCTGCGGCGCGGCTGGCGGTGGCTGCGCCTGACAGCCCGCACTTCCGGCGGGCCGGACCGCCTGCTACTGATCGCCCAGCCGGAAAGTTACCGTATTGCGCCCTATGTACTGGCCGCCAGGCGCATGGGGCTCGAGATTCTGATCGCATCGCGCGGCGAGCACTCGCTGGTCTCTGATGTACACAACGGGCTGCACATCGAGCCTGACGATCCCGGGCAGGCATGCGCGACCATTCTGCAGGAATCCCGACGGCGACCGTTCGCGGGCATACTCGGCAGCGATGACAGCACCGTTGAACTGGCGGCACGGGTCGCGCACGAACTGGGTTTGCCACACAACCCGCCACTGGCCGCCCGGCTGTCGAGGCGTAAGGATCTGGCCCGTGCCCACCTGTCTCTCGCAGGTTGCCCGGTTCCCCTGAACTGCCTGCTCGACCTCAGCCGGCCACTGGAAAACCAGATGGCCGGCCTTCCCTGGCCCTGTGTCATCAAACCCCTCAACCTTTCCGCCAGCCGGGGCGTAATCCGCGCTGATGATCCCACGGCCTTCATGCAGGCCTGCGAACGGATACGCAGGATTATTTCCGACTCGGGAGACGGCATCGAGGCGACGCATGTACTGGTGGAGGACTACATTCCGGGTATCGAGGTCGCCTGGGAAGGCTATCTGTACCGGGGTGAGCTCAGCACGCTGGTGCTGTTCGACAAACCCGACCCACTCGAGGGCCCCTGCTTCGAGGAAACCATCTACGTAACGCCTTCACGGCTGGATGACGACACACAGGAAAGGATCCGGCAACGGGTTGCGCAGGCCTGCCAGGCTTACGGCCTGACCACCGGGCCGGTACACGCAGAACTACGCATCAACGAGCGGGATATCTGGATTCTGGAAGTTGCCTCACGCACCATCGGTGGTGACTGCGCCCGCTCGCTCGACAGGGAGGGCTTCAATCTGGAAGAACTGGCCATTGCCCTGGCAACCGGCCGGTCGGTCAGTCCCGAGCCGCTGCGGGAGGCCCGCGGTGTAATGATGATCCCGATCAGCGAAGGCGGCATACTGCGCCGCGTGGAGGGCATCGCCGCGGCGGCAAAGGTAGCGCATATCGAAAAAATCGACATTATCGTGCGCGAAGGCAGCGAACTGATACCGTTACCCGAAGGCAATCAGTATCCTGGTTATATATTTGCCCGCGCAGAAACCCCTGAAGCCGTTGTATCCGCCCTCAGAACGGCACACTCCCGATTAAACTTCGTGGTCGCGCCGCTGTTCCGCGTAACACCGGAACAAGGGCTCGCGCAATAACAGGCCTACTTCTTGCCACCACCACCGGGCGGGCGGTGACCGGATGGCAGCTGACCAAAATCACCCTCACCGAAGAAGAAGCCCAGCATATGTTTTTCGATCAACTCGAGATTTTCGACATCGGCCGTGGTCAGCCCGTTCTCGTTAATGATGGTCGTCAGGCGTTCGAGCCACTGCTGCCATCCTTCGCGGGAAACATTCGCATAGATACGCTGTCCCAGTTCACCCGGATGCGGTGCTTTGTCGAAGCCTTCCGCTTCCCTTTTCAAAATCACACACTGTACTGTTCTCGTCATCTTCAGGTCCTGGTATCGTCAGTCTTCGTATTTGCGGAGTAAAATACCTTCATCACCGCAACAGGAGGCAGCGCACTTTTTCACCGCGTGTAACTCCTCGCTGTTGCTGCCAAGATAGAATTCAACCGGCCGGTTTTCGGCGGCACAATCGCAACCCTTGTCATTATACACATACACGTTCTTCAACCCTGCCCGCAAAGCCTCGTCCCGGGCACGGAACAGCATGGACTCCGGAGTTGCCGGCACATCGCTCAGCTTATAGGCCGGGAAAAACCGGGTGATGTGCCAGGGGCTGTCCGCGCCCAGGTGATCCCGCACCCAGCAGGCAATCCGGTAATGCTCTTCCGGATCGTCGTTCTTGCCCGGAATGATGTTGGTCCGGGTTTCGACATGCATACCCAGATCCTGTGCCTTCTCGATCGCGTGCAGAACCTGTGACACCTTTGCCGGTCGACAAATCTCCCGGTAAAAGGCATCGCTCAAACTCTTGATGTCAGAGCACAGTACATCGATATGCGGTGCCATCAGCTCAAGCGCCTCATCGGTGACAAAACTGTTGGAGACGTACAGCGTATACAACCCGGCTGCGTGTGCCAGGATACTGGTATCGATTACGTATTCGAGCCACACGGCCGGTTCCGAATAGGTAAAGGCGATGCCCTGCACGCCGGCTCGTACGGCGCTATCGACCAGTGACTGCGGCGTCACCCAGGCTTTCCTGGATTCTCCCCTGGCCAGATCATCCAGCGCACTTACGCCCCAGGAAATTTCCAGATTATGACACCCGCCACAGCGAAAACTGCAGCCGTAGCTGCCCACCGACATGACCCGGCTGCCGGGACGGTAATGCCGCACCGGTTTGTCTTCAATGGCATCGATATCGATCGACGACAAAATACCGTAGGAGAGATTGTAGAGGGTGCCATCGCGGTTCACGTGCGCCTGGCAAAATCCGCGCTGACCATGACCGATCTTGCAACGCCACAGACACAGGTTGCAGCGGGTAGTACCGTTGGCAAGCTTTTCCTGCAGCCGTGTTTCAACCAGCTGGTATTGTTGCGGTGCGTTCATAGTTCTTTCCCCGGACGTTTTGCCGAGTATAAGTGAAATCGGCAACCCGTATCCCCAATTTGACCGGGGTTTTACCCGCTTCACATAAAGTCGGCATCGAGTCTGCCGTGATTACAGGAAAAACTGATGCGATTCCCCGAAATCACCGGCGGACCGGCAGCGTCGGCTTGCCAGCTCCGTGCCCGCACCAGGTGGAAGCTGCGGCCGTCGATTTCGCAAGGGTAGTGTCTACCGCGCTCACGGGTTGCACAGATGAAATTGTAGAGCCTGCGTGCCAACCAGGAGGCACTGACATCGAAGTCACGTTCCCGCGGGAAAGACCGGTAGCTTGCCAGGCGCTCGTCCTGCTCAATTTCGTCCACTGTATCCTGCTCCAGGGCAGACAGCATATTTTGCAACAACCCACTACCGGTCCCTGCCAACAGGACCGCCGCCTGCCGGGCGGAAATACCGTCCGGCATGGTTAGCCTCGATTGTGCAACAACAGCACCGGCATCCATCTTCGACGACATACGGTGCCAGCTGACGCCGAAAACATCCGCGCCCTCCCGGAACTGCCAGAATAGAGGGTCCGGGCCGCGCCAGGCCGGTAACAGGGACGGGTGCAGATTGAAGCAGCCTGCCGCGGGCAATGACAGCAGTGTATCCGGCAACCGGCGGGCAAAACAGGACACCAGGATGACTTCAGGCGCAAGTTGCCGCATGCGAGCCATGGCACGCGTACCGTCGTCGAGCAAAACTACCGGAATGCCATGGTAGCGGGCCAGTTCGCTGACAGAACCGCTGTGTTCGGTGAGCGTTGACAAGGTTCTGTGTGGCAGAGAAGTGGTCCACGCATTCGCCAGTACGACGGCACAGACATCGTGCCCTTTCTCCAGCAGTGTTTCCAGGGGCATGACTGACAACGGGCCGGATGAACCCGCGTAGATGATTCTCACGGCAGAGCCGCCTGGAAAACTAGACTTCGTCCCGCATGACGATATAACCGCAAGGACATTCGTTGGCGCAAAGTCCGCAGCCCTTGCAATAACCGTAATCGAAAACGTAATACGAGCCGTCGGTCGTCGGCTCACGGGTCTTGAGTACCGCCATATCCGGGCACAGGGTCCAGCAGTTGTCACAGGTCAGACAGTCACCGCAGGAAAAACAGCGTTCGCCCTCCGCCACTGCCTGACGCCGTTCAAGGCCGCCCTCGACCTCGGCGTAGCCGTCGCGCCCCGATACCTCGAGTACCGCCACGGCGGGTCTGGGTCCGGGCTCGTAGTAGTTCAGGTTGAGCTGATCCACCCCGATTGGTTCGCCCGGGTTGTCCTGCGGACTGTCGCTGGCAGAGTGAACAAAATGCTCGATCGCCATAGCTGCGCGACGCCCGTCACCGATGGCTTCGCTGACCGTACCCCGGTCGCCACGTGCATCACCGCCGGTAAACAGCCACGGTCTTTCCGGAAACTGTCCCCATTCATCGACCTGGAAATAAGCACGATTATCCAGCAAGGTATGTACACCTTCAGGATCGACGACCTGTCCGATGGCGGGAATGACCTGGTCGACGTGCAGTATGGATTCAGTGCCCTCGAAGGCTACCCGCTTCAAACGCCCACTGGCATCAGACAGCTTCTTCATGTGTACCAGCTCCACCCCGAGCACCTGTTCGCCGCGCAGGATCAGACGCTGCACCCCGCGGTGCTCGTGGATGATGACCCCCTCCTCCAAACCTTGCTCGATTTCTCTCCCGATAGCCGGCATGGCATCCGCGGCCGGAACGTCGGGGCCGGGAATGGCCTTGTGTGAAATAATGTGCACTTCCGGAACACCGGCGTGCTTCAGCACCCGCGCCAGGTCGATCGCCGTATTGCCGGCGCCGACAATCGCCACACTGGACCAGGTGGGTATCGCACCGACATCCATCCATCGCTTGAGCAGGGCCAGCCCGACATACAGGTCACTCGGCGTAGCGCTGTCAATACTCCACTCTCGACCTTGCTGGGTACCGATACCCAGAAAGACACCGGCAAAACCGTCGCGCAATTCATCCAGGGAAAAATCACGCCCCAGCCGCTGGCCGGTCATAAGCCGGATCCCGGTCTGCATCAGGCGACCAATCTCCTGCTCGGCTACCAGGGCCGGCAACCGGTAGGGAGGGATGGCACTGCGCAACAGGCCGCCGGCCTCCGGCGTAGCCTCGAGAAGCTGCACCCGGAAACCCCGACGACGCAGATGCCAGGCAGCCGAACAGCCGGCCGGACCGGCACCGACGACCGCGATCTCCGGTGCCGTATCCAGCACCGGTGCCAGCGGATAGTCCCAGCCTTCCTGCAACGCCATATCTCCCAGAAAACGTTCCACGTGATGAATGGCAATGGGCGTATCGTAGTCACCACGGTTGCAGGCAGTTTCGCAGGGGTGATGGCAGACCCGACCGGTAATCGCCGGCAACGGATTGACCGCAACAATCGTTTCCCAGGCCTCGCGAAAACGTTGCTCCTCGACCAGCGCCAGCCAGGCCTGGGCGTCCTCGCCGGCCGGGCAGGCCGCGTGGCAGGGTGCCGCGGTATGCCGATGTTCCGGCCGCTGAATCCGCCAGGAGCCGGTATCGAAAGCCAGCGAGGTACCCGGTTTGGCGTAGGAACCGCGCGTGATCTTCAGGCCCATCGCATACCTCCCCGCCGCACAGTATCGGCACCTTCCGAATCCATGCAGTCCTGTCGGGACTCACCCCGTAACCGGTATACCTCGATATTGTGATTGGCCAGTGCCTGCAGGTGTTCGAGTTCTTCCCTTGCCCTGGCGCTGTCGGCAAACAGGTGCCGAAAACGCGCCTGCAAGCCCAGGTAGTCACTGACCGGACGCACCTCGCGGATCGGCATGGCACCGGCAACGCCACCGCGCTCGAGTTCGATCAACGGAAAAAGCCCGGTCTGCACCGCCAGACGCGCAACCTCTATGGTAAGCGCACCATCATGACCCCAGCCCAGCGGACAGGGCGCGTGGATATGCAGGAAGCTCGGACCCTCTATCCCCATGGCACGGCGTACCTTCTTGCGAATATCCGAGGGATAGGCCACCGAGGCGGTTGCCGCGTAGGGAATATGATGTGCAGCAACAATGCTCACGATGTCTTTTTTCAGATGCCGCTTGCCCATGCTCTCGCTGCCGGCCGGCGAGGTCGTGGTGGCAGCCGCATGCGGCGTTGAACTCGAGCGTTGTACGCCGGTGTTCATGTAGGCTTCATTGTCGTAGCAAACGTACAACACATTGTGGCCGCGCTCCAGCATCCCGGACAAAGCCTGAAAACCGATATCGAAGGTGCCGCCGTCACCGCCCATGGCAATTACCTTGGTTGCCTTGCCCTGGGCTTTCAACGCCGCCTCCATGCCGGCACCAATAGACGCCGCATTGGAGAACAGCGAGTGCATCCAGGGCACCTGCCAGGCAGAGTCCGGCCAGGCTGTGGTGAAGACTTCCAGGCAACCGGTGGCATTGGCATACATGACGTCCGGGCCGGCAGACTCGGAAACCAGCCGCGCTGCCAGTGCCTCGCCACACCCCAGGCACGCCCGGTGTCCGGACTCCAGGCCACCAAAGCGGGGCTGGTTACGGCGCAGCTCGGCGAGCGGAATTTCTATTTCCTGCGTCATATCACAGCGCCTCCTGCGGTAACCGGGAAGGCTCGAGGTCGAGCATATCGAAACCGGCGCCGGCGTTGCCTGCCACAGCAGCCAGCGCACGACTCCAGGTTTCCAGTGGCACGTCGCGCCCCCCGAGGCCCACGCTGAAATTGAATACTCGCGGCGGCCTGTCCAGGCTCGACAGTGCGGCGCGCACCTCGCTACCGACAATACCGCCGGCTCCCGGTGATAGTGCACGTTCCAGCACGATCAGACGCTCGAGTCCACTGCAGGCGTCGCGCAGGGCCTGTTCGGGAAATGGTCGAAAAGCACGCAGGGTGATCAGGCAGGCAGGCTCGGTGTCAGTGCTTGCTTCCATGGCCTCCTGCAGCGTACCGGTAATGGAACCCAGGACGAGTACGCCGACCCGGGCATCCGCATCACCCGCGACGCCTAGCAAACCACCCGTGTCGCGGCCGGTCATGTCCTGCCACTCGCGCCGGGTCTGCTCGATGATCTCCGCAGACTGCAGCAGGGCCTGATGATGGTCGTAGCGGGCCTCGGTAAAGAATTCCGGTGACACCAGGGTGCCGACACTGATCGGATTCGCAGGATCGAGTTTGCGGTCAAAATGGAATGCCGGCAGGAAGGCATCGACCAGTTGCTGGTCGGGAAGATCCAGTACCTCCAGCGTATGGGTGAGGGTAAAACCATCGACACAGACCATAACCGGCAATTCGCAGCGTTCAGCAATGCGGTAGGCCTGGATAGTCATGTCTACTGCTTCCTGGTTGTCGGCGCAATATAGCTGTATCCAGCCGGCGTCGCGCACCGCCATGGAATCCTGCTGATCGTTCCAGATCGACAACGGCGCTGCCAGTGCCCGGTTGGCACAGGTCATAACCAGCGGAATACGCAGCCCGGAGATATTAAACAGCACCTCACTCATCAACAGGATACCCTGTGACGATGAGGCCGTATAGGCGCGTGAACCGGCTGCTACTGCGCCCAGCGCGACCGACGCGGCGGAAAACTCGCTCTCGACACTAACCAGTTCGCAATCAAGTACACCATCGGCCACCAGGCGCGACAGGTTTTCCACGATATGAGTTTGCGGTGTGATTGGATACGCGGATACCACCTGCGGGCGACACAGGCTCACTGCTCGTGCAATAGCCTGCGAACCTTCAAGCGCCTGTTTCACTGGATGCCTCCTTCCATTGTCCGACCGGCACCATTCCAGCGGCCTCTTCAATCAGGCGGGAGTTCGCATCCAGCACCTTGCCCCTGAAACGCCCGGCCAGCGCCCGCACCAGCGCGTCGATCGGCAACAGCTCAGTCAATGCCAGAAAGGCTGCCAGCAGCGCCGTATTAGGCACCGGTCGCCCGAGGATCCTGCTGGCCAGCGGGGATGCCGGCAACGCCATAACCTCGCGGCCGATCAGGCCACCAATTTCTTCGCCTGGTCGACTGGAATTGACCAGGATGCCGCCACCGGGTTGCAAACCGTCGAGCACGCCTTCGACGTGCAGCAGCGCCTCGTCCTGGATAATCAGAAAAGCCGGTTCGATGACCTGGCAACGCCGCCGTATCGGTTGCCCGGATATGCGCACAAAGGCGGTTACCGGTGCACCGCGCCGTTCGGCTCCGAAATTCGGAAATGCCTGTCCGTAGCGTCCATCCTCGAAGGCCGTGGTAGCCAACAGGTAGGCTGCCACCACGTTACCCTGGCCGCCACGGCCATGTATACGGATCTCGATCACGTCCCGTTGCCCTGAATGAATTGGCAGCCAGTTTACGCCAACTGCCGGCATCTGCAATTAATCGACAAAAGCAACAACATAAAAACACGACCGCTGCACCTGCCGTACAGTCAGGTGCAGGGTAAGACATCGCAATCAGGCGGGAAAGTGCGGCTGTAATCAGCCGCGCTACAACCTCGAAATCCGCTCAGTCGCAGACTCGTCCGGTCCCCCACCAATGAAGTGAAACCACAGCGGCTACTATCACTGCGGAGATAACGATTCCGGCAATTGTGAAAGCATCAATAATCATTATATTTCTCCCGCAATACAGAGCTACAGCCCTGCTTCTGTCCTACAGACTACGACCCAAATATTTCACCCGAATTACAGAAAAGCGGAAAATTGTTTCAAAATGTTACAGAATACCTGTAGTGACGGTAGTGTGCCGCGCGATTGACAGGCTCCTCATGGATGCAGAAACCCCGAAAATCCTGGTGGTGGACGACGACGCCGAGCTGCGCGAACTGCTGGAGCGCTACCTGTCCGGGCAGGGGTTCGATGTAAGCGGTGTGGAAGACGGGCCGGCGATGGACGCCTTTCTTGCCGAGAATACTGCCGAACTGGTCATTCTGGACATCATGCTACCGGGTGAAGACGGACTCAGCATCGCCCGACGTCTGCGGAGTTCGCATAACCTGCCTATCATCATGCTGTCTGCGCGGGGCGACGAAGTGGACCGCATCGTTGGCCTGGAAGTCGGCGCAGACGACTACCTGCCCAAGCCGTTCAACCCGCGAGAGCTTCTTGCCAGGATCCGTGCCGTGCTCCGGCGGCCTGCAGCGGCCACTGCAGAGCCCGGCACTACAGGCGAGCAGCGCTTCACATTCGGCCCCTACCACCTGAACCTGACTACGCGGGAGTTAAGCCGGAATGGTGAAAAGGTAGAACTGACCAATGGTGAATACTCACTCCTGGCGATTTTTGTGCAGCACCCGAACCGGGTGTTGAGCCGGGATACACTGGTCGATATGATCAAGGGATTCGACCGATCCCCCTATGATCGCAGCATCGATGTACGCGTTACGCGCCTGCGTCGAAAAATAGAACCTGATCCGTCTTCGCCAGTCTATATTCATACCGTCTGGGGTGAAGGCTACCGTTTTCTGCCCGCGGCAAGCGCACCACCGGACCAGGCATGAGGCATCCTCGCACCCTGTTCGCCAGAACCGGAATCACCATCGGCATCACATTCGCCATATTCCTGTTGTTCTCGTCAGCCGTTGTAATCAACTACATTCTCGTACCGCTTGCCAGGCGTGCTGCCGAGGATGTAGGCACATTGATGGTGCTGTCGGCGCAGACCTGGGGAGAATTGACTCCGGCAGCCCGCCCGGCTTTTGAGAAAGAGCTGATGAAAAATCATGCGTTAAAAGTCGGCCTTGCCGAAAGCCCGTTCCCGGTGACATCGAATCCATGGCCTTATCTGCATTTCATTGAAAATATGCTGGAACAGCATCTGGGCAAACCGGTTGCCCTGCTGGAAGATCACCAGGCGACATCCTGGTTCTATGCTGATATTCCCATGGGAGGCCAAACCATTCGGGTTGGATTCCCGAGTTCGCGTGTCGCGGTCAGGCCACCTTTTGCCGCACTGCTGGTGATCCTGGCTGGCGCCATTGCCGTCGTGCTGACTTCCCTGCTGCTGGTGCGGCGCCTGACGCTGCCGCTGGCACGTCTTTCCGAAGCCACCTCACGGGTGGGTCGCGGCGAGGTCCTGGAACCCCTGCCGGAAACCGGGCCGAGGGAACTGGTCGAACTAACGCACAATTTCAATATTATGGAGCGCGAGCTGGGTGAATTAATCGAGAACAGAACCACCCTGCTGGCCGGCATATCCCATGATTTGCGTACACCACTCACCCGGATGCGGCTGGCACTGGAGCTGTTGCCGGAAGACCGGACGAATACCGAACTGACCAACAGGCTACGGCGTGACATGGAAGAGATGGACCAACTCATCGGTGTTACGCTGGAAATGGCTCGCGGCACGAAAACCCGTGACACCGAGAACGTGGATCTGCGCGAATTCCTGGACGGCATCGTCACCGGTTACGAGCAATCGGGTACCCGTATCGACTGGCGGCCCGGAGCATGCTGCTACTGCGCAATCGCCCCCATGGCCCTGCAACGCATCCTGTTGAACCTGATTGACAATGCCATCCGTTACGGTAACGACGCGCCACCCGCGGTCGAATGTCACTGTGAACCGGAACAGGCCGTCATACAGGTGCTGGACCGTGGCGCCGGCATTCCCGAACACGAACGCGAGGCGGTTTTCCGGCCTTTTCACCGACTGGAATCCTCGCGCAACCGTCGCACCGGTGGCAGCGGCCTGGGTCTGGCCATCGCGCGTCAACTGGCAGACGCGCAGGACTGGGAGATTGAACTTTTACCGCGCGACCGAGGTGGTACCGTAGCCCGGATCCGGATTCCATGCGCACAGGAAGCTAAACGCTAATTGATCCAGATCAAGGAACCCCCTTAAATCAGGCACTATTGATTGCCCCGGGTTCAGCCTGATGCCAGTATTACACAAGCGTTCGTTCTTGAATAAATCAGGTGGTCATAAAACGTTAACATTCAGCAGTTATAGTCGCCGGGATTTTTCTCATCCCTGCCCGGTCGACGCGTGTCACGCCATGAACGGAACAAGGTTGGCGCGCACCGGGGAACCATTAGTGATGGATTTACCTTCAACAGGAGCTGTAACCATGAAGCTGAAAGCCGTTTTTTCCACCATGCTGCTGGCATCTGCTCTGCTTGCCAGCATGGCCCCGCAGGCACGCACCCTGATCCAGAACAAGGGTTCCGATACCCTGGTCAATGTCGCCCAGGCCTGGGCCGAAGCCTACCCCGAGGTCAATCCCGACGCCGCCGTGGCAGTCTCCGGTGGCGGATCCGGGACCGGCATTGCATCCATGATCAACGGTACGGTAGATATCGCCAATTCCAGCCGCAAAATGAAGGACAGGGAAATGGATCTGGCCAGGAAGAACGGTCAGTCACCGGTCGAACATGTCGTTGGTTATGATGCGCTGGCGGTATTCATTCACCCGAACAACCCGATCGAATCCCTGACACTGGCACAACTGAAAGACATCTATGGCCGTGACCCCAGTGTCACGAAATGGTCGGATATGGGCATCACCGTGCCCGGCTGCAAGGGTGACAAGATTGTGGTGGTGAGCCGGCAGAACAATTCCGGCACCTACGCCTACTTCAAGGAAGCCGTACTGGGCAAGAAAGGCAAATATCGCCAGGGCACCCTGGACATGCATGGCTCCAAGGATGTCGTCGACCTGGTTGAGAAAACCCCCTGTGCCATCGGTTACAGTG